>JBCCSK010000007.1:0-40617 GCA_039200205.1 Planctomycetota bacterium
GACGGCTGGAGCCTGCTACCTGGCTCTCCGGCGATTACCAGGGCCGGACTCTCACCGGCTAGTTCGACACAGCGTGCGGGCAGATCCCCCGCCGCACCCCACTTGGGAGGACGGGGGCTGCTCGCGTCAGGACGCACCATGCCGCGGATCATAGGTTCGCCGCGCGGACGATTCGCCCGGTCAGGGCCCACCGAAATGGGCTCGATCAATCCCGAGAGGCGGTCGAGCCGAGGGCGCGAACCGTCGATAATCGTGGCGCGGGGGCCCCCTCCCCGCCATCCTTCGAAGCGCTCCCATGGCCCACCGAGACTCCCGAGGAAGCCGCCGCGCGACGGCCGTCGCGGCCCTCCTGGCGTGCGCGCTGGCGACGGCGTGTACTGGCAAGCGCGATCTGGCCGACCCGGTCCTCGGGATCGAGACCGAGAACGGGCGCGAGCTCGGCGTCTCGACCGAGTACGGCGTGGTCTTCCTGGGCCGGACGGCCGAGCGCGGGGAGGTCCTCGTCGAGGCCTTCTTCGGCGACGGCCCCAGCCTGGAGCGCTCGGTGATCGAGCCCGTCGGCGGTGGGCTGTTCACGGCCGAGATGGAGATTCGCCTCCCGGAGGTCCCCCTCTCCTTCGACCCGCCCGAGGACGGCGAGCTGCTGGAGGTCCAGGGGCGACGCGGCTGGGATCGCTGGAGGGCCGACGCGCCCGTGCGAAGGGTGGACGGCGTCGAAGGCGTTCTCCTCGACATCCCGGACGAGTTCCTGAGCGCGCCCGACCAGATCGGCGCGGGCGTCTACCGGAAGCTCGGCGAGTTCGATCGCGAGCTCGTCGGCCTCGTCGCGGGAAAGGTGCGGATCCAGCGCGAGGGCCGAGTGCGAACCTACCTCGCCGTGGTCGGCCCGGACACGCTCTGGCGGCTGGCGGCACACCGCAAGGACCGCCTCCGTCGCAAGCCGTTCGTCTACCGCGAAGACATCCTGTAGTCGTCGCTGGGCGTCAGGGCCGGAAGACGACCGTCAGTCCGTTCGACAGATCGAAGCCGCTCCCGCCCGCGACCGGATCGCGGAACCACGCCTGGAACCGCCAGGTCGACCCGACGGCGAGCTGGGACTCCCGGCCCGCGTAGGTGATCGGCTGCTCGATCCGCCCGCTCGGTCCGGTGTCCAGGACAGGGAAGCGGAACAGCCCGCGGCCACCCGACCCGACGCAAAGCGTTCCGTTGCCGAGCGGCAGCGCGGCGTCGTCCTGGCCATAGAAGACGAGCGCCTCCTGGTCGCGCGGGAGCGACTCGGCGACGAGCCTGAGGTCGGCGGCGGCGATCGAGCTGGAGCCCTCGCCGCGCATCACCGCGGGGCTCCCCGTCGAGTTCGGCGTCGACGCGCAGTGGTTCGTTCCCGCGCCGGGCTTGGGGTGCGCGAACAGCCAGCGGACGACGAACTCGTTCGCCTGCGGCGTCAGGATGGGGACGTGGCCGCTGCCAGCCAGCGTCCAGAGCTCCGCCGAGCCGCCGAGGTCGCACGCGCTCACGTAGCGCGTCACGGTCGTCTCGTCGCCTGCGACCATCGTGTCGAGATCGAGCCTGGTCGGCGAGACCTCGGGAACGAGCGCGCACCCGTTGAGCGCGGCCCACGTCTCGACGGTCTCGACCGCGCCCGGATACGTCACGCTGTCGATGAGACCGCCGTCGTAGTCGATCCAGGTGTCGTTCGTGCCGTGGATGTGCAGCATGTGCACCGGCTCGGAGTTCGCGCAGAGGGACTCGTCGCTCCAGGTGGCGCCGCCGAAGCCGACGAACGACGCGATCAGATCCGCGTGTTCACAGGCCATCCGGTTCGACATGAAGCAGCCGTTCGAGTGCCCGATCAGGTGGATGCGGCGCCGATCCACCGCGAGGCGAGCGGCGATCTCCTCGATGAGCGCTCGGAGGTACCGGGAGTCGTCCGGCATCGCGTCGAAGAAGTCGCAGCAGGCGTCCGTCGCGTTCCAGAAGCGGTTGTTCGAGCCGTCGACCGTCCCGTCGGCGCGCGCGTAGAGGAAGCCGACCGACTCGGCGACCGGTGTGAGCTGGAGGAAGTTCTCCATCCACGTGCTCGACGCGCTGTAGCCGTGGAGCGCGACGACGAGCGGCATCGGGACCTCGCGGTCGTAGCTCGAAGGCACGAAGACGGTTACCGGCCCGCGACCGAGGTCGATGGTGAGATCGCTCGCGAGGCTCGGTGGGGATGCGAGGAGCGAGAGGGAGAGCGCGAGCGATGCGGTGCGTGCGTTCATTGCGTGCGTCGGTCGAGTGGGACGACCGCTCGAGTTCGACGCCCCGACCCCGCTCATCGTAGATGAAGCGGGCGCCGGGGCGCCGAGGGCCATCGCTCGAAAGCGCTCGAGTCGACTTACTGGAACGTCACCGACACGCCGTCGGTGAAGTTGGAGGAGGCCGTGCCGCCGATCGAGTCGCGGAACCAGCACTGGAAGTTCCACGTCTCGCCGACCATCACCATGACCGGTCCCGTCGGCTGCGGAATCGCCGTGAGGTCGGCGGTCACCGTGACGAAGCCGCCGTTGCCGGAGTTGACCGTCGAGCCACCGACCGCGCGTCCGATCGCACCGCCGAGGCAGAGGTTGCCCGCGCTGCCGCCGGCGTTCGCGACGAAGTCCTGGGTCTGGCTGCCGAGGAAGTAGCCGAACGACTGGAGCGGAAGTCCGAAGCCCTGCAGAACGAGGTCGTTGTCCACGACGGCCGTGCTGCCGACCGCGGCGATGGACGCCGAGCTGCCGGTCGAGTTCGCCGCCGCGGGGCCGCAGAAGCTGTCCCCGACACCGCAGCCGATCACCGGGCCGTGGCCCGCCTCGTGCAGGATCACGTCCGGAAACTGGAAGTCGCCGCTCCAGATGCCGCCGTCACTGGACTGCGCGAGTCCGCGGGGGACGGACGTGCCTTGCCCCGCCGAGGGGAAGGACAGGCCGATCGCGCCGGTGATCGGGTCGACGAGGAAGTGCTCGCGCTGGTCCCGGTCGCCGACGATGTACGCGTCGTCGGTGCAGTCGTAGGCGGTGCCGGCCATGCGCGTCAGCGACGGCGTGTCGAGCGTGCGCGCGAGCGTCAGCGTCGCCGCATCGATGACGACGATCTGATCCGTCTCGAAGTCGGCGTAGACGTACTCGTCCCGGAGGGAGT
This sequence comes from Planctomycetota bacterium, assembly GCA_039200205.1. Classification (GTDB taxonomy): domain Bacteria; phylum Planctomycetota; class UBA1135; order UBA1135; genus Saltatorellus. Next base: position 3,160 of record JBCCSK010000007.1, read on the forward strand.
CCCAGGCGAGACCGGTCGGCCCGTTCGTCGGAGTCGGAACCTCGAATACGGGCACGGCGTTGCCCGGCGTATAGCCGCGGAGGACGTCGTTGAACGGATCGGCGGTGATGATCAGGTCGCGCGACTCGTCGTACCCGAGCCAGAGGTCAGCCGGAGTGCTCGTCGGGAAGTTGCCGAGGATCATGCCGTCGGACTCGCGGACGCGAACGATGCCGTCGATGCCGTTGGCCTTGACCAGGATGTCGCCCTTGTACGGCGCGATCCCGTTGATCGACGACGCGCCCATCAGTGCCCAGGAGTTCCAGACGGTCCCCGGGGTGGCGGCGCTCTGGACCGGAGGGTTGAGCAGATCACCGCCGAACTCGAGCGGGTCGCCGTTCAGGTCGTAGGGGCCTCCGCTCTGGGCGGCAGCGGACCCGGCGAGGACGGCCAGGGCGAGGGTGACGTGGGAGAGCTGATTCGCGTGCATGGGGACGGCGCGTGACGTCGTCGGCGACGTTCGGGTGTAGAGAAGCCCGATGGAGCGAAGGGGGGGCGTGCTGCGACGCCGCTCCGGGCGTGTCGGGCGCTCAACGCGAGCCATTCGAACCGGTTCACGTGAAATCGACCGATCGACGGTTCTTCACGAAACGGAAGCGATCAGCCGAGCCGCGCCGTTTCAGGACGGCCGGGTCTCCTGCCTACCACGGCCGAACGCAGCCGTCAGCGGAAGCAGCATCACGACCGCGACGGGCGCGAGGGCCGGAGCGGGGACCGGCGTCGCCCCTCCGCTCGTCCAGTCGACCGCCCACCCGACCAGCACCGCCAGCAGCGCGGCGCTCGCCGAGCGCGCCTGGGACTCCAGGCTCAGGAGCGTTGATGCGAGCTCGGGCGCGCCGAGGTCGTCGAAGCGGCCGACGTGAATGGGTCGCCACGCGTCGGCCACGACGGTGACCAGCACGAACGCGACGACCGCCAGCGCGGACAGGTCGAGGAGGAGCAGGACCCCGAGCAGCACCCCGAGACCGGCCATGACCCCGGCGAGTCCGCGCGCCGCTGCATCGGCTCCGCCCAGCCGCCGCTCCAGGCGCCAGGCGTGCCGCGAGGCCTGACTCGAAGCGAGAAAGAACGCCGCCGTCACGACGCCCACGAGAAGCCCGGTGCGCTGCGTGTCCGAAAGCTCGGCGGCAACGCCCAGCGCGGCGGCGATGGCGATCGTCTGCAGCAGCGGCTGCAGGTAGTCCTTGGTCACGGCGTGCGCGCCCTCGACCGCGGCGCTCGCGACGACGAGGCTCCGAAGGCCGGAGTCCGTCCGGAGCCTCCCGAGCCCCTCCCGTAGGTTCGACCAGGTGTGACGGGCCGACGTGCCGCGCGCCTTTCGCTCGGCATCGAGCGAGGCGGGGTAGGTCGCGACGTTCAGGAGATTGAGCGCTGCGGGAAGCGTGCTCGCGAGGAACACGTAGCGGTAGTCGAAGCCCGCGACGAGGACCGCGCCGCCCAGGAGCGCCGAGGACGCGGAGCCGAGCTTCGACCACGACCGCGTGCGCCCGTACACGAGGGTTCGATCGGACTCACGCCCCTGCGCCCGCAGCCAGCTGTAGATCAGCGCCTTGTGCGTTCCGCTCCGGAACGCGTCGCCGAACCCCATCAGCGCCATCGCGACGGCCAGGAGCGGCGTCGAGCCCGCCAGCCCGAGGATCGGATACGCGACGACGTAGGACGCCATGCTCGCGACCATGCAGCGACGCCGCCCGAAGCTGTCGGCGAGCGCGCCGGACGGAACCTCCAGGGCGTTCAGCGCGATGCGCCGAACGGCGATGAGCGCGCCGATCGACGCGAAGTCCAGCCCTCGGTCTCGGAAGGCGAGGAGCAGGAAGGCATCGAAGAGCCGGAGGTTCTTGAGGAACCCGTAGAGGCAGAAGCGCTTGATCAACGGTGGGATCCTGTGCGGCGAGCCCCGGAATTCTGCCGAACGCTCGAACCGGCGTTGGTCTAGGCTCGTTGCCCTGCGGCTCGTACGAGCGACGCTCCCCCGGTCCCCACTCTCCCTTGGCCTTCCAGGTGCTCAGCGCCCTCGAACCCGCGCCCGACGAGGCGCTGGAGAACGAGGTCCCCTACTTCGCCGCGACACCGAGCACGATTGCGTCCTCGGGGGGCCCGCTGTCCCACGCGTTCCTCGAGCGCCTCCCGCAGGATTGGCGGGACGCGGATCTGGTCATCGACTCGGCGCTCGTCTGGCTCTACGTCGGCGCGAGTCCCGGACCGCGGTTCTTCCACTGCGAGCCGTTCCCAGGGGCCACGAAGGGCGCCGGCGCCCGGGCCAATCGAGAGCGAGACTGCGAGGTGATCGCCTGCACGATGGGCTCGGTGTGCCCCGAGGAGTTCGCGGTCGGAGACGCGCCGATCGAGCTCGCGCAGCCGATCGAGCCGGCGGAGCCGTCGATCCAGGGGGTCGCGAGGGCCCTCGCCGAGCGCAGCCTCGCCGTCGAGGCGCGCGTCGCGGAGGGCACGCTGCGGGTGGAGAGTCCGCCGCTCTGGTCGCTCTACCGCCACGATCACACGGCGCTCCGGCGCTTCCCCCGCGCCGCACGGAGCGGCTTCCACTTCCACATCCGCGCGACGCGCGGATCGCAGCGACGGACCGCGAGCGTTCCGCGCTCCAGCACAGGAGTGTCCTTCTGATGACCGAGCTCGTCCACCTGGACTCGACCGTCGAGATCGTCGGGACGATGGCGTCCTTCGGCGACGAGGTCGTGCGCGAAGAGCCCAGCCTCGCCTGGTCGACGCGCGATCACGCCCGCGAGCACGGCGGCCCCCTGACTCGGGCGTTCCTCGACGCCCTGCCGGACGAGTGGCGCGCGGACGACGTCGCGATCCAGGTCAAGGCCACCTGGCTCAAGCGCGGGTGGACGGCCGGTCCGATCGGCTTCCACTGCGACTGGCTGGAGACCGACGACGTAGGCCGCCGCACGAACCCAGATCAGGAGTGGCCGCAGGCGATCTGCGCCGTCGTCGGCGGCAATGCGCCGACGCGCTTCATCGTCGGGTCCGTCGATCTGCCGGCGGTTCCGACCCAGGCCGACCAGAGCCGCGAGTGGAAGACGCACCTGGACGAGTGCATCGAACGCGGCGAGGCGCGCGAGGAGCGCATCCCTCCTAGCACGCTGTTCCGCTTCGGTCCGTGTTCGCTGCACGGCCGGTCGCGCGCGGCCGCGAGCGGGTGGCGGGTGATCCTGCGCGCGCTCAAGACGCCGGGGCGGACGCCCCACGTCTGGAACCAGCGCTGGGACAGCGTGCAGAACGGCTGCGTCGCTGCGACGCCGGAGGAAGCCGCGCGCCTCGGCGACGACGCGGCGTCCCTGGGCGCGGCCTGGTCGTTCGCGCACGTCGCGCTCGAGGCGGCGCGCGCCGCCGGGGAGACGTCCCGATGAGCGCGCGGCAGCGGGCACATCCGGGTCGAAGCGCGCGGACCGGCCTGGCCCTCGCCGTCACTGCGCTCTTCTGCGTGGCCTGCCGCGATCCGAGCGCCGACGCGGCCGCGAGCGCGCCCGAGCCGACGGAATCCTCCGAGCCGAACGGGACCTCGGACGAGCCTCGCACTCGGACGCCCGTCGACGAGGTCGCGATCCCCGCGGAGCTGCGGTCCCCCGCCCCCGGCAGCTACGAGGTTCACATGGAGCCGGCCGGCACCTGGCACTGCCGGCAGCCGCCCGAGCGTCTCGCGGTGCTGAACGTGAGCGAGGCCGACATGCTCCTCATGCTCGGCGAGATCGACCGCCTCGTCGCGATGGGCCAGGTCAACCTGCGTCGCTTCACGGCGCTGGAGCGAGTCTTCTACCGCCAGATCCCCGGGCTGCGCGTGCCGCTCGACGGGATCACGCCGCTGAGCCAGGGCGGCGGGATCGACGAGGAGATCCTGTACGAGCTGAACCCCGACGCCGTGCTCGTCGACCCGAGGATCGTCGTTCGCTACCTCGGCTGGTCGGTCGACCAGCTCCAGCGCGTCGTCTCTCGCACCGGCCCGTTCTTCGGGAACTTCGCGGGGCGTCGCGACGAGAGCATGGGCGACGAGTACGCGCAGTACACGATGCAGGAGCGCGCCGAGATCTACGCGCGGATGCTGCGCAAGGAGGACGCGTGCCGGAGCTTCCTCGACTACGAGGCGCGCGTGATCGACTCGGTCGAGTCGCGCCTGCCGCCGCCGGCCGAGCGGCCGCCCGTTCTCCTCGTCCAGCGCGGAAGCGACCCCGCGAAAGGCATCTTCCACCTGGCGGAGATCCCGCAGGACCGCGTTGCGAACGGCATCCGCCAGTACCAGAGCCTCGGACTGCGCCAGAGCTTCGACGCCGAGAGACTCTCGCTCGGCCAGTGGAGCTCCGCGGACTACGAAACGCTCGCCGCGATCGATCCCGAGGTGATCTTCGTGCTGCAGGGCATCGTGCGCTATGCGGGACCGGACGAGTTCCACGAGCAGTTCGTGAAAGCGATGCAGGAGCATCCGCTCGGCCGACGGATCCGCGCCGTTCGCGACGGCCGCGTCTTCCCGGGTGGGACGATCGAGGAGGGTCCGCTCGCCCACCTCTTCCAGGTCGAGATGGCCGCCCAGCAGCTCTTCCCGGACCGCTTCGGCGAGTGGCGCTGGGGAGAGGCGCCCGAGCAGCCGCTGTTCGACCGGAACGAGCTCGCCGAGGTCCTGGGTACGCGCACGCGATGAGCGAGAACGGGCGGGTCGTCGCCTACCTCCTCGTGTGCGCCGCGCTGTCCATGGCAGCGCTGCTCGTGCAGGTCGGGTTCGGGGCCTACGGCATGTCCATCGGGGACGCGTGGGGCGCGCTGGTCGACGGCGACGTGCTCGGCGACCCGGTGACTCTGCGACGCCTGCTGCGCGGCGAGGACGTGGCCGCGCTCGAGACCTCCACCGTCGTCGTGTGGAGCGTCCGGCTTCCCCGCGCGGTCGCCGCGCTGTTCGTCGGAGCCGCGCTCGCCGTCTCCGGGGCGATCTTCCAGGCGATCACGCGGAACGATCTCGCGAGCCCGTACATCCTCGGCGTCAGCTCGGGCGCGGGCCTGACGGTCCTTCTCGTCCTGGTGTTCGCCAGTGCGCTGCTCCCCGTTCTCCCGCTGCTGGCGGCGGCGGGCGCAGGCGCGGCGTTCCTCGTCGTCTACGGTCTCGCCTGGCAGGGTGGGACGAGCTCGGTGCGCCTCGTCCTCGCGGGCGTCGTCGTCGGATCGATCCTCGGCTCGATCCAGCTCGCCGTCTTCCTGTTCGCCGAGGACCTGGAGACGGTGCAGGGTGCGATCGCGTGGACGGCGGGTTCACTGGTCGGCGTCGACTGGCCGTCGGTGATGCGCGCCGCTCCGTGGATCGCCGCGCTGCTCGTGGGCACGCTCTTCGCCTCGCGTCAGCTCGACGTGCTGAGCCTGGGCGACGCGATGGCCTCGGGGCTCGGTATGCCGATCGAGCGGACGCGTTTCCTGCTCGCCGCGGTCGGCGTGACCCTCGCGGCGACGTCGGTGACGATCGCGGGCACGGTCGGCTTCGTCGGCCTGATCCTCCCCCACGTCTCGCGCAACATCGTCGGCGCCGAGCACCGACGCGTCCTGATCACGTCGGCCGCGGGGGGTGGAACGCTGCTGCTCGTCGCGGACACGGCGGCGCGGCTCGCGTTCAGCCCGGTGCAGGTCCCGGTCGGCATCTTCACGGGGATCCTCGGCGGCGGCTACTTCCTGTTCCTGATGCGCCGCTCGATGCTCGTCGGCGTCGCGGATGCGCGCCCCGGCGGCGGGCGTGAGCGGCGCACTGCGCCGACGGATCCGCGTCGCGAGAGCTCCAGCGAGGGACTGGAGGCGCGGTCGCTGACGATCGGCTACGGCCGCGGCGCTCCCGTGGTGGACGACGCGTCGCTCCTCGCGCCGGCGGGCCGTATCACGGCGATCGTCGGCCCGAACGGCTCGGGGAAGAGCACGATCGTGCGCGGGCTCGCCCGCCAGCTCACCGCGCGCAGCGGCAGCGTCTCCCACGACGGGGAAGAGCTCTTGAGCATGGGACGCCGCGATCTCGCCCGTCGACTCGCCGTGCTCCAGCAGGAGCACGACGCGCGACCGCCGCTCACCGTGGAGGCGCTCGTGATGCACGGCCGCCATCCCCACCGGCGACTCTTCGGGCGCCCGAGCGACGCGGACCGAGCCGCCGTGACCAAGGCGCTGGAGCGGACGGGCATCGGCGACCTGCGCGAGCGCCGGATGGCGAGCCTGAGCGGAGGTCAGTGCCAGCTCGCGTGGCTCGCCATGGCGCTGGCCCAGGAGACGAGCGTCCTCATCCTCGACGAGCCGACGACGTTCCTCGACATCGCGCACCAGCACGAGCTTCTCGCGCTCCTGCGAGGCGTCGTCGACGAGGGCTTCACCGTGGTCGCCGTGCTGCACGACCTGGAGCACGCGCTGCGCTTCGCGGACCACCTCGTCGTCGTCCACGCCGGGAAGGTCGAGGGGGCCGGACCGCCGGCGGAGGTCCTCGCGCCGGAGCTGCTCGGACGGGTCTTCGGCGTCCGCGCCGAGGTCGAGCTGCGCGAGGGACGCCCGCCGAGCCTGCGCGTCCTCGGCCTGGACTAGCGACGCCAGAAGGACGGCATGAGCAGGACGACGAGGGCGTAGAACTCGAGTCGTCCAAGCACCATGCACATCGACAGGACGAACTTGACGACGCCCGGAAGGTGGCCGAACGACTCGGCCGGTCCGACGCCGCCGAGTCCCGGGCCGATGTTGTTCAGCGTGACGTGTACGGCGACCGCGCTCGTCTCCAGGTCGATGCCGTACGCCGCCAGCAGGATGGTCGCGCCGACGAAGACGAGCAGCCACAGGACGACGTAGCTCGTCACCGACGCGACGACGCTCTCGTCGATCGTCTGGCCGTCGATCCGGATCTGGTGGATCACGCGCGGACGAGCGAAGCGGCGCACGCCGACGAGCGCCGCCTTGAAGATGATCGCGATACGAACGAGCTTGAGCCCGCCGCTCGTCGATCCGGCGCAGGCGCCGCAGAAGCCGAGGACCATCAGTCCGATCCGGCAGAACTCGGGCCAGGCGTCGAAGTCCGCGGTCGCGTACCCGGCGGTCGTGACCATGACGACGACCTGGAAGAGCGCGTCGCGCAGCGCCCGCACGGGGTCGTCGTACTCGGCGGTGGCGCCCGGTTCTCCGCTCGCGGCCCAGAGGACGCCCGCGATCACGAGCGTCGACGCGACGACGAGCCCGACGAACAGCCGGACCTCCAGGCTCCCGACGAGCTTGCGCCACGCGGGCCGCACGCCGACGCGCAGCAGCGTGTCGTAGATCGCGAAGTTCAGCGCCGAGAGCAGCATGAACACGACGAGGATCCCCTCGATCAGCGCCGAGTCGAAGTACGCGATGCTCTCCGAGTGGTTCGAGAAGCCCGCGTTCGCGACCGTCGTGAACGTGTGCAGGACCGCGTCGAACGGGGTCATCCCGCTCGCGACGAGGCAGGCGAGCAGCAGGACGCTGAGGCCGAGGTAGATGCGCATCAGCATCAGCGCCGAGTCCCCCACCCGCTGGTGCCCCGCCTCGCGCGAGATGCCGGGCACCTCGGAGCGGAAGAGGCTCCGCCCGCCGGTCGGGAACAGCACGACGAAGACCATCACGATCCCGAATCCGCCGAGCCACTGGCTGAAGCTCCGCCAGAACGCGATCGCGCGCGGCATCGAATCGATGCCCTCGGGCGAGAGGATCGTCGATCCGGTCGTCGTGATGCCCGAGACCGACTCGAAGAACGCGTCGATGGGCGACACGATCGTCCCCGAGAACAGGTACGGCAGCGCCCCGGCGAAGCCCGCGACGAGCCAGACCAGGCCGACGGTCGCGAGCCCCTCGCGGCGGAAGTAGTCGAGCCGCCGCCGGGCGTCCCGCGTCGCGCCGCGGAACACGAACGTCACGAGCCCGCCGAAGGCCGCGGTGATGAGCGCCGCGAGCCCGCAGCTCGAGGCGGGGCCCCACTCCCGGTACGCCGCCCCCACTCCCGCCGGGACCGCGAGGAATCCCGACATCAGGAGAAGGACGACGCCGAGCATCTGCGCGACGGCGCGGAAGTTCAACGCGGCCCTCCTCGCGGCTCGCCGGGGCTCTGTCGCGCGCGTTCGATCAGAGCGATCCGAGCAGGTGCTCGGCCTCCTCGAGGGTCTCGGTCATCGTGAACACGATCGCGGAATCGCCCGGCCGCACCTGCGTGTCGCCCGTCGGGATCGTGACGGCTCCCTCCCGCACGATGGCGCCGAGGACGACGCCCTTCGGGAGGCCGAGCTTGCGCACCTTGACGGGCTCCTTGATCCCGACCTTGACCTCCAGCACCTCCGCCTTTCCGTTGCCGATGACGGCGATCGCGCGCGGAGAGCCCGCGCGCACGAAGCGGATGATCGTCTTGGCGACGAGCATGCGCGGGCTGATCGCCTGGTCGACGCCGTCGAGGAGGTCGAAGATCTCCGCGTACGACGACTTCTCGACGAGCGCGACCGTGCGCTCGACCCCGAAAGACTTCGCGAGCTGGCACGCGACGATGTTGTCCTCGTCGTCGTTCGTCGTGGCGACGAACACGCTCGCGTCCGCGATCCTCTCCTCGCGGAAGAGGTTCATGTCCGTCGCGTCACCGACCATCACGGTGACGTCGCCGGAGCACTGCAGATCGAGCGCGCGCGCCCGCGCTGGATCGCGCTCCAGGACGGTCACCCGCAGCCCCGGCGACTCGGCGAGGCGAAGCGCGATCTCACGCCCGATGCCTCCGCCCCCCATCACGACGACGCTGCGCTTCCACTCGACCTTCTCGCCGGCGAGGCGCTCGAAGCGATCGAGGTCCTCCGCCGCTCCGAGGACGTAGATCTGATCGCCGACGCGCAGCTCGTCGTCGCCCGCCGGGACGTGCAGGTTGCCCGCGCGTGAGATCGCGGCGACGAGGACGTCGGATGGAATCCGGAGCTCCCCCAGCGGCGCACTCGTGATCTCCGAGTCCTCGCGGATCCGCAGCCGACGCAGCTGGACGCGGCCGTTGGCGAAGCTCTCGACCTCGAGCGCGTGGCGCTCGCGAACGAGCCCGAGGATCTCCTCGGCGACAAGCTCCTCGGTCGACAGCACGACGTCGAACCCGAGCGCGTCCTTGTAGAAGTAGTGGTAGTCCGCGAGGACCCGCGTGTCCTTCAGCCGCAGGATGACGCGGGCGGCGCCGAGCTTCTTCGCGATCACGCTCGTCAGCATGTTCACGCGGTCGTCGTCCGAGACCGCGATCACGAGATCCGCCGACGACGCGCCCGCGTCCATCAGCGTGTCCGCGCGCGTCCCGTCGCCGACGATCGACTGGACGTCGAGCGACTCCGTGAGCCTGCGCGACTTCGACGGATCGGGGTCGACGACCGTGACCGAGTGCGATTCGTTGCTGAGGAGGCTGGCGAGGTACTGCCCGACCTCCCCGGCGCCGACGATCACGATGTTCATCCCGCGGAACGATAGGCCCTTGCGGCGATGGGGTACAACACGCGCTTGATCACCGTCGTCGACAACCGCGACTCGTTCACCTTCAACCTCGTCCAGGAGCTCCAGGCCCTCGGCGCCGAGGTCCGCGTGAGGGCGGCCCGGTCGGTCGACCCCGAGGAGGCCCTGTCGTGCGACGGCGTCCTGATCGGGCCCGGTCCGGGACGGCCCGAGCACGCCGGCTCCAGCGAGGCGATCGTCCGGCGCGCCGCCTCGGACCAGGGCGCTCCCCCCGTGCTCGGCGTCTGCCTCGGACACCAGGCCATCGCCACGGCGCTCGGCGGGCGCGTCCGACGCGCGACCGAGCTCGTGCACGGCCAGACGCGCCCGATCGAGCACGACGGCTCCGGCGTCCTGACGGGGCTCGACAGCCCGTTCGAGATGGCGCGCTACAACTCGCTCGTCGTCGACGAAGAGGCCCTCCCGGCCGAGCTCGCCGTCACGGCGCGCGGAGCGGACGGCGACATCGCCGGCCTGCGGCACCGGTCGCGGCCAGTGTTCGGGCTCCAGGGTCACCCCGAGTCGATCCTCTGCGTCGCCGGGGGCCGGGCGGTCCTTTCGGCCTTCGTGGCGCTGTGCAACGCGACCGACCGGGTTCGCTGAGCGAGCCCGGCGCCCTCACTCCCCCGACGGTCCGACCGGGTCGGTCCAGCGCGGCCAGGGTCCCGCGCTCGGCCGCCGGGCTTCGCCGTCGCGCGTGCGAAGCATCCGCCGCGTGACGAACCGGTAGAGCGGCTTCCCGGTCCGGCGCCACACGAGAGCGAGCCCACGCCGCCGCATCCGCTCGTGCTCGGGCACCGCGAGCTCTGCGGGACCGCGTCCGTCCTTGGTGTAGCGGCGCCGCAGCTTCTGGACGTGTCGCAGATCGTCCCGGCAGCGCGAGGCGAACCGACGGCCCGACCGCGCGGGGTGCACGCTCGCGAGCTGGAGGTCGATCAGCGCCGGTCGCCCCGACGGCGTGACGACGACGTTCTGCTCCTTGTGGAGGTCGTTGTGGCAGACGCCGGCCGCGTGCAGGTCGCGCACCGCCGCCTCGAGGAGGTCGAAGAAGTCCCGCGGGAGCGTCTCCGCGACGTGCAGGGGCCGACCGGCGACGAACGCTCGCACGTAGACGTCGCCCGCGTGCGGCCGCTCGCCGCGCGCGGTCTGGAGCGCGCGCAGGGCGTCGCGCTCGTCCGGCGACAGGTCGACGCCGGACGCGACGGCCGGCGTCGAGCTCTCGCGCAGTGCGGCGATCGCTCGCTGCTCGCGCTTCGCCAGCGTCCGCGCGACCCAGCGCACGACGCGCGGGCCGTCGAGGACGCGACGCACGACCGCGAGCGTCGTCCCGTCGGGCCGCTCGAGAGCGACGCGTTCGACGGCGCCGAAGACGTCCCGTTTCATCTCCTCCTGGATGCGCGTGCTGGTCACGACCGGTACCGTACCGCCGCCGTGACCGACATCGCTTCGCCGGAGACGACTGCGCCGACCTTCCCCCCCGCGCCGGGCGCGATCGGGGTCCGCGGCCTGGGCCACCGCTTCGGGCCGAAGGTCGCGCTGGAGCCGCTCGATCTCGACGTCGGGCCGGGTGGCGTCGTGGGCCTCCTCGGCCCGAACGGCAGCGGAAAGAGCACGCTGATGCGCCTGCTCGTCGGCCTCGTCAGGAAGGAGGTCGGCGAGGTCCACGTCGACGGCATCCAGCTCGAGGGCGACGGCGTCGCCGTCCGCCGCCGCGTCACCTACGCCCCCGGCGAGCTGCACCTGTACGGCGAGCTGACCGGCGGCGAGCAGCTGTCCTTCCTCCTGCGCGGCCGCTCGTCCGCCGAGGTCCGGCGCGCGCGTTGGATCGCCGGCGAGCTCGGCCTTCCGCTCGAGCGCCGCGTCCGCGGGTACAGCCACGGCATGAAGCGCCAGCTGACCTTCGCCGCCGCGATGGCGCCCGAGGTGCGGATCCGGATCCTCGACGAGATCAGCGAGGGTCTCGACCCGGCGAAGCGCAGCGAGATCCTCGACATGATCCAGGAGGACGCGAAGTGCGGGACGACGATCCTCCTGTCGTCGCACCACCTCGGTGAGGTCGACCGCTCGTGCGATCGGCTCGTGTTCCTCAGCGCGGGCCAGCTCATCGCGGACGAGACGGCCCAGTCGGTGCGCGAGCACGCGAGCCGCCTCGTGCGCCTCACGTTCCCCGAGGACTCCATCACCGAGGCCGAGGTCGGTCTCGCGCTCGCGGGCGACGGGGTCGAGTCGGTTCGCGCCGACGGCAGCGAGGTCGCGGTGCTCCTCGACAGCGACGATCCGCGGAAGTTCCTCCTGCGGCTCGCGTCGTCGTCGGAGCTCCCCGCGCCCACCAGCATCGAGCACGGACGCATCTCGCTCCGCGAGCTCTACAAGGCCCTCTACGGAGTCGAGGGAACCTGACGATGCGAGGGATCAAGGGCTACGCCCTCTACGCTGCGGGCTTCTTCGTCGTCCTCGAGATCATGCTCGCGGCGGCGATCTACTGGTGGCCGACGTTCGCCGAGAACATCCCGTCGCTCAAGAAGTTCGCCGCGCCCATCGCCGCCCTCGGCCAGCTCGTCGACCAGGTCGACCAGTTCGGAGTCGACGGCTACGTCGTGGGCCAGCACTACTTCAAGGGCTGCGGTGCGCTCGGAACCGCCGCCGCCGTGCTCTTCGCCGCGCCGGCGATCGCGGGCGAGGCCCACCGCGGCACGATGGAGATGTGGCTCGCGCGGCCCGTGTCGCGCGCGCGGCTCCTGACCGAACGCTGGATCGGCGGCGCGCTCGCGGTCGCCGTGCCGGTCTTCGCCACGAGCCTGACGGTGCCCCTGCTGCTCTCGCTGACCGGCGACAAGTCGATGGACTGGAGCGACCTCCTGCGGTGCTCGCTCCACATGAGCCTCTTCCTGATCGCCATCTACGCGGTGACGTTCCTATGGTCGAGCTTCGGCTCGGAGCCGATGCGGATCAGCTTCACGATGCTGTTCATCACCGTGCTCCTGTTCGCCCTGTACCTGGTCGAGGGCGTGACGAACTACTCGCTCTTCCGCCTCGTCGACATCGAGGTGTTCATGGAGCTCGTTACGAGCGACGCGCTCAACTGGCGGATCGTAGGCCCGCTGCTCGCGGTGACGATCGTCGCCTACGCGCTCTCCCTGCGCGCCTTCCGCGTCCGGGTCCCGTAGCCAGCGCAGGGCGCGAGCCCGCTCTCGCTACGAGCCTCCGCTGCGGATCCAGCGCAGGAACGCGGACTCGAGCTCGGCCAGATCCACTCGCTCCAGGGCCGCCTCGAGCGCCTTGGCCCGCGATCGATCGATCGCCTCGCCGTAGCGCTGGGCCGTGATCCCCGACAGGGCGAGCTGCTCCGCCTCCCGGCGCCACGTCGTCCGGAGCGTCAGGAAGTACCGCTCCGGCAGCTCCTGCCACGCGCGGCGCGAGCGGGCGGCGCGCGACGTGCGGAGGAAGCGCGCGAACCCGTAAGCCATCGAGTAGTTGACGTCGGCGTCGGCGTAGAACTGGTCCTGGCTCATCTCCATCAGGAGGCCGAGCGGTGGGAGCCGCTCGAGGACCGTCGGCGAGGCGAGGTGACGACCGCGCGCGTCGAGCGGGGCGATTCCCGTCACGCGTCCGGCCTCGAGCACCGCGCCCGCGTAGTACTCCGCGGTCCCCTCGTCGAACCACGAGTGCGGACTGAGCGCGCTCGCGGTGTGGAAGAAGAACTGGTGACACGCCTCGTGGTAGAGCGTGCGCATCGTGGGGTGGTCGTCGGGCATCGGCTCCGAGCGATCCGTGCGCGCGTCGTAGAGGACGAGCTCCTGGGTCTGCGCGTTGAAGTAGCCCGCGGTCGACGGGCTGCCGCCGTAGGTCAGGTACTCGCCGCGGTTGCCGCAGATCCGAACGACGGAGAGCGCGTCGATCGGCCGGTCGGGCGGATAGTCCTCGGCGAGCCGGCGACGGATCGCGACGAGGTTGCGGGCGAACTGCGCGAGCACCGGCGAGTCCGAGGCGCCGTTGTAGAGGATCATCGAGTGCTCGGTGTCCTTGATCGACCAGCCGTCGACGAGCTCGGACGCGACCTCGATCCGCTCTTCTCGGTGCTTGAGCGACGAGCGGGCGTAGTGCCGTTCCCAGCGCGCGCGCTCGGCGCTGACCTCGGCCGCCGAGAAGAACCGGAAGCTCTTGGCGACGCGCTCGAAGGTGCGTCGCTCGCGGCGCAGTCGGTCCGGCTCGCACTCGCCGACGAAGACGAACGCGTCGTCCTCGCCGATCCAGCCGTGGATGAAGAGCGAGCGGAGGATGCCGTCGCCGTCGTAGAACCCGCCGACGAAGCGCGCAGGGCGGCGACCGTAGCGCTGCCGGACCGAGCGCTCGCGCTCCAGCTCGACCGGCTGGAACGTCCCGAGCACCCAGCGCTCGAGGTCGCGCTCGGCGTCGGAGCCGACCTCGACCTCGTAGACGGCGTGCGTCACCGGCGCGCGGCGATCGGCGGGGGCGTCCTTGGGCGCGTAGAGCAGCAGAAGGCCGACGGCCTCCGGCGGGATGGGCCGCGCCTCGAACTTGGAGGATCGATCGAGGCTGAACCCGTGCTCGGGGTGCTTCTCGGTCCGGTCGAACCCGGGCGCGGGGGCGGCCAGGACGACGAGCGCCAGGGCGGCGACGGAGCTCGGGGAGATCGCGGCCATGACCGCCCCTTCGGCCATCCGTAGGCGCCCGCTCCAGCGCGGCTCATCCGAAGACACGGGCGAAGAACGCCCGGAGCGACCACGTCCAGCTTCGGGACGCGACGCGGGCCGGCGCGGCCTTCGCGAGGGGTCCGACCTCGCCGAAGGCGCGCTTCGCATCCTGGGTCCGACCGAGGCCCTTCAGCGCGCGGCCGCGCTCCAGCGCGCTCGCCGGAGAGGGCCCGTGGTTGCGCTCGAAGCGCTCGATGCGGGTGAGCGCGTCCTCGAAGCGGCCGAGGCGGCGGGCGGCGTCGGCGGACGCCAGCATCGCCTTGCCGAAGGCGTACTCCTCGTCCGCGCCGACGACGGCATCGAGGTCGTCGAGCGCCTCCGACGGGTCTCCGCCGGCGGCGAGGCGCGCCTCACCGAGGCGGAAGCGCCACTCCAGCGACGTCGGATCCCCGCTGACTGCCTCCTCGAACAGGGGCACCGCCTTCTTCGCGCGGCCCTGGCTGAGGTAGAGAGAGCCGAGCTTCCCCTTGTGGTGCGGCGTGTCGACGGAGCCGAGGCTGCGCTCCAGCGAACGCCGAGCCCGCGCGTCGACGGCCTCGGTCCCGACCTTCGCGAGCACCAGCGAGAGCAGGATCGCCGTGAACCAGAACCCGAGGAACGGGATGCGGAACGCGGCCCCCACGACCGGCACCTGGGCGAGGATCCCGGTCAGGAGGAAGACGGCGACGAAGAAGACGAGGAGACGGACCATCCGGCCCGAGGATAGCGGCGATCGCGGCGTATCCTGCGCGCCGTGGGCGGACAGGGCAGCGACGATCCGGCGGTCGAGGATGAGGGCGCGGGAACGAGCCCGCGCACGGCGGCGCGACTCGAGCTCGCGCGCGCGGCGTTCGGCGCGTTCGCGGCGCCCTTCCACTACCTGGCCCACGTCACGCGCCGCGGCCGCGTCCTGCGCGAGATCCGCGAGGACGTCGAGCGCGCCGAGGGCCGCGTCGACGATCCGCCGGAGCTGGAGCTTCCGAAGGACCGCCCCCTGCGCATCTTCATCGGCGCCGCCGAGTCGTCGGGGGAGATCCACGCCGCCAACCTCGTCCGGCGGCTGCGCGAGCTCGCACGCTCCTCCGGCGCACCGGAGCCGGACTGCACGGCGATCGGCGGCGAACGCCTGCGCGCGCTCGACGTCCCCACGATCGCCGATCCCGTCGCGCGGGCGCACACCGGCTTCGACGGCGTCCTGAGCGCGCTCCCCTACTACGTCGGCGTGATCGAGGACGCGGCCCGGCACGCGCGCGCGACGAGCCCGGACGTCTTCGTCCCCGTCGACTCGCCCGCGCTGAACGTCCCGCTCGCGCGCGCCGTGCACCGCTACGGGGTTCCGACCTGTCACCTCGTCGCGCCGCAGTACTGGGGCTGGGCGCCGTGGCGCGTGGGTCCGTATCGCCGCGCGATCGACCTCGCGCTGACGATCCTCCCGCACGAGCCCGCGTGGTACGCGAGGCACGGCGTGAGAACGCGACACGTCGGTCACCCGCTGCTCGACGAGCTGCGCGGCGTGCCCGTGTCGACGGCGGCGGAGGACTCCAGGACGCTCGCGATCCTCCCCGGCAGCCGCCGCGGCGTGATCGAGCGCAACCTGCCGTGGATGCTCGACGCGCTCGGGCCCCTTCGCGAGCGCGTCCCCGACCTCGACGTCGCGATCCTCCAGTCCACGGACGAGCACGAAGAGCTCGTGGCAGGGCTCGCGAGCGGCTCGGGTGCCCGCGTCTCGATCGGCGACCTCCACGGCGAGCTCGCGGGAGCGCGCGCCGCGCTCGCCGTGTCGGGGACGGTGCTGACCGACGTCCTCTACCACCGCCTGCCGACGGTCGTCGTGTACCGCGTCGCGGGCCAGCGCGACATCTGGGGGTACCGCCACGTCCTGACGACGCCGTACTTCGCGTCGACCAACCTCGTCGCGGGGCGCGAGGTCGTGCCGGAGCACTGCTTCCGGGGCGAGGGCCCGCGGGCGCTCGTGGCAGAGCAGATCGCGGACGCCTTCGACGACGAGGGGTTCCGCGGGCGCCAGCGAGAGGGCTTTGCGCGGGCGATCGAGCGCCTCGGGCCCGCCGGCGCGATCGAGCGGGCCGCGGCCCACGTGCTGCGGGTGGCGACCGGCGCCCTCGATGGGTGAGAATCCGGGGATGGTCCCCGCACCGAACGAGGAGACACCCGAGGCGCCCGCTGGCGAGGGGCGCAGGGCGACGGATTCCGAGAATTCCGTGAATGCGCCCGACTGCGGTGGATACGGCGGCGTGCAGATGCAGTGCGAGGCGACCCAGCTGATGACCGCGGCTCGAATGGGCAGCGCGGACGCCTTCGAGACCCTCTTCCTGAAGGTCCGAGGCAGCGCGTTCCAGGCCGCGCGGTCGCTCGTCGGCTCGCACGAGGACGCTCTCGATCTGACGCAGGAGGCCTTCATCAAGGCCTACCGCGCCCGCGAGACCTACGACCCCTCGCAGCCGTTCCTCCCCTGGTTCCACCGGATCCTCCGCAACACGTGCTTCAGCTTCCTGCGGACGAAGGGACGACTCGCGAAGCGCTCGATCCACGGGCTCGACGCGGACGGGGAAGACGCGACGTGGGACGTGGTCGACGAGGACGCGCCAGCTCCGTCGGCGCAGATCGAGGCGTCCGAGCGAGCGGAGGCCTTCGAGACGGCGCTCGCGCGGCTCTCGGCGCGGGACCGCGAGATCATCGTGCTCAGGCACTACCAGGAGATGGCGTACAGGGACATCGCGGCCGCACTCTCGATCCCCGAGGGCACGGTGATGTCCAGGCTCTACCACGCGCGGAAGCGACTGCGCTCGCTGCTGGAGCATCAGGTCGAAGACCTCGTGGGACCCGGCGAGGCTGCCGCGCGCGCGAAGGTCGCGGAGAAGAGGAAGGGAGGCCGCCGATGAGATCCAAAGGACCTCGCGAGGCGGGTGGAACTGTGCGATGAACTCCAGGAACGAAACGAACGGCGGCGCCGACCGCCCTCCGACCGAGGACGAGCTCCTCGCGATGGCCTACGCCGACGGTGAGCTGTCGGCCGAGGACCTCGTGCGGTTCGAGCTGCGGCTCGAGTCGGAGCCCGGGCTCACGCACATGGTGGCGGAACACCACGCCCTCGACGTTCTGGCGCGCCGCGTCGCGCCGCCGGAGCCCGCCGACCACCAGTGGAAGCGTCTGCGATCGGACCCGGTCTTCCGAAGCTCGGTCGGGCTCGGCTGGACGCTCGTCATCGTGTCCGCGGTGATCTCGTTCGTCCTCGCCGTCTGGGGCGTCGGGACGAACGAGGCGCTCTCGCTCCTGACACGGCTGCTGATCCTCGGCTCGCTGTTCGGATTCGTGCTCCTGTTCCTGACGGTCCTCTGGCGTCGCCTGAGCACGTACTCGCTGGACCCCTACCGCCACGTGGAGCGCTGACATGCTCGTCCTGACCATGACCGAGGTCCCCGGGTCGACGATCACCGAAGCCCTCGGACTCGTGCGGGGAACGACCGTGCGCAGCCGTCACATCGGCGACAGCGTCATGGGACTCCTCAAGGGCGCCGTGGGCGGCGAGGTCCACGAGTTCACGAAGCTCGTCGCCGAGGCGCGCGAGGAGGCGATCGATCGTATGAAGGCCGAGGCCTTCGCGCTCGGAGCCGACGCGGTCGTCGGGTTCCGCTTCGCGACGAGCGAGGTCGCGAGCAGCGCGGCGGAGGTCGTGGCCTACGGGACGGCGGTTCGACTCGTCTCCGAGTCGGACGCTTCCTGACTCCCGCGCGAGACCGGCGTCACTCGTCGAACGGGTCGATCCACTTGGGATCGACGTCTTCGGGCGTCCACCAGACGGCGTCGGTTCGCTCGGCGACTCCGCCGTAGCCCAGCGCTTCGAGGTTCGCCGCGGCGTCGGACGAGAGCTCGATCGCGTTGCCGAAGCCCTCGGTGTTGGCGTCGGCGAGCCACGCGAGAAGCGCGTCTCGCATCCGCCGCGTGCGCTCGAGGTTCTCCATCGCGACGTCTTCCTCGCCGTCGACGCCGTTCCGCCGGTCGAAGAGCTGAACGCGTCCCTTGTCCAGGACGTCGCCGATCGAGTCGTCGTCGTACGCGCGCAGGTCGAGGACCAGGAACCACCTGCCGGAGGTGACCGAGGCCTGGAGGCCGTGGGCCGCAACGGCAAACCGCGGCTGCTCGCCGAGATCGTCCTCGACCACCTCCACGAGGTTTCGCCCGGGGAAGGACGCATCGACCCCGGCGAGGTCGAGGAGCGTCCGCCCGACGTCGATCTGCTGGACGGCCTTCTCGGATCGCACGGCGGGAACGCCGGGGCCCGCGAGGATCAGCGGAACGTCGAGCATCGGGAGGTAGAGGCCCGAGTGACTCCACCAGATGCCGCGCATCCCGAAGCTCTCGCCGTGATCCGACGTGAAGGCGACGTGCCCCGCGCGGACGCGTTCGAGGTTGAGGAGATCGACGAGCGCGCGGTCGAGCGAGTCGACCTCGCCCTTGTAGAGCGCGTCGACGTAGTCGGCGTCGGTGATCCCCGCCTTCGCGATCCAGCCCGGAACCGGAACGCCACCCAGATCGAGCGTCGAGTCCTTCGACCTCGGATTGCCGTCGTAGTAGCGCTTCGCGGCGGCGCCGGGCGGAGCGTAGGGAGTGTGGGCGTCGAACAGGTGGAGCCAGACGAAGACCGGCTCCCCGTCCGCGTCTTCCAGCCAGTCGATCGTTCGCGCGATCGACTGCTGACTGCGCCTCTTGAAGTCCTTGGTGGACTCGAAGCGATCGAAGCCCTGGCCGAGCCCGCTCTGTCCGTGGTCGAGGTGCTGCGTGCTGATCACGCCGAACGTCCGATAGCCGGCCGCCTGGAACGTTTCGGCCAGCGTCGGCACCGACGCGGAGAGCGCCGTTCGGTTGTCGACGATCTGCGTGTCCCGCGGGTGGAGGCCCGTCATCATCGCGATGTGCGACGGATTCGTGATGTTCGTCGTCGCCTGGCAGTCGACGAAGTAGAGCCCGCGGCCCGCGAGCGCGTCGAGGGCTGGCGTGTCGACGAACGGCTGCGAGAACGCCGTCCCCAGGTGGTCCGCACGGTGCGTGTCGGACGTGATCAGCAGGATGGTCGGCGCATCGCGCGCGGGGTGCACCAGCGTGGCGTCACCGACGAGCACGGCCGAGGCCTGATCGTCGTCGCCGTCGTCGACCTCCAGCGAGACGCGAAGGGTGCCCTCTCCCAGTCCCTCGAGATCGAGGTCCCAGTCGACCCAGCTCGTCCGAGCCTTGCGCGGCAGCTTCTCGCTCCAGTCCAGCCGCCCCTCCGGGCCCTCGACCCGAACGGCCACCGTGGGAAGGGAAGGACTCGACCGCTCGGGCGCGTGGAGCGATAGATGGATCCGGCACGGCCCCGTGCTCTCGACGTCGGCGATCCAGCCGGATCCCTCGATGAGTCCGGCGGCGGTCCGCGACACGGACTCGACGTCGACGGTCGCGCCGGCCCCAAGGGACGGAAGCTGCGCGGCCATCGGAATGTCGACCAGCTCGAGCGAGAGGAGACCGGCGTGCTTGCCCTTCCCCTCGAACTCGATCATCACGCCGCCCATCGGGATCGTGGAGGACGGATCGCGGTCGAAGTTGAACTGGAGGACGCGCGGCTC
Source organism: Planctomycetota bacterium (assembly GCA_039200205.1). Lineage (GTDB taxonomy): Bacteria > Planctomycetota > UBA1135 > UBA1135 > Saltatorellus. The sequence continues at coordinate 22,985 of JBCCSK010000007.1, forward strand.
GCGACGCCTCTCGAACTCGATCCACTCGGTCTCCGCCTGGCGCTTGCCGCGGTCGTCGATCAGGACGGCGCGCGCCCCCTCCTCCCCTACGCCGTAGCAGGAGATCATCGCGATCGCGGTCGAGACCTGGCCCCGCGTGAACTCGCACGGGAACGTCACCGACTTCGGTCCCTCCCCGCGAACGACGAACGCGGGCAGGAAGTCGTTCGGATCCTCGGACCGGCCCACGGGCCGCACGAACGAGATGCGGTGATCGCGCGACGAGGCGCCGATCAGCGGTGAGTCCTTCAGCGGCCCGTCCACGACGACGTGCTTGTGGACCGAGACGACGGTGCGATCCGCCGGTTCGACCTCCTGGGCCACGCCGATCAGTCGCGTCAGGCCTCCTCCCGTCGAGGCGATCTCGACGCCTCCGGATCCGTCGCACGAAGCCGCAGCCAGCGCCGTGAGAACGATGGCCGGCGTCCGTCCCCCGCAGCCGCCCGGTCTGAACACGGATCTCCAGGTCATTTGTCGCCGACCTCGCCCCCGTAGCCGAGCGCTTCGAGGCGCGCCCGTGAGGCGTCGTCGAGCTCGCTCGTGAGCACCGGCGGCTCGCCGGGGTCGAAGCTCCCGAGACGCTCCAGCGCATCCTCCAGAAGAGGCTCGGCGACTTCCTTGAAGCGCTTTCGGTCCCCGCCGCGCCGGATCGGCTCGAGCTCCATCGGGTCCTCGTCGAGGAGGAGCACCCGCATCGCCAGCGGCCGATTGTTGTAGAGCACCTTGCGATCGAGGGAGACCGCCGCACGGGCCTTCGACCGCGCCGCGAACACCCAGTCGCCCTCCTCCCGCGGCGGGCCCGCGAGCGAGAAGCCGGGCAGGCGTTCGTCCGGAGGAAGCTCCACGACGTCCATGACCGTCGGGACGATGTCGACGAGCGACACGAGTCCCGACGAGCGCTCACCCGCGCGCGAGCCGTCCGGCCACCGGACGAGCATCGGGATCCGCAGGCCCTCCTCGAAGAGGTCCCCGTGTCCACCGAAGCGCTTCCCGCGCTGGAACAGACCCTCCCCGTGGTCCGACGTGATGATCACGAGCGTGTTGTCGAGGAGACCGCGCTCCTCCCACTCCGCGAACCACGTGTCCAGCACGCTGTCGACGTAGCGAATCCCGCCGTCGTAGAGCGCGACCAGCGCCTCCAGCTGCTCGATGGTCGGATCCGCCCCGACGTCCCACCACTCCCGCATGTCGATCCCGGTGAGACGCTCCTTCGCGTCCTCGACCCAGATCGAGTCGAACGGCGCCGGCGTGGCGTACATCGTCGAGCTGGGGTCGATCAGGTCGCCCGAGTGGATGTCGAACAGGTGCACGAAGAGGAAGTACGGGAAGCCCGGCCGCACCGACTCCAGCGCGTCGCCCACGGCCTCCCCCGCCTCCACGATGTTCTCCGCCGACTCGTACGATTTGAAGCCGCGATCGAACCCGAAGCGCGGGTCCAGCCAGCCGGGGAAGTGGACCCCGAGCGTCGTGTAGCCAATCTTGCTCAGCCGCTCCGCGAGACCCGGGATCTCACGGCTCAGAGCGAACTCGGGCTCCATCACGCCGTGCTGCGTCGGGTACATCCCCGTCAGCATCGACATGTGCGCGATGAGCGTCCACGACATCGTCGAGTACGCCCGATCGAACGCGAGGCACTGCTTGGCGAACTCGTCGAGGAACGGAGTCGTGTCCCTCTCGCCGCCGTTGAAGCCGCAGTGGTCGTACCGAAGCGTGTCGAGCGAGATCAGGATCACGCTCGGCGGCACGTCCTCCGGCGGCGTCGCGTTCTTCGAACAGCCCGCGACGACGACGGAGAGAGCGAGGAGACCTCCGGCGGCCCGGGCACTCGAGGAGAGGATCATGACGCCGACAGTCTATCCAGGTCCACCGGGCGATCCGGAGGCCCGGACGGTGCCCTTGGCGCGTCTTCCGACCAAGACGCGGGCCGGGCCCGCGAGCCAGGAAGCCGCGATCAAGCGGGCTTGCGGAAGGCCGTGACGCAGTCGAGATCCGCGATGCCGTCCCAGTCGAGGAGGTCCTGGCGCGGCACTTCCAGGCCCGCCGCCTCCGCCTGAGCGCGGAAGTTCTCCCTCGACTGGTTGCTGCGCATGTGCGGGTTCTTGTGGATGTCCGACTCGTCGGACCGCGCGCCGTGGTTCGAGTGGTGAACGAGCCCGAACGCGCCGGGCTTCATCACGCGCGCGAACTCCTTCAAGTACGCGCCGTTCACCGCCTTGTCCATGTGGACCATCGAGTCCCACGAGAACACGAGGGTCACCGACTCGTCGGCGACGCCGGGCAGCGTCACCCCGTCGGTCTTGATGTACTCGATCTCGCACGGACCCTTGTCGTCGGCGAAGCGCGCGCGGCACTTGTTCAGCGCGTACTCGTTCAGGTCGACGAGGTACAGCGTCTTCGCGTGCTCCTTCAGCCGCTCCGAGAAGCGACCCGCGCCGGGCGCGAGCTCCAGCACGGTCGACAGGTCCTCGTCCTTGATCCTGTGCCAGTGAACCGTGTCCCACTGGGCCTGCGTCGAGGCCTCGGCCTCTTCGAACCATTCGGACCAGCGGTCCGGGGTCGAGCAGGTATCGAGGTTCCCCTCGAGGTCCTTGGAGTCGTTCGTCATCGTGGGCCGGCGCGGCGGGAAGGAGTGGTCGTCGTCGAGGGCTCCACGGGGGAGCCGTTGCGCCGGAAGTCTACTTGCTCAACGGAGATCGGGACGTCCGGAGGTCGAGATGGTCAGCGCGCGACGCCCCCTCCCGCCACCCCGGGTCTCAATCCCCGTACCGAGCGACGATCTCGTCGACCGACTTCCGCTCCAGATCGGGCACCTCGCAGCCCTCCGACGGATACCCGACAGGGACCAGCAGAAAGGCCTTCTCGTTCTGAGGCCGACCGAGGACCTCTCCGAGGAACCCCATCGGACTCGGGGTGTGGGTCAAGGTCGCAAGGCCGGCCGCATTGAGCGCGGCCAGCAGCATGCCGCACGCGATCCCCACCGACTCCTGCGTGTAGTAGTTCTGCCCGCGCGAGCCGTCCTCTCTCAGTTCCCAGGCGTGGCGCAAGACGACGATCAGCGCCGGCGCCACCTCCAGGAAGGGCTTCTCTGCGTCCGTTCCGAACGGACGCAGATCGTCGAGCCACTCGTCGTTCATCCGCCCGCCGTAGTTCTCCGCCTCCTCCGCCTCGGCGGCCTCGCGGATCTTCGTCTTCAGCGCGGGGTCGGTCACCACCGCGAACGTCCAGGGCTGCTTGTGCGCCCCCGACGGAGCGGTCCCTGCCGCGCGGATGCACTCGTCCAGGACGTCGAGCGGAATCGGGTCGGGAGCGAACGAGCGCACCGAGCGACGGCGCGCAGCCGTGTCGGCAAAGGCGCGGGCGCGCTCACGCATCTCGTCCGGGGCGAGGCGCTCGAAGCGCAGGGGCACGAAGGGGGCGTCGGCCATCGCGGGGCGAGGGATCGGTGGATTCGGCGTGAACCGGTTCGGGTGAACGACGTTGCCGTCGGGACGGACGGCCGCGCGCGCAATTGGACGCGGCGGCCCTTGGAGCTACGTTACCCGCGCCATGCTGAGACCGCTCTTCGCCTCGATCCTCGTCGTCTTCGCCGCCTTCGCGCCCACAGCGGCCTCCGCGGCGCCGCAGACCGGCGACCTCCCCGACCTCAAGAGCGAGACCGACCGCTCGATCCGCTGGCTGAGGAGCACCCAGAATCCCGAGGACGGCTCCTACGGCGGCGGCGTCGAAGGAACCTCGTGGGCCCTGGTCGCCCTCGCGCGAAGCCCGCGCGCGTACGAGCGCCAGGACGGTCCGTTCGTGTCGAAGGCGATCGACCACCTCCTCGCCCGGCAGGCGGACGACGGCGCGATCGCGGACGAGGGCGCGGAGGGCCGCGCCCGGATCGACCAGACGGCCGCCGCCGCCGCAGCCCTCACCGAACACGTCGACGAGGCGACCGCCTCCGCGCTCGGCAAGGCCGTCCGCTTCCTCGCCGAGAACGACGTCGAAGCGCCGACGCTCCCGGAGATCGCCGTCCCCGAGTCCGAAGCGGAGGCGCGCGCCGTCGCGTTCGGGCTGATCGGCCGTCGCAACGACAACGGCTCCTACGCGGGCGACCGCGGCGAAGTCATCGAGACGGCGCGTGCCATCGTCGCGCTGAGCGCCGTTCGCAAGACCCTCACCAAGGGCGAGGAGGCCGCACGCGCCGCCAACCCGCTGCCGAAGTTCACGCCCGCGACCCGCGAAGCGATCGACGCTTCGGTCCTCCAGGGCGCACGCTTCCTGATCAGCGCGTCGGAGGACGGCCTCTGGGGCGCCGCCGGCGAACCCGACGCCGGCCTGACCTCGATGGCGGTCGGTGCCCTCCAGGCCGTTCCCGAGCCGCGACCCGACGACGTCCAGAGCGCGATCGACCGCGCGCTGACCTGGCTGGCGTCCCTGCAGAAGGAGAACGGCTCGATCCACCAGGGCCGCCTCGCGAACTACGTGACCTCGGCCTCGATCATGGCCCTCGCGCGCGATCCGCAGTACGCCGAACGCGTCGTGCGAGCACGCGACTGGCTGGTCGGGTACCAGGCCGACGAGGGCGAGGGCTACTCCGAGGGTGACCTCTACTACGGCGGCGTCGGCTACGGCGGCGACGAGCGCCCGGACCTGTCGAACCTCCAGATGGCGCTGGAGGCGCTGGCCGCCTCCGGCCTCGACCAGGACGACCCCGCCTTCCAGCGCGCCCTCAAGTTCCTCGAGCGCTGCCAGAACCGGTCCGAGTCGAACGACATCGAACTCACCCGCAAGGGCATCGTGATCAAGTCGGGCAACGACGGCGGCGCGGGGTACGCGCCGGGCGACTCGAAGGCAGGCTTCGTCACCCTCGACGACGGGACGCGCGTCCCGCGGTCGTACGGGTCGATGAGCTACGCCCTGCTGAAGAGCTTCGTCTTCGCGGGACTCGACAAGGACGACCCGCGCGTCAAGGCGTGCTGGAAGTGGCTCCAGGAGAACTACACGCTCGACGTGAACCCCGGCTTCGATCCGGCGGGCGATCCGACGGCTCCGTACCAGGGGCTCTACTACTACTTCCACACGATGGCGAAGGCCCTCGATGTGTACGGAACCGACACCGTCGTCGACGGGGACGGGGTCGAACGCGACTGGCGCGCCGAGCTCGCCGGGCGGCTCATCGCACTTCAGAGCAAGGCGGACGGGAGCTGGGTGAACCGCAACGCTCCGCGCTGGTGGGAGGGGAATCCCGTGCTGGCGACGAGCTACGCGCTCGCAAGCCTTGAAGCCGCGCGCAAATAGCGCGTAGGCGCGCGCCTCTTCCCTGTATCGTGCGCGGCCCCCGGGGACCGCGTATGCAGGACGAGTTCCAGACGAGACTCACGATCGACGGATTCGTCGTCGCAGACGGGCGACGGCGTGGCGTCCAGCTCAGGGTCGACCAGGACGGAGTCGAGACCGACGACGGGATCCGCGTGGACTGGCGTCGAGCCAAGCTGCGGCGCGACGAGGCGGACCAGGCGATCCTCGTCGTTGGTAAGGAGGCAACCGTCGGTTCGATCGACGCCGGCTTCCTGCGGTCGCTCGAGAGCGCCGCGGGGAACGACCTCGACCGAGAGCTCGCCCGCCTCCAGGGACTTCGGACGGGCGTCAAGGGCTCGCAGGCCGCGGGCTGCATCCTGTTCTTCGCGCTCGCGGTGTGGCTCATCGGCAGCATCCCGGGCTGCTACTCCTCCGCCGTGACGACAGCGATCGCCTCGCTCCCCTACAGCGTCGACGAGGAGCTCGGGAAGGTCGCTCAGGACTCGATGGAGGTCGGACCCGAGGTCGACGACGAAGTCGTGATCGCCGCCGTGGAAGCGATGGTCGAGCGCCTGAACGACTTCTTCGAGGACACGGACGTGCCGCCCAGCGAGGTCGAGTGGTCGGTGCGCGTGGTCGAGAGCGACCAGGTCAATGCATTCGCGCTGCCCGGCGGCTACATCACCGTCTACACGGCTCTGATCGCCGAGGCCGAGAATGCAGATATGGTCGCCGGGGTCGTCGCCCACGAGATGGCGCACGTCCTGGAGCGGCACGGGCTCGAGCGCATCGGCAACCAGCTGGGACTGTTCGCGGGACTCCAGCTCTTGATCGGCAACACGGGCGGGCTGATCGCGATCGCGGGTGAGCTCCTGGTCGTCGCGATCGGCAGCGAGTGGAGTCGCGACCAGGAGACGGAGGCCGACGTCGTCGGCACGAAGGCCATGGTCCGCGCCGGACTCGATGCGAAGGCGCTCGGCGACTTCTTTCGGCTGCTGGAGCGCAAGTACGGGGACACGCCGAGCGCGCTTTCGTGGCTCGCGACGCACCCCAGCCACGCGACGCGCGTCGAGGAGATCGAGGAGCTCGTCGAGACGCTCGAGGGCGTCGAATCGCGGCCCCTCGAGCTCGACTGGGAGGACGTGCGCGCGCGCGTCGGCGACGGCGACTAGCCGCTCCCGTCCCGCCCCTCGGGCAGCCCCTTCTCGAGCGTCGAAGCCGGCACGACGGTCCCGCGGCCGAACTTGCGTCGAAGCTTGTCGAGGCTCGGCGTGACCTTCGCGATCTTCTCGCTCTGCGCGAGGAACTCCTTGCGCGAGGAGGGATCGAGCGTGCCGTTGAAGAGGCTCTCCTGAACGGGCTGTCGCACGTCCTCGAGCCGACTGACCTGGACGCCGAGCAGGCGCAGCGGCCGGTCGTCGACGCGCTCCAGGAGCTCGCGCGCAGTCGAGTAGATGCGCGGTCCGAGGTTCGTCGCGCAGTCCAGCGTCTTCGTGCGCGTGACCGTCTTGAAGTCGCTGAAGCGGGCCTTGAGGGTGACGGTCTTCCCGCGCAGGCCCTTGTCGCGGAGGTAGAAGGCAACCTCCTCGCTGAAGGTCATGAGCAGCGCGCGCAGCTCGTCGCGGTCTGCGATGTCCTCCGCGAAGGTCCGCTCCATCCCGTGCGACTTCTCCTCGCGGCGGGCCGTGACCCTGCGCGGGTCGATGCCGTGGGCGAGGTCGTGGATCCAGGTCCCCGACGCGCCGAAGCGGCGTGCGACGTCCTTGCGCGGCTGCTTGGCGAGGTCGCCGACGGTTCGGATCCCGAGGGCTTCGAGTCGCTTGGCGGTGCGCGGCCCGACGCCGAAGATCTTCGAGACCGGCAGGGGATCGAGGACGTCGCGGACCTCGTCGCGTTGGATCACGCGGAAGCCGTCCGGCTTGTCGAGGTCGGACGCGAGCTTGGCGAGGAACTTGGTCGGGGCGACGCCGACCGAGGCGACGAGGCGGGTCTCGCGCAGGATGTCGTCCTTGATCCTTCGGCCGATCTCGACGGCGTCGCCGAAGAGCCGCTCGGAGCCGGCGACGTCGAGGAAGGCCTCGTCGAGCGAGAGGGGCTCGACGACCGGCGTGTAGCGGCGGAAGACCGCCATGATCTCGCGGCTGACCGCCGTGTACTTGTCGAAGTCGGGCGGGAGGAGGACGAGGTCGGGGCACAGCCGTCGGGCGGTCGCCGTGGCCATCGCCGAGTGGACGCCGAACCGCCGCGCTTCGTAGCTCGCGGCGGCGATGACGCCGCGGCTGGCGGCGGGGCCGCCGACGCCGACGGGGAGGCCGGCGAGCGAGGGATTGTCGCGGACCTCGATGGACGCGTAGAAGGCGTCCATGTCGACGTGGAGGATCGTGAGCGCAGGGGCGGACGACATCGGGGGCCAGTGGGCGCGGGGCGCCGCCCCGCAGTGTCGGCGCCCGACCGCGACGCCGCAACGACTCGCGGCCCGACCTCGGAACAGCTGGCCCGACCTCGTCGCCAGAATCGTTGGAGACAGAGGCCCCGCCTCCGGTGCCTCGGCCCGCAAAGCACCGCCAGCGAACGAGTTCGACGCACTGGGCATCGACTCTGACGACAGGGTCGGGCTAGCCTCTCGCGCCCGATGCGGTTCGCCAACGTCCACGTCGAGGCCCTCGGCCTCGCCCTCCCCGAAGACGCGATCTCCTCCGACGCGCTGGAGGAGCGCCTGCGCCCGCTCTACGACCGCCTCGGCCTGTCGGTCGGGCGCCTGGAGCTGATGAGCGGCATCCGCGAGCGTCGCTTCTGGCCGGCGGGCACGCGTCCGAGCAATATCTCGGTCCTCGCGGGACGCGACGCGCTGGAGCGGTCGGGCGTGCCGGTCGAGCGGATCGGGTGTCTCGTCCACGCCTCGGTCTGCCGGGACTTCATGGAGCCGGCGACCGCGTCGGTGGTGCACGCGAAGCTCGGTCTGCCATCCACGTGCGAGGCGTTCGACCTCTCGAACGCGTGTCTGGGGTTCGCGAACGCGATGGCGCTGCTCGCGGGACGGATCGAGAAGCGCGAGATCGACGCGGCGTTGATCGTGAGCGGCGAGGACGGCGGTCCGCTCGTCGAGGAGACGATCGCGAGCCTGAACGGGCCCGAGACGACGCGAAAAGACGTCAAGCGGGCGTACGCCTCGCTGACGATCGGCTCGGGCGGGGCGGCGATGGTCCTCGCGCACGCCGACGTGGCGACGCAGTCGCAGCGGTTCGTCGGAGGACTCGCCCGCGCTGCCACGGAGCATCACGAGCTGTGCAGCGGCGACCGGCACGGCAACGAGACCGGTCCGCTGATGGAGACGGACTCCGAGGCCCTCCTGCACGCGGGCAACGCGCTCGCGAAGGAGACCTGGCCCGCGTTCCTCGACGATCTCGACTGGTCCCCGGACGCCGTCGATCGCATCGTCACGCACCAGGTCGGTGTCCAGCACAAGAAGCTCCTGTTCGAGACCCTGGGCCTGGACCACGCCCGCGACTACACGACCGTCGAGACGCTCGGGAACGTCGGCTCGGTGTCGCTGCCGGCGACGCTGACGCTCGCCGCGCGCGACGGCTTCATCGAGCCCGGCCAGCGCGTGGCGCTGCAGGGAATCGGCAGCGGCCTGCACTGCATGATGCTCGGCCTCGAGTGGTGACCCGCCCATGACCTCTCCCTCCCCCTCCCTCCTCGATCGCGTCGTCCTCGAGCCCGGCCGTGAGGCCGATGCGGCCGTGATCTGGCTGCACGGCCTCGGCGCCAACGGGCACGACTTCCCGCCGATCGTCCCCGAGCTCGGGCTGCCGGCGGACCACGCCGTGCGCTTCGTCTTCCCCCACGCGCCGGCGATTCCGGTGACGATCAACGGCGGGATGGTGATGCCGGCCTGGTACGACATCCTCGCCATGGACTTCGACCGGCGCGTGGACGAGGACGGCGTGAGGCGGTCTGCGGCGCACGCGCGGGCCCTCGTCGAGCGCGAAAGGGCGGAGGGCATCCCGGCGAAGCGGATCGTCCTGGCCGGGTTCAGCCAGGGGGGAGCGATCGCACTGCACGAGGGCGTCCGGTTCCCCGAGCGCCTCGCGGGGGTGCTCGCGCTGTCGACCTACCTCGCATGCGATTGCAACATCGAAGAGGAGCGGGTCGAGGCGAACGCGGACGTGCCCATTCTGCAGTGCCACGGGAGCCACGACCCGATGGTCCAGCTCGGCATGGGTGAAGCGGCGCGCGATCGGCTCGTCGGACTCGGCTACGCGGTCGAGTGGAAGACGTATCCGATGGCGCACCAGGTCTGCGCGGAGGAGATCTCCGACGTCGGGGCCTGGCTCCGCGGCGTTCTGCAGCTCTGAACCGCGAACGCCTTTTTCCAACGAGGTGCGCCAGAGGGAGGGAGCGGGGTGTACAACGTCACGCCGCGCACTTCAGAAAAATCTGAAATGCGTCGCGATCTCGCGCCCGGAGGAGGCTCGATGGACTCGACGACCACACCCGCCAACACCGCCGGCCCGCTCCCCCCCGAGGACGTCGACGACGCGCTTCGCTGCGACACGGAGACGACGTTCGCGGGGCTCGAGCCGGAGCTCGCGGGCGAGATCGGAACCTTCGAGTCGTTCTTCAAGACGTTCGGCTTCAAGCGGATCCACGGCCGCGTCTGGGGGCTCCTCGTGCTCGCCGGTCAGCCGCTGTCGGCGAAGGAGATCGTCCACGAGCTGTCGATCAGCCAGGGCGCAGCGAGCACGACGATCAACGAGCTGGTCGAGTGGGGCGCGGTCACGTCCACGTTCGATTCGTCGCGGCGCTGCAACGTCCACGAGGCCGTCGGGAACACCCTCTCGATCGTCGCGACGGTGCTGCGGCGGCGCGAGCAGGTGGCCTTCGGCCACTTCAAGGTCGGCGCCACGCGCATGCTGGAGATCATCCGCGAGCGCAACGGTCCCAAGGACCCGCGCGTCGTGACGCTGCGCTCGATCATCGCGACCTGCGACCTCGCTGACGCGGTCATGCAGCTCGTGTTCTCCAGCGTGTCGAACGCGCTCGGTGACCCGCAGAGCCTCCTGTCGAAGGCGATCGGAACCGCGCTCAAGGTCGGCGTCGGCGTTCCCGCGCGCCTGCTCGAGGTCAGCGCCGGGAACGTCTCGCTCGACGACGAACCCGCGGACGAAACGCGAGAGGAGCTGACCCGTGAGTGACTCGAGTGGACGACCGCGGATCGTGATGACCGGGATTGGCCTGACGAGCCCGAACGGCAACGACATCGCGTCGTACCGCAAGAACCTGCTGGCCGGCGTCTCCGGGGTCTCGCCCTACGAGATCCGCTACTTCGGTGCGACGGTCGCCGGTCAGTGCGACTACGACGCGACGCGCCATCAGTCGCGCAAGAGTCTCCGCCGCGGGACGCGCGCCGGCTCGATCGCGATCTACTGCGCGAACGAGGCGCTCGCGAACTCGGGGATCGACCTCGACCGCGTCGGCCGCCACAACGTGGGGGTCTACGTCGGGACCACCGAGCACGGGAACGTCGAGACCGAGCAGCAGATCTACGAGATCAGTCAGTACGACTACGACACGTCGTACTGGTCGCACCACCACAACCCTCGGACGGTGGCGAACAATCCCGCGGGCGAGGTGACGCTCAGCACCGGCATCACGGGCCCCCACTACGCGATCGGCGGCGCCTGCGCCGGCGGCAACCTCGGCATCATCCAGGGCGCGCAGATGCTCCAGCTCGGCGAGGTCGACGTGGCGCTCGCGGGCGGCGTGTCGGAGAGCATTCACACGTTCGGGATCTTCGCGAGCTTCAAGGCCGAAGGCGCCCTCGGCGAGAACGACGACCCGACGAAGGTCAGCCGCCCGTTCGACTCGAGTCGCAACGGGATCGTCGTGAGCGAGGGCGGCTGCCTGTACGTCCTGGAGCGCTACGACGACGCCGTCGCGCGGGGCGCGAACATCATCTGCGAGATCGCGGGCTGGAACGTGAACTCGGATGCCGCCGACTTCGTCCTGCCGCTGCCCGAACGTCAGAACGAATGCATGCGCGGCGCGATCCAGCGCGCCGGAATGCAGCCCGAGGACATCGACCTCGTCAGCACGCACGCGACGTCGACGCCGCAGGGCGACATCCAGGAGGCCGGCGCTCTGCGCGAGGTCTTCGGCGACTCCGAGCGCACGCGCATCAACAACACGAAGAGCTACATCGGCCACACGATGGGCGCAGCCGGCGCCCTCGAGCTCGCCGGCAACCTGCCGTCGATCGAGGACGGCTGGGTGCACCCCACGATCAACGTCGACCAGCTCGACCCGGAGTGCGAGCTCCGCGGCCTCGTGATCAACGAGCCCGTCGAGACCGCCGGCGTCGACACCATCCTCAACCTCAGCTTCGGGATGCTGGGCATCAACAGCGCCCTCGTCGTGAAGCGTCCCGAATCCCGCTAGCCCCCCCCAACCCCCGAGAGAGCCATGACCAAGGACGAAGTCAAAGAGGCCGTCAAGGACATCATCGCGACCATCGCCCCGGACGAGGAGCTGTCGACGCTGAACGACACCGACCTGCTCCGCGACCAGATCGAGCTCGACTCGATGGACTTCCTCGACATCGTCATGGAGCTCCGCAAGCGCTACGGCGTGCAGGTGCCCGAGGACGACTACAAGGAGCTCGGCAGCCTCGAGTCCTGCGCCAACTACCTCCACCCGCACATGGCGGAGCTGGAGCTCAAGCTGCAGAACGCCTGATCGGCGCCCGCTCGTCGCCGCATGTCCGAGACGTACGACACGATCGTCATCGGCGCCGGCATGAGCGGACTCGCGGCGGGCATTCGCCTCGCCCAGTTCGACCAGCGCGTGGTGGTCCTCGACCGCCACAGCCTCTGGGGTGGGCTCAACTCCTTCTACAAGAAGAAGGGGCGTCGCTTCGACGTCGGGCTGCACGCGCTGACGAACTACGTGCCGAAGGGCCGAAAGGGCCGGCCGCTGACGCGGATCCTCCGGCAGCTTCGGATCCCGTACGAAGCGCTCGAGCTCGGCGAGCAGAACGGCAGTCGCGTGACGTTCCCCGGCGTCTCGCTGCGGTGGACGAACGACTTCGAAGTGCTGCGGGCCGAGATCGCGGACAAGTTCCCGAGCGAGATCGACGGCTTCGATCGCCTGGTCGCGTCGATCGCGGACTACCCGGACCTGTCCGAGTCGTCGGGACCGCCGCGCATGGCGCGCGACGAGCTCGCGGCGTTCGTGGGCGACCGGACGCTCGTCGAGATGCTCCTGCTGCCGCTGCTCTACTACGGCAGTCCCACCCCGGACGACGTCGAATGGTCGTCCTTCGTGATCCTGTTCAAGAGCCTGTACGAGGAGGGTTTTGCGCGTCCTGAAGGCGGCGTGCGGCGCGTCCTCGACCTGCTCCGCAACCGGTTCCGCGAGCTCGGCGGCGAGCTGCGCATGCGCTCGGGCGTCTCGCGGATCTCGCACGACGGCGAGCGACTGACCGGCGTCGTCCTCGACGATGGGACGGAGCTCACGGCGAACGTGGTCCTGTCGAGCGCGGGCTACGTCGAGACGATGCGCATGACCGAGCGCGCCGACGCGGTGACCGAGGCCGACGTCGGACCGCTGACGTTCGTCGAGTACCTCACCGTCCTCGACCGCCGCCCCGCCGAGCTGGGTCACGACGACACGATCGTCTTCTTCAACGCGGAGGACCGGCTCGTCTACGGACCGCCCGAGCCCGGAGAAGCGGTCGACCTGCGCAGCGGCGTGCTGTGCTGCCCGGACAACTACGCGTCGAAGGAGCCTCTCCCCGAGGGCCTTTTCCGGCTGACGCTCCTCGCGCGGCACGACGCGTGGACGGGCATGCCCGAGGACGAGTACGTCCAGGCGAAGGATCGCATCTGGGACGAGGCCCACGCCGCGGCCGCACCCTACGCGTTCGACGCGCGCGAGCACGCCGTCTACGTCGACGGATTCACGCCTCGGACGATCGAGAAGTTCACCGGGCACCTCGGCGGCGCGGTCTACGGAACCCCGAACAAGCAGAGGAGCGGCCGGACCCCGATCGACGGCCTCTACCTGTGTGGGACGGACCAGGGATACCTCGGGATCGTCGGAGCGATGCTGTCCGGCATCGCGATGGCCAACCAGCACGCACTCACGGCGACGGCATGAGCACCTCCGATAGCACGGGCGCCGCTGCGCGCGACAAGACGTTCTACGCCGGGCACCGCGCGGGGAAGCGCCCCCAGACGCGCGATCCCCTCGCGGGTGCCAAGGACCGCTACGACGTGATCGTGATCGGCTCCGGCCTCGGCGGACTGACGGCGGCGAACATCCTGGCGCGCAACGGCCACTCGGTCTGCGTCCTCGAACAGCACTACAACTACGGCGGCCTTGCGACGTGGTTCAAGCGCAAGGGCGGTCACGTCTTCGACATCTCGCTGCACGGCTTCCCGTTCGGGATGAAGAAGACGTGCCGCAAGTACTGGGGTCAGAACGTCGCCGACCGGATCGTCCAGCTGGACGGGATCCGCTTCGACAACCCCCAGTTCAGCTTCGACACGGAGTTCACCCGCGACGACTTCACCGAGAAGCTCGTCACCGTCCTCGGCTGCGATCGCGCGGTCGTCGAGCAGTTCTACGACGACCTGCGTCGCATGAACTACTACGACGACGACCAGCGCACGACGCGCGAGCTGTTCGAGACGTACTTCCCGGGCCGCAACGACGTGCACCGGCTGCTCATGGAGCCGATCACGTACGCGAACGGCTCGAGCCTCGACGACCCCGCGATCAGCTACGGCATCGTCTTCTCGAACTTCATGTCGAAGGGCGTGTTCACGTTCACCGAGGGGACGGACGGGCTGATCCGCGACATGAAGGCGATCCTCGCCTCGAACGGGGTGGACCTCTTCAACCGCGTTCGCGTGGATCAGGTCCTCGTCGAGGGCGGCGCGGTCCGCGGCGTCCGCGTCGGCGATCGAACGATCGCGTCCGAGATCGTCCTCTCGAACGCGAACGTCAAGGCGACGGCCGAGCATCTCGTCGGCGAGGAGCACTTCGACGAGGCCTGGATGAAGGGCATGCGCGACGTGCGCCTGAACACGTCCAGCTGCCAGGTCTACATGGGCCTCCGCGTGGGCGAGTCGCTCCCGTGGGTCGCCGACCTCTTCTTCACGTCGACGCGCCCGACGTTCGACAGCGCGGCGCTGTGCGACCTGCACGGCGAGAGCCGCACGTTCAGCTTCTACTACCCGAAGGGTCGACCGTCCGACCAGGCCGCCGGCCGTCCGGACCGCTACGTCATCGTCTCCAGCACGAACGCGCTGTACGAGGACTGGGCGCGGATGGACGAGGCCGAGTACGAGGCGAACAAGCAGCGCATGATCGACGAGACGGTCGCCGACATCGAGCGCCGCGTGCCGGGCACGGCGGCGAAGATCGAGCACGTCGAGGCCGCCACGCCGATGTCGTTCCAGTTCTACACCGAGGCCCCGGGCGGCACGTCGTTCGGAACCAAGTTCGAGGGCCTCCCCTACTCGATGAACCTCTCGGAGCAGGTCGAGGGTCTCTACCACGCCGGATCCGTCGGGATCATCATGAGCGGCTGGCTCGGCGCCGCGAACTACGGCGCGATCACGGCGAACAAGATCGACGCGAAGCTCGCGACGATGGTGGCCTCCGAGTAGAGCGCGTTGCGCGAGCTCGGCGAGAGCGTCTCCGGGGGCAGCGCGATCCGCCTGCGCCCTTCCTGACCGACGCTCCAGGCCGGTGAGCTCCCGTCGTCCGCTCCCTGAGACGTTAGAGTCCGCGGCCCCCCATGGCCCTCGGCGTCCTCGTACTCCTCCTCTTCCTCGCGGGCGCCGCGGCGATGATCACGCGGGTCCTGCCCGCGCTGATCGCGCTGCCCCTGATGGGGCTGGCGATCGCCGGCGGGGCCGTCGTCCTCACGGGCGAGATCACGTGGCACGACGTGCTCGACGGCGTCCTCTCGAAGGGCGCGCTGAGCCTCCACGCCGCGATGATCGTCACGTTCTTCGGCGGCGCGCTCTCGTTCGTCATGCAGCGCTCGGGCGTCGCCGAGAGCCTCGTGAAGCAGGGGGCCGAGCTCGTCGGCGCGGACCCGCTCGCCGTCGGCGTCTTCTCGCTCCTGCTCGTCGCGCTCCTGTTCTCGAGCCTGACCGGCCTCGGCGCCGTGATCATGGTCTCGATGATCGTCCTGCCGATGCTCGCCACCGTCGGCCTCTCGCCCGCGGCGGGCGCGGGGATCGTCCTCTTCGGCATGAGCCTCGGCGGCGTCCTGAACCCCGCCAACTGGGTGCTCTACGTCGACACCCTCGGCGTGCCCACGGACGAGGTGAAGCGCTTCGCCCTCGTCCTGTTCGTCGTCGTGATGCTCGCCGGAGCCGCGATGATCGCCGCCGAGCTCGTCTTCGGACGACTCCTGCGGCTGGAGAGAAGGACCGCGGTGATCCTCGGCGTCTTCGTCGCGGCCGTCGTCGGCCTATCGCTCCTCCTGCTGGGCTCGGGCGAGGGCGGCGGCGAGGCGGCGGCCGAGGGCCCGAGCGCGACGATCGTCTGGACGCGCCGCGTGGTTCTCGTCGGCTTCGCAGCGCTGGTGGCGAGCCTCGTCATCGGAGTCGTGAAGCGCGCGAGCCGCTGGCGCCACCAGGAGCCGACGATCCGCGCCGCGGCGTACCTGATCCCGCTCGTCCCGCTGGTCGCGATCCTGCTGTTCGACGTCCCGATCCTCGCCGCGTTCGTGATCGGGTTCGCCTACGCGATCCTCGCAACGGCTCGCCCGGGGTCGATGGCGCTCACGGTCCAGAGCCTCATCGAGGGCGGCGCGAGCGTGATGCCCGCGATCGTCCTGATGATCGGGATCGGCATCCTGATCGCTGCGGTCAAGGGTCCGCCGGGCTGGGAGGTCACGCACCCGGACACCGTCTGGCCCGTCCTCGGCGCGATCGAGCCGATCCTGAATCGCCTCGTCCCCTCCAGCGCGCTGACGTACGTCCTCGGCTTCGGCCTCGCCGCTCCGCTCGCGCTCTACCGGGGTCCGCTGAACGTCTGGGGCCTCGGCTTCGGCGTCGCGACGATCCTGCTGACGAGCGGCAACCTGCCCGCGACCGCGGTCATGGCGATGCTGCTGAGCGTCGGGCAGGTCCAGGGCATCTGCGATCCCACGAACACCGCGAACGTCTGGATCGCCAACCACCAGGGCGTCGACGTCAACACGATCATGTTCCGCACGCTCCCGTTCGTGTGGCTCGCCACGTTTGCTGGGCTCGCCGTCGCCGGCGCGTGGTACCTGTGAGCGAGCGCCAGGTGAAGATCGGGATCGACGTCGGCGGGACGTTCACGCACGCCGTCGCGGTCGACGTCGCGCGGACGGAGCTCGTCGGCAAGGCCGTCGTCCCCACCACCCACGGGCACGAGGACGGCGTGGCCGCCGGCGTCGTCCAGTCGATGCACCGCCTGCTCGAAGAGGCGAACATCGAGCCGGACGAGGTCGCCCTGATCGCGCACTCGACGACGCAGGCGACGAACGCGCTGCTCGAAGGCGACGTCGCCCACGTCGGGATCCTGGGACTCGGCAGCGGCCCCCAGGGACTCCGCGCGCGCCGCGAAGCGCGGCTCGGGCAGGTCCCCCTCGGCCCGGGCGCGACGCTGGAGACCTCGTTCCGCTTCCTCGACACCGCCCACGGCGTCGACGAGGGCGCGGCGCGTGCTCTCGTCGAAGAGCTCGTCGCTGAAGGCGCGCGAGCGATCGTCGCGGCCGAGCCGTTCAGCGTCGACCGCCCCGAGAACGAGGAGAGGGTCGTCGCGATCGCCGGCGAGATGGGGCTCCCCGCGACGGCGACCGCCGGCCTGACGCAGCTCTACGGGCTGCGCATGCGGACGCTGACCGCGGCGGTCAACGCGAGCATGCTCCCGATCATGATCGAGACGGCCGAGCGCACGGCGCGCGCCGTCCAGGAGAGCGGCATCGACGCGCCGCTCATGGTCATGCGATCGGACGGCGGGATCATGGACGTCGACGCGATGCGGCGTCGCCCGGTGCTGACGATGCTGTCCGGCCCGGCCGCGGGCGTCGCGGCGGCGCTCATGTACGAGCGCATCGCGAACGGCGTGTTCGTCGAGGTCGGAGGGACGTCGAGCGACATCTGCCTGATCCGGAACGGACGCCCCGAGATCCGGGCGGCGGAGATCGGTGGCCGGAGGCTCTTCGTTCGGACGCTCGACGTGCGGACCGTGGGCGTCGCCGGCGGGTCGCGCCCCCGCGGTAGCCGCGGGGGCCAGATGGGCGGGGGGCCCCGCCGCGC
>JBCCSK010000008.1:0-38418 GCA_039200205.1 Planctomycetota bacterium
AGGTCGCCGCGCTCGAGCTGGGCCTGGCCGAGCTTGATCTGGACTTCTGCGCCCCCGAGAGAGACCGTCGACACGCGAGCGAGGTCGATCTCGCGGACGGTCGCATCGACGCCGAGGTTCGCGATGCGGCTGCGGAGACCTGCGAGGTCGGCCTCGCCGGGCGGGTTGATCCACCGGCCGGGATAGAGCGTCGAAACGACCGGGCGCTGCCCCAGAGGAACCGCCAGGAACTCGAGGTCCCGTGAGAGTTCGTCCGCGGCCCACGGACCCGCGCGGACGACGGCGAGCCGGCCGTCGGGGTCCACGATCAGCGACCACGGGCCGGCAGGCGGATCGGTGCGGTCGAAGCGCCACGCGATGAGCTCGCGCAGGACGATCGCCGCCTCGGACGATGCGCGGAGCACCTCTCCGGTCCAGCCGGCGGCAGCGAGGCGGACTTCCGCTTCCTCGAACGACGAGGCCGCCTGCTCGGCCGAGACGTCGAGCCCCAGGAGCCCCACGCCGTTCGCCGTGGCTTCCGCGCACAGAGCGCGGAGGTCGCCGAAGCGCTCGAGGGATTCGCTGTCGCCGGAGTCCCACGCGAGGAGCACGACGGGGCGATCGGCGCGCCGCGCGCTCTTGGGGCTGACCCCGAAGAGCCGCGCGGGTGCGCCGTCCGGCGTACGTACGAGCAGACTCGGGATCGGCAGGGGCGAGGGCAGAGCGATGCGCATGCGATCGCTCTCCGCCGTCTCGGCAGCCAGCGCGCTCGCCGGGTGCACGACCGCCGCCGGCCGCGTCGCGACACGCGCGGCGCCGCTCCCCTCCACGAGGACGTAGCAGCGGTCCGCCTCGACGATGCCGAAGTCCTCGACGGTCCCGCCCCCGGCGCCGGGCCATCGCACGCGCAGGTGCACGCGCATCGCGGCGTCCGACTCCGAGTCGGCCTCGGTGGCGCGTGGGAACGCGAATCGCAGCCACTCGCTCGACTGCGCGAGGAAGCCCGAGCCGATGGCGCGGGTCCGCCGCTGGGTCACGCCGGGCCTGAAGAGCTCATCCGGCCGGGACTCTCCTGCCGCCAGCGGCGTCGCGAACGCGACCGCGCCGGCGCCCTCAGGGTTCGACTGCGTTCCGACGACGCGGAGTCCGAGCGTCGCACTGCCGCTGGCCCAGCGGTTCGCGAGGATCCGCGCGCGCGGCCCCGTGCGGCTCGTCACGATGAGGTCGTCGTCACCGTCGAAGTCGATGTCGATCCGGGCGGCAGCTCTGCCGTCGTCCGCGTGGTCAAGGCCGAGGACCGGCGCCGCGTCGACGAAGTCGAGCTCGCCCTTTGCCGAACGCACGAACGCCGCGTTCCGTTCGCCGCCGCTCCACGACGCGCCGCGACGCATGAGGCGATTGAGCCGCCTCCACGACGCGTTGTATTGGCCGAGGGGCGTCGTCTCGTCGTCGCCAGACCCTGCGGGAGCCGCATCAGCGGGGGATTGCGCCACCACGTGGCGCCAGAACGCGCTTCAGAGATCTGGCGCCTTCGCATCGGATCCCGTCACGAAGCCATTCGGTACGAACAGGTCGAGCGCACCGTTGCCGTCGAGGTCGATCGGAATGGCTCCCCAGGCCCAGTGCCCGGCCGTCGCAAGGCCGGTCTCGCGGAGCGCTCCCGTCCCGTCGCCGAGATACAGCGTGTTGCCCTTCGAGTGTCTGCGGAAGAGCGCACGCGTGCCGGCGTCGACGTCGCTGCGGAAGCGCTCCTGGCCCGTGACGCGACGACCGGCGGAGGACTCCATGTTCGCGACGTACAGGTCGACGAACCCGTCGCCGTCGATGTCCGCGAACGCCGCGGCCATCCCTGCGCCGACGTCCTCGACGCCGAGCGCGGCCGCGCGGTTCGTGAACCGCCCCCGCCCGTCGTTGAAGTAGTACGCGTTCCGGCCGAAGTCGTTCGCGATGTAGAGGTCGACGTCGCCGTCGTCGTCCGCGTCCTCGAAGGTCGCTGCGATGCTGAATCGGGCCGCGGCCACGTCGAGACCGGACATCTCCGTCGCGTCGACGAAGCTGAGCTGATCGCGGGCCCGCGTGACGTTCGCGAGCAGCACGTTCGACTCACCGTTCTCGGCGTCGTGGTACGGGTTCGGGAACGCCACGCCGTCGTACGGCTGCGCGTACGCGCAAACGAACACGTCGATGCGCCCATCGCCGTCCACGTCCGCAGCGGTGAGGCTCGTGACGCTGGAGACCTCCTGGCGGAACGCGAGACGGTATCCCTCCTGGGTGCGCGCGTAGACGAGCACCTCCGACGCGAGCCCGATCACCGCGTCGCGGTCCCGGTCCCCGTCCAGGTCGATGAAGAGCGCGCTCATCGTCGCGTCGGCGAGAGCCAGCCCGAGCGGCCCAGCGACCTCGACGGCGGTCCCGTCCTCCTTGCGCAGCCAGAGCTGGTTCGGGATCCCGCCCGGCTGACAGAAGTAGAGGTCGTCGATCCCGTCGCCGTTCACGTCCGAGACGGCGACTCCGTGGTGGCCGAGGATCCCGACGCTCATGTCGACGTCGAGTCCGTCGCGCAGGTCGAGGAGCGACCGTCCGAGCCACCGGCTGCCCTCCCCCGCCAATACGCTCCCGGTCACGTCCACGAACGCCGTGTCGGTCACGTCACTGTTCGTCAGGTCGAGCCGGACCTCCTCGACGACGGACGCACTCCAGGCGACGATCTTCAGGAACGAGTCCTCGAACGTGACCCGGAGCCGCCAGTACGACCGGACCGAGACCGGGACGCCGTCGCCCGCGTCGCGTGCATGTCGCACGCGGAGCTTGACGTCCCAGGTGTCGGGCGCGCCGCCGCCCACCGGCAGCACGGACTTCGACGAGATCTCCGTGGGCCGCGTCGGCCGTCCACCGAGGCGACGCTCCAGGTCGGCGAACACCGCGCGCACGTCGTCGATCGCGTCCTCGCGGCCGGTGTCCTCGTCGAGGACGAGCGACGCGAGGGTCCCTCGTCCGGCCCGGAGCGGCGCCTGCGGGGAACCCGCATCCCACCACTTCCCGGGCTCCGCGTTCGCCTCGGGCAGCGTCGCGCGCGCGTCCCGCGAGAACGCTCTCTCGCCGGGGTCACCGGAGAGCGGGTCTTCGCCCGCTTCGAAGTGTCGCACGATGGCGCGGACGTACCGCACGACCTCGGACGAGACCTCCTCGGAGCGCGCGTAGGTCTCGGCACCCGGGATGGTCGCGACGTCTTGGTCGGCCGGTAGGGCGGGGGACGTCGAATCGACCTGGAGCCCGGCCGCGACGGCGAGTGCGAGCGCTCCTGTGATCATCCCCAGATCATACGGCGCCCAATACCGCGTCGACGGCTCGATCGGTGAGTTGCTTCGCGAGCGCCGCCTCGTCCAGTTCGAGCGATGACGCGGTCATTGCGTAGCCCTCGAACCAGGGCAGTAGCAGCGCGACAGCCTTCTTGGCCGCCGTCCTGGACCGTGCGACGGGGCGAAGGAACGCGGTCAGCATCGACGCGTACTCGCGGTAGTACGCGTCCAGGTGCTCCTTCACCTCCGGGTTGCGCGAGGAGAGAGCCCAGAACTCCCGGAAGACGCGACCGGTGTCGTCGTCCCGGGCATAGGCGAAGCCAAGTTCGACCAGGCCGGCCACGACGCGTCGAGCGTCCGTGGCGGTCTCGCCCTCGATGTGCTCACGCAGCGACGCGGTGCAGAGTTCGAAGTGGCTGCCGACGAGCCCCTCGAGCACGTCGTTCTTCGTCGAGAAGTAGTGCTGCAGGTGGCCCAGGGAGATACCGGCATGCTCGGCCACCTTGCGCATGCTCAGGCCGTGGTCGCCCTGCTCGCGGAGGATCTCCATCGCGCTCTCGAGGATCGTCGAGACCTTGGGGCGTTCATCAGGCATCGCTTGCTCGGCTACGGGCTTGCTCGGCTCCGGCATTGACATCCTAGGTCAATCGACCTAATCTCCGCAACCCGAACTAGGTCATGCGACCTAGTGCGCAGAAGACGCGACCCACGCGAAGAGCCCCGACCCATGAGCAGCGCGCTTAGAACCCCGGACGAACGCTTCGAATCCCTGCCGGACTACCCCTTCCCGCCGAACTACGTCGACGACCTTCCCGGCTTCGAGGGCCTGCGGGTTCACTACCTCGACGAAGGCGACCCCGCGGCGAAGGAGGTGTTCCTTTGCCTGCACGGCGAGCCGAGCTGGAGCTACCTCTACCGCAAGATGATCCCGGTGTTCACGGCCGCAGGCGCGCGGGTCGTGGCGCCCGACCTGCTCGGCTTCGGTCGCTCCGACAAGCCGGTCGACGACGCGACGTACACGTTCGACCTCCACCGCAAGTCGCTCATGCGCCTGATCGAGCGCCTCGATCTGCAGCGCGTGACGCTCGTCTGCCAGGACTGGGGAGGGGTGCTCGGCCTCACGATCCCCCACGACATGCCCGGGCGCTTCGAGCGCCTCTTGATCATGAACACGGGGATCATGACGGGTCAGGTGAACGAGGCGTTCCTCGAGTGGAAGGCCTACATCGACAGCAACCCCGACGTGCCCGTGGGCGAGATCATGCGGAGGCACGCGCCCGGCATTCGACCGGACGAGGTCGCGGCCTACGAAGCGCCGTTCCCGGACGCCGAGTTCAAGGCTGGCGTTCGGCGATTCCCATCCCTGATCGCGACTCGCCCCGACTTCCCCGGCGTCGAGACGTCCATGCGCGCACTCCGCTTCTGGAGCGAAGAGTGGACGGGAGAGACCTTCATGGCGATCGGCATGCAGGACCCGATGCTCGGGCCCGAGGTCATGGGGCACATGCGGGAGCTCATCGCCGGCTGCCCCGAGCCGATGGAGCTGCCGGATGCGGGCCACTTCGTCCAGGAGCAGGGCGAGCAGATCGCCCATCGGGCGCTCGAGCACTTCGGTGTGGAACCGACCCGGCCGGGGGTGGATCGATGAGAGGGCTCGTCGTCGCGGACGGAGGCCTGACGCTCTCCGAGTCGCTTCCCGAACCAATCGCAGGGACAGGCCAGGCCCTCGTCGAAGTACGCGCCGCCGGCCTCAACCCCACCGACGCGGACATCGCGTCCGGAGCGATCGACGACCTGCTCGACCCACGGCTGCGGTCCTCGAAGGTGCGGACCGGCCTCGAGTTCGCGGGCGTGGTCGTCGGGGGCGGAGGCTCTCTCCAGGTCGGGCAGTCGGTCTTCGGCTACCCCGAGGTCGTCGGACCTCAGAAGGCGCACCAGGAGCTCCTCGCGGTGGACGAGGAGTCGGTCGCCCCCATGCCAGCGAACGTCGAGTTCGACGCCGCAGCGAGCCTCCCGCTCGCCGCCGTCACCGTGGTGGTCCTCCACCGCGACGTCGCGCCAGTCGAACCCCGTGCGCGCGTGCTCGTGATCGGCGCGGCGGGAGGGGTCGGCCTCGTCCACATGCAGGCGGCAAAGAACGTCTACGGCGCCGAGGTCACGGCAATTGCGGGACCGGGCAACGAAGCGTTCCTCGCGTCGATGGGCGCAGACCGCTTCGTCGACTACCGACAGACTCGCGTCGGCGACCTGACGGACCGCTTCGACGTGATCGTCGACTGGACGACGAAGTACCGGTTCGCCGAGGTCGAGCACCTCCTGGCGGCAGACGGCCGATTCGTGCCTGCCGACCCCTTCAAGAACGCCGACGACCTGCGCGCGGGGAGCGAATCCGCGGAGAGGACCGGACGGCTGTTCGCCGCCTGCGGCACGCGGGCTGAGCTCGACGTGGTGAGGGAGTGGGTCGAGAGCCGACGCCTGCGGCCGGTCGTCGACCGCGTCTTCGACCTCGACGACCACGCGCGCGCTCTCGAACGACTCGGGACCCGCGCGAAGCGCGGACGCGTCGTGCTGCGCGTCGCCAGCGGCTGATTCCGGTTCGAATCGATGCTCTGCGTTCGTCCCCGCCTGGAACGACGGAGTCCGCCACAGAAGCGACGGGCGAGTGTGCGGACTCGCTCACGGTCTCGGGCAGCAGTCGGCGCGCGTCCGTGAGTGGGCCTGCGCGGTGAATGGCATGACGCTTGCTCATGGGCACGCCCTTGCCACGCAACGTCGTTCCGGCCTCGGGAGACGTCGCCCCACCCACATCCAGGAGAACGACATGACCTCCTCCCCGCTCTCGTCCGCGGCGTTCACCGCCGTCGTCGCGCTCGCCGCCGCCTCCTCCGCGCACGCTCAAGACCTCGTCGTTCCGTCGGGTGAGACCCTGGTGATCGACACCACCCTCACGAACCAGCTCCAGATCAGCCGACTCGTCATCGAACGCAATGGCGTCCTGAGGATCCAGGGCCGCCGCGAGTTCAGCGTCACGGCTGCAGAGATCGTGATCGAGGGCACGCTCGACGCGTCGGGCTCCGACTCGGTCGGCGTCCTGACGCTGAACACGACGAGTCAGCCCGAGATCGGCGCGCCGGGTCGTGGCGGCGGTGGCAGCGGCGGCGTCGGAAGCGCCGTGAAGACGCAGTCGACACCGTTCGGCACCAACGGCTTCGGGTCCTTCAACACAGCCAACACGGCCATGCTCGGCGGCGGGATCGGCGGCGAGACATCGTTCCATCCGTCGAGCAAGGACTCCCGCCGCGGCGCGGGCGGCGGCGGTGGCGCGCTCGCTGCCAACCAACCGGTCGTGGCGGACCCGCTCGCGCCGGAGAACCGCGGCCTCGTCGCAACCGGCGGCTTCGACGGCGGCGCGGGCGGCACCGGCGCGGTCAGCGGCACCGGCCCGGCGGCTGGCGGCGGTGCGGGAACGCCGATGTTCTTCGACGCGGACCCGAACAACGACTTCTGGGGCGAGCGGATCGTCGGCGGCACGCTCATCGTCGGCGAGGCCGGCCGGCCCTTCGCCGGGCGCGGTGGCGGCGCGGGCGGCGACGCATCACGCACGTCGAGCTTCCCCGCCGTCCCGTTCGCTCCATCCGGCGACGAGAAGGGTGCAGGCGGCGGAAGTGGCGGCGGACTCGTCCTCCTGCATGCGCGGCTCATCACGATCGGTCCGGAGGGACACCTGATCGCCAACGGCGGCGACGGAGGCGGCGGCGAGAACGTCTTCTTCTTCGACCGAGTCGGCGGCGGCTCGGGCGGCGGCTCCGGAGGGTGGATCGTGATGGAGGCGCTTCGGATCGACTTGAGCGCCGCAGGTGACGACGCGATCTCGGCGCTCGGCGGGCGCGGCGGAGTCGGTCGCGGCGACGCCCACGACGTCGTCGGCGCGGGCGGAAACGGCGGTCCGGGCGTCATTCAGCTCCATACGCCCAGCGGCTCGGAGGCCGAGGTGCTCCTTCCTTCGGGCAAGGCCTTGGAGGACCTCTCCGCGCCTGACGGGATCGTGCTTCTACCGATCCTCGGCGGCTGATCCAGCGCGATGCGGCGTCGTCCGTGAGAAGGCCGCCGGAGTCGAGCGCTCTGGGGGCTTTCTTCGAACTGCCGAAGCGAGCCTCTGCGCGCGGCCGATCGAGATGGCTGCGAGGTGTGCGCCGACCGACCGCTCAACGCACCTCGTGTCCGCCGGTCTCGCGATACAGCTCGTAGCCCTCCCGCGTCCAGAGACCGACCGGCAGGACCATCGCAACGCGCGAGATGGGCGAGACGAGCACCGGGTAGATGCCCGACGCGATCCGGCCCTGGGGTAGGTGACGCCGGTAGAAGAGCGTCGTGGAGACGTACGCCTCCGGGATCTCGGCGATCGCCTGCGGCACTTTCACGCCGCAGATTCGCTGCATCTCGTCTGCGAGATGGGCGGCGAAGAACGCCTCGTCGGCGCTCGGAGCCGTTGCTCCCTTGAGCGCGAAGAGGCGATTGGACAGCTCGAGCAGAGCTCGCGGATCGACGTTGTCGGCGAGAGAGAACAGGAGCTCACCCGGGTGATCCGACTCCCCCTCATGGAACAGGCTCGAGTTCGCCTGGACGAGCGTGCCCGGGACGACGACGCCGTGCTCCTTCAGATCATCCTCCGACTCGAGGAACCATTGGAGTCCACTGTCGTCGCCGTACTCCATCCAGTCGGCGCGGGAGAGGAGTCCGACCGACTTTCGCTGCCTGTGGCTGAGCTCGCGCGGAGCGATCCCGAGCCGTCCGGGCTCCCTGGCATCGGGGAACTCCACGCCGATGTCGAGCGCCTCCGCCACGGTGCGTTCGTTCATCGCATGGACGTTGGCGACGCGCAGGCACTGGTACCCCCACCGCCAGAGCCCCGCGACCCCGAGTCCCAGCAGGATCGCATCCAGTCGAACGACCCAGCTGGGTACGTCGAGTGCGAGTAGGTCGACGGACTTCAGGCCGACGTTCTCCAGGGTGATCGAGGCGATCCCGAGAACGGCCCCTCGCCGCCGCTGCAGCAGCCCGGCGACATCGAGCCCCGCCGCCTCTCCCACCCCGGCGAGCCGATCGGTCAGCTTCCACGTGGTGCGCAGGTAGAGCACGTGCGCGACGAAGCTGAGAGCCATCCCACCCGCGAACATCGGAAGGTCGACCTCGCCCTTCCCCAGGACGCCAGAGGCCACGACGGGGACGATGCTCAGCAGTCCGAGCCCGATCGGAATGCCGACCGCCCGCCAGCTCGGCGCGTCGACGCCGACGCGTGCCGGCGTCTCGCGATGCAGGCTGGCGATCCAGTAGGCGTAGTAGATCCCGAGCGTGATGAGCGAGAAGAACGCAACAGCAGCTCCGCTTCGGCGCGCCGGTCGACGCACGGCACCGGTCCAACGAACGCTCCTGGGCATGCGCGGATCATAGTTCGATACGGTGTCGCACACCGCTCAGTCCTTCAGCGACGCTTCGGTGTGCGGTACCACTCCGTCACTGACGAGCGCACCGGTGTGCGACACCGTATCGAGGATACGCCGTACGGTACGGCCCATGACGACCGCCCTCCTCGCGCTGTGCTGCACCTTCGCTCCCGCCCAGGACCACGGATTCCGTGACCTCGACGGCTGGACCCACATCGCACCCGGCGTGTGGAGTGCCGAGATCGGGGACGTCGAGGCCGAGCTCGCGTGGAGCGACCTCGCGGCCTCTCCGCCGCGCCTCGACGCGCTGAACGCGATGGAGGACGCGCCGTTCCCGTTCGCGGAGGCGCCGATCCAGTACGTGCGGACCGACGGGCGGATCGGCCTGTCGATTCCGTCGGGCGTCGATGCGCGCATCTACGGCTTCGGCCTTCAGTTCGATGGCATCGACAAGTCGCAGAAGGTGCTCGACCTCAAGGCCGACCACTGGAGCAAGGGGGGCGGTCGCACGCACGCGCCGACGCCGTTCTACGTCTCCTCGGAGGGGCACGGCGTGTTCATCGACACGGCGCGCTACGTGCGCTGTCGCACCCACACGAGCGTGCGCAAGGACGCGACGGAGCGACCGCCGGAGATCGACCGGAACCCCGTCGGAGGGTTCCAGGACGGGATGCCGCGCTGGCGTGCGATGCCGAGGGCTCGGTCCGTCGAGGCCGACCTGCACGCCAAGGGCACGCGCGTCGTCGTCTTCGCGGGCGAGACGCCGCTGGAGATCGTGCGGCGCTACAACCTGTGGTCGGGTGGTGGCGCGCTGCCGCCGATGTGGGCACTGGGCGTCTGGCATCGAGTTCCCGCGAGCCACGACGCCGCACAGACGCTCGCGGAGGTCGCCGCGTTCGCGGAGCACCGCATCCCGCTCGACGTGATCGGACTCGAGCCGGGCTGGATGACCGCTTCTTATCCGTGCACGTTCGAGTGGCAGACGCAGCGCTTTCCGGATCCGGCCAAGTTCATTGGCGCACTGCTGGAGAGCGGGGTTCGCGTGAACCTCTGGGAGAATCCGTACATCGCGTCGAGCGCCGCTCTGTACGAGCCCCTCCTGCCGCTCTCCGGAACGCACCTCGTCTGGAACGGAATCGTGCCGGACCCCATGCTCGAGGACGCCGCGCGACTCGTCTGTGAGCAGCATGACAACGAGCACGTCGCGATCGGCGTGAGCGGCTACAAGACCGACGAGGTCGACGGCTTCGACCGCTGGCTGTGGCCCGACCACGCCGTCTTCCCGTCCGGCACGCCCGCCGAGAGTCTGCGACAGGCGTACGGCACGCTTCTTCAGCGCCACTACCTCGACCGCATCTTCCGACCGCGCGACCAGCGGACGTGCGCGCTGGTTCGCTCGATGGGCGGATGCGCCTCAGGGTACGCGTCCGTGGTCTACAGCGACGCGTACGACCACCGCCAGTACATCACGGGCGTGGCCTCGGGCAGTCTGTGCGGCGTCCTGTGGTGCCCCGAGATCCGCTCGGCGCGCTCACCGCGCGAATGGGCGGTGCGCGCGCAGACCGCGGCGTTCTCACCCCTGACGCAGATCAACGCGTGGAGCTCGGGCGTCCTCCCCTGGAGCTTCGACGGCGCGACCGAGACGGTGCGCGAGGCCTTCGAGCTCCGACTGCGCCTGCTCCCCTACCTCTACACCGCCTACGCCCGGTACCACTTCGACGGGACGCCGCCCTTTCGAGCGATGATCCTCGAGGACGGAGCGCGCGAGTCGCGCGTCGAGCAAGAAGGCGCGGTCGACGGCGAGCGCAATCCGTACGGCGAATCGACGGTGATCACGGCGACCGACCAGTACATGCTTGGACCCTCGATCCTCGTCGCGCCGTACTACGGCGAGAAGAGCGACGAACGCACGGTCGAGCTGCCGCCCGGAGAGTGGTTCGACTTCCACACGGGCGGCGCCGTCGGCGGCGGCTCGTCGATCACGGTGGCGGGACGCCGGACGCCACTCTTCGTCCGGGGCGGCGCGGCGATCCCGATGCTGACGGAAGCGTTCACGCGCACCCGCGAGGCCGTCGGGGCACCGCTCGAGGTGCGCGTGTTCGGTGACGCCGACGCCGCGCGCGTCGAGGTCTACGAGGACGACGGAACGACCTTCGGCTACGCGCGCGGCGCGTACCGCTGGCGATCGATCGAGATCGACGCCGAGGGGATGATCACGGAGACGACGCGCGGCGACGGGCCCTCGCTGTTCGGGCCGGTCGAGCGCGTCGTCTTTCCGTGAAGCGACCTCGTATCAAAGGAAGTCGACCGATGTGGCGTCCGTGAAGTTAGACGTCGCGCTCCCGCCGACCGAGTCCCGGTGCCACGCCTGGAAGTTCCAGTTCTCTCCGGCCATCACCGACACGGGGCCGGTCGGCTGCGGAACGTTCGTCAGGTCGATGACGAGCGAGAACTCACCCTCCAGACCGGTGGTCTGGATCTGACCGGGTCCGACGTAGCGGCCGATGGAGCCGGCGAGGCACAGGTTGCCCGCGCTGCCGCCAGGGTTCGTGACGAAGCCCTGGACCTGGCTCGCCAGGAAGAATCCGAACGCGTTGATCGGAAGGTCGGTCGCGATGAGCGTGACGTCATTGTCGGAGGCCATCGCGCTCCCAATGGCCGCGATGACGCCGGTCGTACCGGTGCTGTTCGGAACCGCCGTGCAGTAGTTCGTTCCGATCGAGGGGGTCCCGGTGTCCATGCGGAGGACGGCCTGTCCCCGAACGTCGCCATTCGCGTCCTCGATCTGCACGACCAGGTACAGCATCCCATCGTCGTCGAGGTGCCCGTCGTCGTCGCCGAACGTCCCGATGAACGCATCGTCGTCCAACATCCCGTTCCCGTCCAGGTCGACCGGGTCGCCCTCGCGGCAGATGACGCGCTCGTCGTTCTTGACGAGGACAGCGTTGGCGTCGAGGTTCACGCTGTTGGTGACTCCGCCAATGATGTAGTCGCCGAACGAGTTGCCGATATGCATGAAGAACCCGGGCGCGAACGTCGTGTCGTCGAAGACCTCGGTCGCGCCCGCGAAGATCGGATCGCCGAGGGTCTTCAAGAGCGTTCCGTTGCGCACGATCCAGTCCACGCTCGACACGTCGTTGTCGCCCCGCGCGAACCAGTTGCCGCCCTCGTCGAGGTAGACAGCGAAGATCCCCGCGAAGTCGATCGGATCCGTGAACGTCGATCCAGGGACGATCGTCCCCTCCTGGAGCACGACGTTCCCGTTCAAGATGACGACGTCGTCGGACGCGGAGTCACCGGTCAGGTCGCCCTGGATGAGCCAGTTGGCGCCGTCCTCGGTCGCGAAGAAGTCGCTCAGGTCGAAGTTCTCCATGAACTCCATCGCGCCGGCGGCCTGTCCCGCTGGGATCGAGACACCCTCCTGGAGCAGCAGCGTTCCGTCGAGGACGAGGATGTCGTCCTGGGTCGACGGGACTGCGCCGTCGATACCGTCGGCCGAGAACCCGACAGCGCCGCTCGCGAGCATGATCGGAGAGTCGATCAGGTCGTCGTACGTGTTCCCGGGCAGGGGGCCGATGGCGTCGCCCTCGCGGGCAGCGAAGCCCCAGGCACCGCCGACGTTCGTGACGATGTAGTCGTCATTCGCCGCACCGTCCGTGTTCGTCGCAAACGTGAAGTCGCCCGAGTCGTTCACGTCACAGCGCCGATCGAAGGAGCCGGCGTTCTCCGTCCCGCCGGTCCACGGTCCCGGCTGGCCTTCGCGCTGGACGACCGTGCCGTTGACGAGGACGAGCTCGTCCTCGTCGCTGGGGAGATCGGCGAAGGCAGTGATGATCCAGTTTCCGCCGGGACTGCCATAGACGCGGTCGAAGTCGGTCGTGCCCGTGCCCGGATCGAAGAACACGCCGGGGAGGCCGGGAACCTGGGACTCGGGCAGTCCGACGATGTTGGTGAGCAGTAGCTCGACCGTACCCGACGTTGACTGTGCGATCACAGGCGTAGTCACGGTGGAAGAGAAGGCGTTGACGTTCCGCGTCGGGCTCCCGTCCTGGGCCGAGGCAGTCGCGAGGGGAACGAGCAGGGGCGGGATGAGGGAGAGACTGTGTCGGATCATGGAGCGATGTTCGATCGAGACTGTGGAAGCGCGCATGCTCGGGGCAAAGGCAGCGGGAAAGTCCGTGAGGACCGTAACTCGTTGGCGCGCGCCATGGGATCCGCGGTCACTCGGATCTCGAGGGCACGGTCTAGCCGCCGCTGTGCCGCCTCATGCCAGGGCAGCAGTCTCGAATCTTGCTGCCCAGACCGTGAGCCGACCTTGCTGGCGCACCCACGAACGCGGGTGCGCTGTTCGCGTGGGCAATTCTTGCCCTCGCTCTCCGCGGACCCTGGTACCACCTCGCTACTCCGCGTCGTGCGCAAGGACCCACCCAGCCCAGAGCCGTGGCGAGCTTCCGGCACGGCGAAGGTCACACTTCGCGGACCAGAGTGCAGCGGGAGCGCTTGCTCCGCTCTCCCACAGATGGCTGTAGAACCGCTCCATGAGCGACTGAGTCGGTCGATCAGGGACGCTCCAAAGCGACGTGAGCGAACGGCGTGCGCCCGCCATATGCAGAGCGATCTGGAGGGACTGGATGCACTGGCCGGCGCGAGCGATCGAGACGTTCGTGCTGCACGCGGAGAGGACGGCTAGATCGCACTCGCGAAGGTCGAAGCTGCGCAGCTCCTGAGCGGCGAGGTACCTGGAGGCGCGCTGCTCAGGGGTCTCCGCAGTGTTTGCGCCGGAAAGCACCAGCCCGCAGAGCGTCAAGGGAGCAAAGCCAGTGACCGTCGAGCGGTTTCCGAGCAGGTCCGACGTCGACTCGGGCCGGTCATTCAGGATGGACCGGACGTTCTCGGGGAGGAACCACCCATGGGTCGCGAGGTGAACGACCTGCTTGCCTCGCGAGGCTTCGGCGAGGGCAGACTCTGTGACCGCCTGGCCACGAAGTTGAGCAATGTCGGCGTCCAGGCAGTCCCGAGCCAGTCGAGCCACTGCCTCGATCTCGATGGACGTTCCAGGGAGAGCCTTCCAGGACGCGAAACCGAGACCTTGCGCGTCGTCCATCCCACGCGGCATCGGGATGTCTCGCTCGGGCTGCGAGTCGACCTCGTTCGCAGCCTCCACTCCATCGAAGTCGACGCCTCCCACGAGGAGAATGGACGACGCGGTCCGCTCAGCTGGCGCAGGGCGAGTGAGTCGCATGAGCGAGGTCTCGTACTGCACGTCGAAGAGGTCCCCGAGCCGGAGTACGTCGCACTCGATCGGCCCGGGCCCCGCGCTCTCGTCGAGCGGAAGAGCATCGAGGGGGACCGTGAAGAGCGCGTCGCTCAGCGCAACATGCAGAGTTGCGCCGACCGGAACCTCGGTCGCTTCCAGGATCGGGGTGAAGAGTGCGGCAGTCAGCGCGCGTCCTGCAGAGACCTCGTTCTCACCGCCATCCACTCCGAGACCGAGTCCGCGCGTATCAGCTGACCCGGGAACTTCCTCACCCTTCGAGTCCTCCACACGATCACCCGCGCTCACGGTCGGCAGGGGCGCCCCGATCGACCTTCGCCAGTTCAGGATCAACCGCTCCAGATCATCGGCCGGCCCGAGGTCGATCGGGACAGGTTCGCCACTCGCCGTCAGGACGTACGCCAGGTAGTACGTCCCCACGACCGAGGCGTCGAGTGCGGTCTCGTCCCAGCGCCACCGGTCCAACCTGTTGATCGCGATCACGGCGTGATCGGCGGGCAGCTTCGAAGCGACGCTCTCGGACCGAAGCCGCACTTCGATCTCGTCGCCGACGAGCGCGAGCAGCTCTTCCTGGGCCCGATCGCGACGCTGCGCGGCCGCGCGCACCTCGGCGCGCCACGCGCGAACGTGATCAGCGTCGACCGACTTGTCGTTCGAGCCCAGAGGGCCCGTCGAGATGAGTCCGTCGAGCTCGAGATCGGCTTCGCTCAAGCGACCGCGTGTCTCTCGCGCTTCCTCTCCTTCGAGCTCGGAGATCCTCGCAAGGAACGGCGCCGTGGACACGTACCGAGCGGTCTCCAGCACCTCGAAGCAGAGTCGCTCGAATCCCTCGTCGCTTGCGGCCTCCCAGATCCGAGCGTGAGCGACTCGGCGCACCGCGTCGCGCGACGCGGTGCGTGCGACGCGGGGTGCGGTTGTCGCGCCACGCCGGAGCGACGAGACCTGCGCAGCGACGATGTCGCGCGAGAGGCTCACGGCTCCGTCGAGGTCGCCCGTCGCAGCGCGGATCAAGCCCAGGTTGTGCTTGGTCTCCAGGAGCGTCGCGTGTTGGACCGGGAGGACCTCTACCATCGCCGAGTGAACCTCCTCGTAGAGGGCCAGGGATCCGGCTAGGTCTCCCGACTCTCCAAGCGACGCAGCGAGATTTCCCTTCGCCTCGAGCAAGCGCGGATGGTCGCCTGGAAGCTGCCGCTTCCGGGCTTCGTACACGATCTCGTCCAGCTCACGCGAGCGACGTGTGTCGCCCAGCTCGCGGCTCGTCGTAGCGAGGTTCGACTTCACGATGATCGCTTCCTCACGATCGCCCATGGAGAGTCGCTCCCACGCTTCATCGACGTACTGGAACAGCGCGTGGGCGCTCTCGATCTCCCCGAGCAGGAGGTGCGAGACGCCGAGATTCGTCTTCGCCATGAGGAGTAGAGGATCGTCACCGCCGAGCTGCCGCGAGCGAGCGAGGTGGACCGCTTCGAACAGGGAGTGGGCTCCTTCGATATCCCCAAGGAGCCGCCGCGTCGCGCCCAGGTTCGCCTTGGCATCAAGAAGCGCGGGGTGGCCCGGGGGCAGGAGGCGCTCTCGCGTGGCGTGCACCTCTTCCTCGTAGATCAGCGCCTCCTCAACGCGACCGAGGAGTCGCAGAGTGAAGCCGACGTCCTGTTTCAGGAGCAGGACTGTGGGATCGTCCTCTGGCCGCAGCCGCCGCTGCACTTGCAGGAGCTGCTCGTAGTGTTCGAGCGCATGCGCATTGTCGCCCGCCGTCGAGTAGGTCAACGCGAGGTTCTGCTCAGCGATCAACCGCCCACCGTGACTCTCGGGAAGGACCCGCTCATAGTGCTCCAGGACCCAGCGCTGGATCTGCGCGGTGAGGTCGTGCCAGCCGCGCTGCGATGTGGCGAACCCCAGTTCCCAGAGCGCTTCTGCGGCCGCTTCACTGGTTCGCATCTCCGCGATCCCCTCGAGCTCGGAGAAGAGCAGATCGATCCGTTCACGTGCGTCCCGAAGATCACCGGGAGCAGCCAGGGCTGTGAGCTCACGAACCTCGTCGTCGATGAAGCTCGCCAGTTCGCGGGTCGTCTCCGATTCTGGAGCGGCGACGACGTGCAGCTCGACCCTGCCCTCTACCCCCGTCGGTGAAATAGAGATCCGAAGAGGCTCTCCTTCCGCGGCCTTGAACAGGACCCACGCGGTCGACCCGCCTCCACCGTCATCGTCTTCTGCTGGCGGTGATGAACCGCTCAGGGATTCGACTCGGAGACTGGGGTCGACGTCCTTGGAGCTCGCCCAGATATGCAGCGCTCCGTCACGTCTGGCGATGAATTCGACGACGGGAACCTCCTCGCCGATATCGATGTCGGCCACTCGATGGAGCGGGTCCGCGCCGCGACGCACGAGCACCGCTGACTCCTGGACAGGCGCAGCCCCGGCGCCGGACGAGAGGGTGAGGATTCCCGCGAGCCATAGACGTTCGGATTTCATCGAGCGCAGCCTCCGCGGTCGATGATACGGGGGTCCGTGCACTGGCGCTGATGGACGAGGGAGCCGTCGGGCTGTTCCGTAAGGCCCCGCCGCATCCGCCCCTTCGGACCGCGCCTCAGTCGGTCGCACCAGCGTCTCGTGGACGAGCACCGCGGCGATCCCGACCGGCGTGCACGTCGCGAATCGCTCGGTCGAGCGATGGAAAATCAGCCGAGTCGAAGACGACGCGGACCACCCACCCGCCGATGTCGAACGTGTCGGTGAAGACCAGCGCGCCTGGAGGATCGCGCCGCGCGTTCTCGTCGCCATCGGCCCAAACGCCGTAGAGCGGCGCGCGCTCAAGCTGTCCCTCGTCGAGCGCGACGTGGAGGGTCGAACGAAGCTCTTCGGTCACGGAGAGGGCATGGGCGTACCGATCACGCTCTTCTTCGGTGGCCGCCTCGGAGGCCGTGATCCCGGACATCGAAGACGCGAATGCGTCGCTCGGAAAACCGTCTCCGACGAGACTGTTCTCGACCTCTGGCAGTGCGCGCTCCCAGGGGATGAGCCGACCGAGACCGAGCGGAGCGTCGAGATCGGCGCCGAGCCGAAGTACTTCTGGACGGACCGTCGTCCAGCGATCACCCCAGTAGGCGGCGAGGGCTTCACCGACCGTTCGAGACGCATGCGATGGGGAGGAATTCTCGACGAACCGGCCTTCCGACGAGCCGAAGGAAGGGGTGCCGACGTGAGGTCGTGCAAGCCACCAGGCAGTGGCGGTCATCGTGATCGCCGCCACGCCCAGCGCGTGTCGAGTTGACATGGAGAACCGTCTAGGAGCCGCAGGCGGTGCAGCGCCCCAGGGAGGTTCCCACCGCCGTGTTCGCCCCGAGAGACAGCTCTGCCGTCACGGTGATGCCGCCGTTCGTCGGCACGCCAATGCCGCGCTTGTCGACGACTATGGACCACGCTGTCACGAACGGAAGGCTGCCGATCGAGCCGTCGCCGCCGGGAACGGGCAGGGAAGGCGAGATCGCCGTCGTGAAGTCGAGCGTGGCTCCGCTGCAGTTCGAGCGGTAGTAGATGAAGACGTCTGCAGAGCAGCTCGAGTCTTCGGTACAGGCCCCGGCCCCGTCCGCCGAGCACGATCCCGACGTTCCGATCGTGAGGATCCGGACGCCGAGCCCGCACGCTCCCACACCTGACTGTGATGACCCGCCGAGGTTGACGAAGCTGCCGCCTGAGCAGCTCGACGGAAGCGCGGGCGAAGCCGGAGCGTCGCCGACGAGGACTGTCGCCGCGGCGAAAAGGAGGGCACAGGTCGTCATCGAGATGAGATGTCGCTTCATGAGTGAATGGGCGGCCGTGTGTTTGGGTCGTCCTGCGATCTCTACGGAAGTCGACGCGTCCCCGCACGGACAGCCGCGACGCGTCGAGGGAGCCTTCGGACTCCCAGAATGCGCAGTGGTCGGGCCACGGCGGTGCAGTTCCCCTCGAGCTCCTTGGCGGTTCGCGTTTCCTTGGAATCTCTCACAAACCGTCCGTCGCGGACCGGTGCTGCGACCTTGGTGCGGTGCTCCCCAACCGTCTCGGCGCGTCTCGTCACCTCGAGAACGTCCCTCCTCTTGACGAACTCTGGACGAGCGATGTCCGGCTCCTCACGGAATCTCGTCCCGGATTCGTGCTGCGCTCCTGGGACTCGGTGGATAGCGGTGGGCGCGATGGACTCTTCGCGCAGAAAGCCGGGGGAGCGCGCCGAAGGCAAAGAAGCGGTCGACGAGGTCGCTCACGCGGTCTCGCGTACCGCGGCCCCAGCGCCCCGTTCGCAATCGGAAGCGGACTTCGCTCATTCGGTGGCGTCCGCGACGCGCTGCCGCTTCGCTATGAGCCCGTTCCCGCCGACCTGCCGGTATCGAGACTCGCCGCTTCGATATCCACTCTGCTCGTCATGAACAGGGCGATCGTTGTCGCCGGCGCGCTCGCCATCCTGGCTGTGCTCTGGCACGGTCTTCGGTCCGCTCCGTCCACCCCGGCTGACGACGAAGTCGCGTCTCACGTCGGACAGGAACTCGAGAGTGCTGCGGGAGAGCCGGGCAAAGCACCGAATCGGAGATCCGCTTCCGCATCGCCCACCCTCCGACGGGCCACGAGCTGTACGACGTCATCGTTCCGCCGGGCGAAGCTGTGACGCTCACGATCGAGCCGCTCTATGACCTTCTCCTGGAGGCCAAGGCCGCCGACCGTCGCGTGGGCGAGATGGTCGATATGCGCTTCTTCGGAGACGACGGCGAGCGAGTCCTCGTCTTGCGCTAGCGATTACGATGTGGTCCGTGACCACCGTCCTCCTGTCGATGTTGCCCGCCGTGCTCGTCGGCAGCGACCAAGTGGACTTCGCAGCGGACGTGCGACCCATCCTCTCGGACCGCTGCTTCCACTGCCACGGACCCGGCAACGCGGAGCCTGCGGGCGCGCTCCGGCTCGACCTCGCGGATTCGGCCGTCGACGAGCTCGGCTTCGGGGCGATCGTTCCCGGTGACCCGGACGCCAGCGAGCTCATTCGGAGAGTGACGCATGCGAACCCCGAGCGCCGCATGCCGCCGGAGAGCTCGCACCTTTCACTCACCGCCGACGAGGTTGATCTGCTCCGGCGCTGGATCGAGGACGGCGCCGCGTACGACGAGCACTGGTCGTTCACACGTCCAGAGCGAAGTCCTGCGCCCGAGATTCACGACGAATCGTGGGCGCGCGACGACATCGACCGCTTCGTCCTCGCGCGCCTCGAAGCCGCTGAGATCACGCCCTCGCCCGAGGCCGATCCGGCGACTATCCTGCGACGCGTTTCCCTCGACCTGACGGGTCTCCCGCCGAGCCTCGACGAGCTCGAGCGGTTCCTCGGAGACGAGTCACCCGACCGCTACGAGCGGGCGGTCGATCGACTGCTCGCGTCGACGACTCACGCCGAGCGAATGACGGCGCACTGGCTCGACGTCGCCCGGTATGCCGACACCTTCGGCTACCAGGCGGACGTCGACATGAACGTCTGGCCGTGGCGTGACTGGGTCCTCGGCGCGTTCGAGTCGAACCTGCCATACGACGACTTCGTCGTGCAGCAGATCGCGGGCGACCTCCTTCCGAACGCGACGAAGGAGACGTGTCTTGCGACCGCGTTCCAGCGGCTCCACCGTCAGACGAACGAGGGCGGCAGCGTCGAGGAGGAGCTCCGCGTCGAGTACGTGTGCGATCGCGTCGAGACCACCGCGGCCGCCTTTCTCGGGCTCACGATGGGCTGCGCTCGGTGCCACGATCACAAGTTCGACCCGGTGACTCAGCGCGACTTCTTCGCGCTGTCGGCGTTCTTCGACGGGATCGACGAGTCCGGTCTGTACTCGCATTTCACCGACGCGGTGCCGACGCCCGCGCTCGACCTTGCGACGGAGGAACAGGCGAGCCGGCTCGCCGAGCTCCAGGCGAAGGTCGCGGACGCGGTCGTGGCGCCGCCCAGCGAGGGAGGCATGGCGACCTTCGCGACCGACTTCGCGGAGGCGGTGACGGAGCGCACCGACGACGGCAAGGAAAGGGTCACGTTCGCCGCGACCGGCGGCACGTCGATCGAGACCAGCACCTGTGTGGCCGTCGGCGAGCCCGAGGTCGTGCGCGAGGACGAGCTCACGTACGTCCGCCTCGACGGCGAGAACGCGCTGATCTTCCCGGGCACCGGCGACTTCCGACGCAGCGATCCGTTCTCCATCGGACTCAGCCTCCGCCTGCCGGAGCCCTACGAGCGCGCGGTCGTCGTGCACCGCTCCAAGGCGTGGACGGACTCGGGTAGCCGCGGGTACCAGCTGCTCATCGAGGACGGGCGCCCCACCGTCGCACTCGTCCACTTCTGGCCGGGCGACGCGATCGCGATTCGCGGCGTCGATCCGCTGCCGGTCGACGCCTGGGTCGACGTCGCCTTCACCTACGACGGATCGAGTCGAGCGGACGGACTGCGGCTCTACGTCGACGGCGCCCCCGTCGAGACGGTCGTGGTGCGCGATCGTCTGACGCGGACGATCCGCGGCGGTGGCATCGAGCACCTGACGATCGGAAGCCGATTCCGAGATCGCGGGTTCACGGACGGATGCGTTCGCTCGTTCGCGGTCTTCGATCGCGAGCTCGCGACGACGGAGGTCGCGCGCCTCGCGGCATCGGGCCCCACTTCGATCGCGGAGGAACGGAGTCCGAACCCCGCGCAGGAAGCGCTCCGCACTGCGCGCGCCGAGCGCGACGCGCTGCTGGACGAGATCCGGCAGATCATGACGATGCGCGAGGGCCCGGGACTTCCGGGGACGGAACGCACCGCGTACCTGCTCGGGCGCGGCGCGTACTCCGAGCGCGGTGAGCCCGTCGCACCGGCGACGCCCGCGTTCCTTCCGACGTTGATCGACGGTGCACCGGCGACGCGCCTGGATCTTGCGCGCTGGCTCGTGCACCCCGACCACCCGCTGACTGCGCGCGTTCACGTCGACCGGCTGTGGCGCATCGCGTTCGGTCGCGGGCTCGTGCCGACGCCGGAGGACTTCGGGAGCCAGTGCCCGCCGCCGGTCCACGGCGAGCTGCTCGACGCTCTCTCCCGCGATCTCGTCGAGTCCGGCTGGGACTCGCGCGCGCTGCTCCGGCGGATGGTGCTCTCGTCGGCCTATCGCCAGTCATCCGCGGGGACGGCGGAGTCCATCGGGCGCGACCCAGACGGCGCGCTCATCTCCCGTGCGCTGCGAGTGCGCCTCGAGGCCGAGACGATTCGAGACAGTGTCCTCGCGGCATCGGGGCTCCTCGTTCGCGACCGCGGTGGGCCGCCCGTTGCGCCGTACCAGCCGCCGGGTCTGTGGCAGGAGAAGAGCGGCAAGGTCTACCGGCCGGATCGCGGCGACGATCTGCGTCGACGCAGCCTGTACACGTTCTGGCGCCGCACGTCGCCGCCGCCCACGATGTCGCTGTTCGACGCGCCGACGCGCGAGGTCTGCGTCGTCTCCCGCCCCTCCACCACGACCCCGCTCCAGGCGCTCGCGCTGTGGAACGACCCGCAGTTCGTCGAAGCATCGGTCGCGTTCGCGCGGCGCGCGGTCGAGCGAACGGGCGGCGACGCTTCGCGCGTCGAGTTCATGACGCTGGCCCTCGCATCGCGCGCGCCGATCGAGGCCGAGAGTCGCTCGATGGTCGAGCTTCTCGGCGTCCAGCGCGAGGCGTACATCGAGGACGTCGAAGCGGCGCGAGCACTCGCGAGCTACGACCTCGAGCGCATCGCCCATCCCGCGGACGAAGGCGCGCAGGCACCGCTGGACATCGATGATTCGACGTGCGTGGAGATCGCCGCGACGGCGATCGTCGCCAGCGCGCTCCTGGGACTCGACGACGTGGTGACGAGGCGATGAGCGACGAGGAACACGACGGGCTGCGCGACCTCGGGAGGCGCCAAGTGCTGCGTGGGGCGACACTGGGACTCGCCGGCGTCGCGCTCGCTCGGATCGCTCGCGGAGAAGAAGGGACTTCCGCGGCAGTGGACGACACCTTCCATCCGCGGCCGCGGGCGAAGAGAGTCGTCCACCTCTTCATGAGCGGTGGCCCTTCGCAGCTCGATCTGTGGGACCCGAAGCCGCTGCTCGTCGAGCGCAACGGCGAAGAGCTGCCGGACTCCGTGCGCCGCGGACAGCGGCTGACCGGAATGTCCGGCAACCAGTCGACGCTGCCGCTCGCGGGATCGCACTTCGACTTCACCCAGCACGGGGAGAGCGGCGCCTGGGTCAGTGAGCTCCTGCCCCACACCGCGAAGATCGTCGACGAGCTGTGCATCGTTCGCTCGCTCGTCACGGACGCGATCAACCACGACCCTGCTGCGACGTTCCTCTTGACCGGTTCGCAGATCGCGGGCCGCCCGTCGCTCGGCGCCTGGCTGAGCTACGGCCTCGGATCGCTCAACCGCGACCTGCCCGAGTTCTGCGTGCTGGTGACCCAGGGAAAAGGCGGCCAGCCGCTGTACGAGCGGCTCTGGAGCTCCGGTTTCCTGAGCGCGCAGCACGCCGGCGTTCAGCTGCGCGGAAGCGGCGATCCGGTGCTCTTCCTCAACGATCCGCCCGGAGTGGATCGCGCGACAAGGCGGCGGATGCTCGACGCGCTGCGCGAAGCGACGACCGCGCCCGGCGACGCCGCGATCGGCGCGCGGATGGCGCAGGCCGAGCTCGCGTTCCGGATGCAGGCGTCGATCCCGGAGGTCGCTGATCTTACGGACGAGCCCGAGTCGACCTTCGAGCTCTACGGCGAGGACGCGCGGAAGCCCGGCACGTTCGCGGCGAACTGCCTGCTCGCGCGCCGCCTGCTCGAGCGCGACGTGCGCTTCGTCCAGCTCTTCCACCAGGGCTGGGACCAGCACGGAAACCTGCCCAGCGCCCTCACGACACAGTGCGCAGAGACCGACCGCGCCTCAGCGGCGCTCGTCACGGACCTGAAGCGGCGCGGCCTGCTCGACGACACGCTCGTGGTGTGGGGAGGCGAGTTCGGGCGCACGTGCTACAGCCAGGGGCCGCTCACTGCGTCGAACTACGGGCGGGACCACCATCCGCGATGTACGACGATGTGGATGGCGGGCGGCGGCGTTCGCGCAGGGCACGTCCACGGGGAGACGGACGAGTTCGGCTACAACGTGACGCGTGACCCCGTCCACGTGCACGACCTCAACGCGACGCTACTGCACCTGCTCGGCGTTCACCACGAGCGCCTGACGTACCGGCACCAGGGGCGGCGCTATCGCTTGACGGACGTGCACGGCGAGGTCGTGACGGATCTCGTCGCTTGACGAGGCTCGCTCGAATCGTCTTCCGGGGTGCTGCAATTTCCTCGACCTGCGCTGGCAGGTTTCGACAGCAGATTGCGCAGAGGGGCGTGAACCCGGAGGACACCCGAGATGACCACCACAGAAACGACTGCCCCGACTCGCCCCGACTACGACGCCATCAAGACCAAGCAGCACGCCGCCTGGTCCTCGGGCGACTACGCCCGCATCGGCTCCACGCTGCAGCTCACCGGCGAGGAGCTGGCGGAGGCCCTCGACCTCCCGCCGAGCTGTCGCGTACTCGACGTCGCGGCCGGCAACGGCAACATCACGATGGCCCTCGCCCGACGGTTCTGCGACGTCACGTCGACGGACTACAGCGACGTGCTGCTGGAGCGCGGCCGTCAGCGCGCCGCC
This sequence comes from Planctomycetota bacterium, assembly GCA_039200205.1. Classification (GTDB taxonomy): domain Bacteria; phylum Planctomycetota; class UBA1135; order UBA1135; genus Saltatorellus. Next base: position 23,674 of record JBCCSK010000008.1, read on the forward strand.
GCCGAGGGCTTCGCCGTCGAGTTCCAGCACGCGGACGCCGAGGCCCTGCCCTTCGACGATGGCTCGTTCGACGCGGTGGTCTCGACCTTCGGCGTCATGTTCGCGCCGAATCAGGAGAGCGCCGCCTCCGAGCTACAGCGCGTGTGCCGCCCGGGAGGCAAGATCGGCCTCGCGAACTGGACGCCGGACAGCTTCATCGGCGAGCTCTTCCGCGTCATCGGCAAGCACGTGCCGCCGCCGGCCGGTGTTCGCTCGCCGGCGCTCTGGGGCGACGAGTCCTGGCTCGACGAGCACTTCGGGGCGCAGGACAGCGACGTCGCTGTCGAGCGCAAGTCGTTCGCGTTCCGCTACCCGTCGCCCCAGTTCTTCCTCGACTACTTCCGACGCTACTACGGCCCGGTCGAGAAGGCGTTCGCTGCGCTGCCGGCGGAGAAGCAGCCGGATCTCGAGGCCGACATCCTCGCGCTGATCGCACGCTTCGACGAGGGTGAGAACGGCGCGATGAACGTCCCCAGCGCCTACGTCGAGGTGGTGATCACCAAGCGATGAGCCGATACGTTGTTGCCCATGCGCGTGCTCTTCGTCTGTCTGGGCAACATCTGCCGCTCCCCCACCGCCGAGGCCGTCTTCCGCAAGGTCGCCGCCGAGGCCGGGCGGGGGAGCGACATCGAGATCGACTCGTGCGGCCTGATCTCCTACCACGAGGGCAGGCCGCCGGATCCGCGCGCGACCATGGCCGCGGAGCAGCGCGGCTACGACCTCTCGACGCAGCGTGCGCGGCCCATCGTGGACGACGACTTCGAGCGGTTCGATCTCTTGCTCGGAATGGACGACGACGTCGTACGTTCGCTTCGCGAGATGGCGCCGGCGGCGAGCGCCGACCGGGTCGTGCCCTTCCTGGGGCTCGACGAACCAGGCGCCGCGCGCGAGGTGCCTGACCCGTTCTACGGCGGCATGAGCGGATTCGAGGACGTGCTCGATCTCGTGGAGGACGGCGCTCGCGCGCTTCTCGATCACGTCGAGTCGCGCCTCGATCCGCACTGACATGACTCCGCTCGACGAGCTCGCGCGCGCGCTCGGAGGCACTGGCTACACGCGCTCGCTCCTGGCCCACGGACGGACGGGCGAGGTTCTTCGTATCGATGTCGCGGGCGCACCGCCGCGCGTCGCGAAGCTCGATCCGTCGGGTGAGGGCGGCCTCGAGGTCGAGGCGGAGATGCTGCGCTACATCGCGTCCGAGGCCAATGCGCCGGTGCCCGGCGTCGAGTACGGATCACGCCACGTGCTTCTCATGGAGTGGCGGCCGGGAACGACGGGCGTCGCAACCGCGGCCGCGGACGACGCTGCGGCGGCGCTCGCGGCGCTGCACGCCGTGGGCGGAGCCACGTTCGGATTCGATCGCGCGACGCGTATCGGCGGTCTCGTGCAGCCCAACCCCGAGCGTACGTCCTGGCTCGAGTTCTTCGCCGAAGCGCGGCTCGTCGCCCCGGTCCGAGAGGCCCGCGACGAGCGGCGCATCGACGCGTCGATCGTGGGCCTCGTCGAGCACGTCGCGGGCCGAGTCGGTGAGTTCGCGGGCGAGCCCGCCGCGCCCGCGCTCCTGCACGGCGACCTGTGGTCGGGGAACGTTCTCACCGAAGGCGATCGCCTGACGGCGTTCCTCGACCCCGCGCTCTACCGCGGTCACCCGGAGGTCGACCTGGCCTTTGCGACGATGTTCGGCGGCTTCCCGAACCGCTTCTTCGACGCGTACCGCGAGCGCGCGTCAGCGCGCGACGATGCGATCCTGGACGCCGGATTCTGGAGTACGCGCCGCGATCTCTGGAACCTCTACCCGCTGCTCGTCCACGTGCGCCTCTTCGGGGGAAGCTACGTGGACGACCTCGTGCGGACGGCGCGGCGCTTCGCCTGATCGACGGCTACTCGCCGAAGGCCCACATCGCGGTAGGCGTGCGCAGGTAGACGCGCCCACCGATCACCGCCGGCGTCGCGAAGAGTCCCTCGTCGAAGGTCGCGGTGTGCGTGACCTCGAGCTCGTCCGACACCGCGTCGAGCACGTAGAGAGTTCCCTCGGCGGTCCCGACGATCACGCGCCCGGCGGCGCCAACAGGCGACATGTAGTACTCGCTGCGGTCGGAGAGGCGCTCGCGCTGAAAGACCGCCTTGCCCGTCTTCGCGTCGAGGCACGTGGCCAGTCCGCCCGACTTGAAGAGCCAGACGCGCCCCTGGTACAGCAGCGGGGACGAGACGTAGGGCAGCCCTCGCCTCCAGGTCCACCGAACGGAGCTCTCCGTTGCATCGCCCTCCGCTCCGCGTGCCACAGCAACCATCAGGTTTTGGCCCGGGGCCGGGGAAGGCGGCGTCCCGAACTCGGTGCGGTCCCACGCGCCGTCGAAGTTCCTGTCGAGGAAGGGGAAAGCGTCCTTCGCGCGGCTCTCCGGGACCTCGTCGGGAACGATCTTGCCGTCACCGTTCGCATCGAGGCGATCGAACAGCTTCATCGGTTCCTCGACCTCCTCATCGGAGAGGTCGAGCGACCGCGCGAACGCACCCTCCCAGAACGAACGACCGGTCGCGTTCGGCGTCGACCACGCGGCGAAGTAGAGCGTGTCCGCGTCCGCGGTCGGAGTCGTGCAGGGGAAGTTCGTCAGCCCGTCGACGACCCACAGCGGCTCGCCGCTGCCGAGGTCGTACGAGCAGAGCCGGTTCGTCCCGCCGATCACGAGCTCGTCGCGGTCCGCGTTGTTCCACACGAACGGTGAGCCGTGCGACTCGCCGAAGTCGATACGGTCGATGCGCCACAGCTCGGAGCCGTCCGTGACGTCGTAGCAGAGGATCGCGGCCTCGCTCGCGCCGTCGCGCGAGAGGACGAGTAGCCCGTCGAAGAGCAGCGGCGAGGTGCCGACGCCAAACGTGTTGCCGGGATCCTCGAGGCGCTTCTCCCACAGCGGCTTCCCGTCCGGGTCGACGGCGACGAGCCCGTACGTCTCGAAGTAGAAGACGACGTGCTCGCCGTCGGCGGCCGCGGTCGGAGTCGCCGGCAGCGCGTCCGGGTGAACCCTCTGGCCGAGAGGCGTCCCCGTGAATTCCTTTCGCCACAGCTCCTCCCCGCTCTCGAGATCGAGCGCGACCGCGACGTACTTCCCGTCGTCGTAGCCGGACAGGAAGATCCGGCCGCCCGCAACGCAAGGCGAAGACTGTCCAGCGGGGATCGTCGTCTTCCAGAGGACGTTCTGGTCCGGGCCGAACTCGGCAGGGATCGCGGTGTCCCCGGCCACGGCGAGGCCACCGGGGCCGCGGAACTGCGGCCAGTCGTCGCTGGGAGCGACAGCGAGGGAGGAGGCGACGAGGGGGACGGCGAGGAGCATGCGTGGAGGGCGGTCGTCAGGTGAGGGGTTGCAGGGGTCCAACAGCACCGTATCGCGCGTCCCCATCCAGTATTTGCAAGAGCTCGGCGCTGAATGCACCGCTCACCCAGCTCCAATGGACCGTCGCGCGGGACTCGAGCCAGGCGCCGGAGCCCTTCCTTACAGCCCCGCCGAGCAACGGACGCGCGGTCGCGGCTCGCCTCCGCGCGCAACGTGCCCGAACCTGAACTCTCCGCCTGCGCGACGATCCGTAGTCATCTCCCCTACTCGCTGAACGTCACCATCAGCGCGCTCGAGAGGTTGAAGGGCACCGCCGCGACCGAGGGATCGCGGTACCAGAACTGAAAGCTCCAGGTCGTTCCGACCGCGACGGAGCTCCCCGCGAAGGTGGCTGAATTCCAGTCGAGCGCGATGCCCGCAGCGCCCGACGCATCGACCTGCTGGACCGGCAGGCGAAGGAGCCTCCCTCCTGCGCAACGAGTGCCTCCGCCGAGGGCGACCTGCGTGGCCTCCGAGCCGAGGAAGAAGAGCCCCGAGACCTGGCTCGGGCAGTCGGCGACGGCGAGCTCGAAGTCGTTGGCACCGAGGGACGTCGACCCCGTGGACGAGATCCTTGCAGGCACGCCCGTCGAGTTCTCCGTGGCATCACAGAACTCCCTCGTCGGCGGCGACCAGTACACGCGACGCAGGTAGCTCGCGGCGTCGTTGACCGAGTTGTTCACGGCCGACGGCATCGGGTACGGGCCGGTCGCATAGCCGTGCACGTAGGTCCCGAAGCCGCGCGGCTCGTTCGAGGCGATCGTGAACTGGTGCACGGGCGCGTCGGGCGAGCTGAAGACGATGAGGGCGTAGGTCCCGCCATCCAGCGCGAGCGCGAGATCGTGGAAGCCGTACCAGCCGACTCCGTTCCCGGTCCCCTGGAAGACCTGCGAGCGGTGCAGCACGCGCCGGTAGTCGCTGAACTCCGTCTGCCCGACGTACACGTCGAGATCGATGGTCGCACTGCCGTTCAACTGCAGCCTCGCCTCGACGCCGCGCAGAAGCACGTCGTCATCCAGGCGCCACGTGTTGCCCTTGCCCGGGAAGGGCCCGGATGCGTTGAGTGCACGGAAGCCGATCTTGTCGACCCGGATCGAGGGCGGAGGCGACGGCACGCCAGGCGTCCCCGGCCCGGCCACGACGCCGCCGAGCGTCAGCGAGTACGTATTGCAGCCCGACAGAGCGAACCAGCGATAGAAGCGCACCTCGACGATGTAGTCCGCCTCCACTCCCGCTTCGTTCGTCCACATCGCCCTCTCCCGGCTCCGCGTGGTGAAGCTCCCCGCCACGGATGAGGTCAGGCCGCCGCCGCACGCGTCCGCGCGATAGACGTACAGGTCGATGTCCCCGGCCAGGTAGGGATGGAAGACCTGGACATCGCCCGTGGCACCGGCCGGAAGGGTCACGGAGTAGAAATCGGGATCGCCCTTGCCGACCCGGAGCCCGGGGTAGCTGCCCGCGCCGAGGGGCACGGGGTGCAGGCAGCTGTCGTTGTCCTCGAACATGTCGTCCGAGGAACACTGGGGAGCCGCCGTCGCAACTGGGACGGCCAGCACGAGGAGCGCCGCTGCACTCAGGCCGTGGAGCCAGAGGAATCGTGTGTTCATATCGCGAGGTTCCGCATCAATGTACGAGCGATTTCGTACGATGAGCTTCGGGCAAAGCCTGTGCCGCGGTTCCGCACGGGTCCGAAGCCAGCGAAAGACGTGACGAACGAACGCCAACGTGCGCGTCCGCACACTGGCTGGGCTCAATCGCACGTCAGGCGTCGTACGAGAGTTTCCGTATTTTGAGCCGAGGACACCGGCACACTGCTAGCCTGGCTTCAGCTTGACCCCGTCGAAGCCGAAACGACCCACCGAAGCCGAGCTCGATGTCCTTCGCGTTCTCTGGACACGAGGGCCGTCGACCGTGCGCGAGGTGCACGAGGCCATCCGATCGCATCGCGTCGCGTACACCACGACGCTCAAGACGATGCAGGTGATGCACGAGAAGGGTCTCCTGAGACGCGACGAGAGCAAGCGGAGCCACGTCTACCACGCGCGCGTCGGCGAAGAGCGCACGCAGCGTCAGCTCGTGCGATCACTCCTCGACCAGGCGTTCTCGGGCTCGCGCCCCACGCTCCTCCTGCGTGCGCTCAGCGATCGACCGGTCGCGCCGGAAGAGCTGGCGGAGCTCCGGAGGATCCTGCGCGAGGTGGAGAAGGAGAACGAGTGAACGCCGACCAGGCAGCCAATGGGCTCTGCTGGGCGCTCGCGTACTCGAGCGTTCTCGCGCTCGCGTTCGTCCTCGTCGTACGGTCCGGCGCAGCGCGACGCGCTCCGCGTACGAACGCGTCACTCCTGCTGCTGAGCCTCGCATTCCTCGGCGTCGCTCTGCCGGTGTGCCTCCTCGCCCTCCTCCAGCCCGATCCGGGCGGCGCCTCGATCGCGCGTCGCATCGAGGGGCCCTTTCCCGGGGCCGGAGGCGGCCCCTTCGAGATCCCCGGCGCCATCTGGATCGTGGGAACGTGGGCTGTCCTAGCTTCGGTTCGTGTCGCACGCCATGTCGCTGCGGCCCACGGGCTCCGGCGGGCACTCGCGGACGCGACCCCGCCACCGGCCGCACTCGCGGAGACCTTCGAGTCCGTCCGCTTTCGCTTCCAGGTCGCAGCGCGGCTCGTCCTCGTTCCCGACAGCGTGAGCCCCGTACCGGCCGTCTTCGGAGATCGAGTCGTGCTCCCTCGCGCGTGTGCGTCCTTCTCACGAGACGAGCTCGTCGCTCTCTTCGCGCACGAGCTGGGCCACGTCCGACGCCTCGACCCGCTCGCTCATCGCCTTCAACGATTCACCGAGGCGCTCTTCTTCTTCCACCCGGCGGTAAGCTGGATCGCACGCCGGCTGTCCGAGCAGCGCGAGCTCGCGTGCGATGAGCTCTGCGTTCGACTCGGGACTCGCCGCGTCGACCTTCTCCGTGCGCTCGTGCACTGCGCCGAGCGGAGGTGCGCTGCGAGCTGCCTTGCGATGAACGACGGGGATCTTGCCCTCCGACTGGAGGCCCTCGCTCGTCCACGGCTCGCAGGCGCGAGGAGGGTCCCGATCGTCCAGGCGACGCTCCTCCCGCTCCTCGTGGTCGCGACGGTCGCGCTCGCTGGCGCACTCACCGCGCTCGGCGCAGGTCCGCGCCCCTGGGGCCTCGGCGACCTCGCGAGCCCCTACCGCGCCGCAGTTCTCTCGTCAGGAGGAGAGACGCGCGGGTGGCTCGTGGACGGCGCGGACGGCCGACGCTTCGTGTCGTTCGACGAGAGGCGCTTCGAGGAGCTCTACCGCGTCGAGGGCGACGACGGGGTCGATCCGCATGCCCCGGCGGAAGGGGATCCGATCGATCGAGCGGGCGTGACCGATGGAGTCTGGGCAACGCGCTGAGTGACCAGCGCGAATGCACCCAGGCCTCGAGCTGCAGACGTCGCCCCCCCCCCAAGTCGAACGAACACAAGGCTCGAGGACCCTACCGTCCAGGAAGCTCGACTCGATCCCCGGACGGCGCAGGACGCGTGCGCCCGAGCCGCCCCGCGATCTCATCGAGGCGGATCAGCTGCTGGAGATAGAGCGGGGAATGCAGGACGTCCTCGATGTACTGGAAGACGTACATCATCCCGGCGAACACGGCGCCCTGTCGCGCGCTCTCGTCGACGAGCGCGACCGGCGAGTAGATGAGAAGCCCGATCACGCCAATGAAGATCGCGGCGTAGTTGAACGTCTCCAGGTCCGAGAGGTTCACTCGCCAGCGCATCAGGTCACGGAAGTGGCGGATCGTCGTCGGTACGCTCTCCGATTCGATCGCGTGGACCTGGCGCTCCAGCTCGTCGTTGTAACTCGCGTTGAATCGAGTGTTGGCACGCATCGTGACGAGATAGACGAGTGCCACGAGCACGATGAGTCCTACGGCGGCGACGCCGACCCCGGTATGCATCGAGAGCAAGATCAGGACGGCGCCGACGATCGAGATCGCGGAGCCGATGATCATCGGCAGAGACTCCTCCAGGAACTCGACGAACTCGACGAGCAGCGTGGCGCGCGCTGAGATCTTGGAGACGGGCGTGCGGTCTCGATGCTCTCGCTCGACCATCTCGGCAGCGATCGTTCGATAGACGGACGCGTAGGCGCGCGTGTCGTAGAACCGACGGCCCGTTGCGATCGCCAGTGCGACGACGGTCAATGCGAAGAGCGCGATGAGCCCGGCTCGCTCGCCGCCGATCAGGTCGTCGATGGCCAGGCCGAGGACCAGGGGGAAGAGCAGGAACGCTACCGACTCGAGCACGACGAGCATCAGCGTTCCGACGATGCGCAAGCGAAAGCGCTTGGCCAGCATCCAGACTCCGACAGGTCGCGACGATGGTGCCGGGTTGGACGCGGTGGATTCGGCCTGTAGATTGCCCATTCGTACAATCTATCAAGATCCGAGCGGGAGGGGCGGGGAGGCCCGCCTGGCGTCATTCCCCCCGGCTCGGAGTTCGACCACCCCTCCACTCCGGCAGCCCCGCGAGCGCACCGTCGTGGACCCCCCTCAGCCACACCCGCCCATCCCGGACGCGCGTGCCGTACGGGAGCGGCAGCGGCTGCAGCGCGAGGCCCAGGCCGAACGCGATCGCGATGAGCGCGACGACCGGCATGAACCCGAGCCACCGCCAGGCCACCAGGTCGCCGAAGAGGAACGCCCCCAGCGCGCCGAAGCCAACGGCGAGTGAGAGTCGGGCCTTCTCGCGCCGCCGTCGGCGAATCACAGCGACGCCTTCACCGAGCGGCAGCTCGAGGTCGACCTTCTTCGTGAACCACTCCTGCAGGTCGTGGTTCATGATGCAGGCGGCCACCCAGCGGACCGGCCGCGACGCGACCTCGATCGAGTGACGCTCGGTCCGATCCGTCGGCTCCCCGGTGAGGACGCAGATCGGCGGGAGCGTCCCGTCGAGGGGAACGACGAGCGACCCGCGGTCCCGGTGTGCCCGAGCTTCTGCCATGGCCCGACCATCGGCTCCAGGACGCTCACGGCTCCAGCGGAGGTCCTCGTCCACGGACAGGTCGCGGGATTTCCTCGATGCAGAGCCCGTGCAGGAGCGTTCGAATGACGTGTGCAGCGACTCGAGCCGCCCGCAACGCCCATGGCCGACACGACGCCCACGACCGCTCTCGCCCCTTCCCACGGCGGCGCCCCGCGCCTCTGGCCCCTCGCGATCGTGCTGACCGTCCAGGCCTTGGCGATCGTGGTCTCGCTGACCCCGAGCGTGCCGAACCTCCCCCGCTTCGTCGCGATGATGGCCGGTCCAGCGCTGGCCATCCTGCTGTTCGCCGTGTGGCTCCTGGGGCTGAGCCGACTGACGTGGCGCGAACGCGGCTTGATCGCGAACTTCGTGGCGCTGCCATGCGTCGCGCTACAGCCGGTGGCGCAGGAGACGTCGGGCCTCCTCCTTTGGATCTACGGCCTGCCTCTGGCAATCTTCACAGCCACGGTCGCGCTCTGGCTCACCCGGACGAGCGAGCCGAACACGCGCCTGAAGGTCGTCGGTGCACTGACCGTCGTCGCGTGGATCCCGTTCATGCTGGTGCGGGTCGACGGCTTCGTCGGCGACTACAGGCCGGAGTTGAGCTGGCGCTGGAGTCCGACGCCGGAGGAGCAGATGCTCGCATCGCGCGGAGGCGTCGCCGAGCAGCCCGCGGCCGAAGGCGCGGTGCTCACCCTCCAGCCAGGCGATTGGCCGGCCTATCGCGGAGCGGCGCGGAACGGTCGCGCGGCGACGCCGCCGCTCGGACTCGACTGGTCGACGAATTCCCCTCGCGAGGTGTGGCGCATCGACGTCGGACCCGGCTGGTCATCGTTCATCCACGTCGACGGACGGCTCTTCACCCAGGAGCAGCGGGGGGAGCAGGAGGCGGTGACGTGCTACGACGCGGCAACCGGATCCGAGCTGTGGACGAGTGCCTACGACGGCCGCTTCACCGAGGTCGTCTCAGGCGCCGGACCGCGCGCGACGCCGACCTACCACGACGGCCGCGTGTTCGCGCTCGGAGCGCTCGCGGTCCTGAGCGCCTGCGACGCCGCGACGGGCGAAGTGGTCTGGCGTCGTGACCTCGTCGCCGACATGGGCGCCGTCGTTCCGATGTGGGGCGCCTCCGCGTCGCCGCTCGTCGCAGGCGGCCACGTGATCGCGTACCTCGATGGCGCGGACGGCCGCGGCCTCGCCGCGTTCGATCCGGCGACAGGCGTGGAGCGCTGGACGCGCGGCTGGAACGGGATGAACTACGGCTCGGCGCAGCCCGCACGCCTCGCGGACGAGGAGCTCGTGCTCTTCACGCATGGCGAGGGGCTGAGCGCGATCGATCCGAGCGACGGATCGGTGACCTGGACGTTCCTTCCGAGCGGATAGAAGGGAGTCCCGATGATCCAGCCGCAGGCCGTCGACGCGGACACGGTCCTGGTCGCGCTCGGCGACGGCGTCGGGATCGCGCGGCTGGAGGTCGCCCGCGACGGAGACGCGTGGACGATCGAAGAGGCGTGGTCGAGCAAGCGCATGCGCCCTTCGTTCAACGACTTCGTCGTTCACGAAAAGCACGTCTACGGCTTCGACCAGAGCATTCTGACGTGCATCGAGCTCGGGACCGGCGAGCGCGCCTGGCGTCGCGGGCGGTACGGATTCGGACAGCTCGTTCTGCTCGAAGACGTCGATGCACTCCTCGTCGGCGCGGAATCCGGCGACCTCGCGCTCGTCTCGACCGACCCGACCGAGCAGCGCGAACTGGGACGTATCGAGCTGCTCGACGGCAAGACGTGGAATCACCCGATCGTCGTCGAGGACCGCGTGTTCACTCGGAATGGAGAGACGGCGGTCTGCGTCGAGCTGCCGAGCGTCGTCCAGTAGCCGCGCGACGAGAGACCGTACGCCTCACGGCGTACGGCTACTTCCCCGTCACACAGTAGACGCTGTCGCCTCTGCGCAGGACGAGTCGATCGCCGGCGACCGCCCCGGCGTAGAGAACGGGTCCGCCGAATCGGCTGCGACTCTCGCCCTCTTCCTCGCCCTCGGGCGCCGGCTCCGGCTCGTCCTCGACCCACAGCGGGTTCTCCGCGAGGACCTCGAACGCGTCTCCGGAGCGGAGCACCGTCGTCGTCCCTTCCTTGCCGAAGAGGTAGACGCGGTCCCCGATCGCGATCGGGGTCGCCCAGATCGACTCGGCCGAACGCTCCGAGTAGTGCGGTTCGCCCGTCTCGAGGTCGACGCAGAAGACGACGCCGGATCGGTTGACGAAGTACGCGTTGCCGCCGGACGCGACGGGCGATCCGAAGGAAGACATCGCGCGGCGAGCGCGCCATACGAAGTCGGCCGTCCACGTTCCGTCTTCGGCCGCGGCGATCCTGACGACGCCGTTCGACTTCTTGGCGGCGCTCGGCTGCTCGCCCCGCCCCTCGCTGGCGCCGATCAAGAAGCGATCATCGCCGAGCGGTACCGGGGTCGAGGAGGTGTTGTTCGCGACGTCTTCGAGCTCCCAGAGGCGAGCGCCCGTCGCCGGATCGAGGCCAACGATGCGACCCGATCCGCTCAGAACCAGGTGGGCGCCGTCCGCGACCGGAACGAGGCGCGGGCTCGCCCAGCTCGTACCGCCGACGCCGTCCGCGCGCCAGAGGGTCTCGCCGGACTCCTTGGAGAGCGCGAGCACGTACGGATTCTCCGAACGCTCGACCCAGACGTAGACGCTCGACTCGTCCTGCTCCAGCGAGGCCGCGAGGCCGTGCCGCGCCTCGACGTCACCGAAGTCTTCGACGAGGTCGCGCTTCCACCGCTCCTTCCCCTCGTGGTCGAGAGCGACGACGTTCCCCCCTTCGAAGAAGGCGATGAGCCCTCTGGCGTCGACGACGGGCGTCGGCGCCGCGCGGCTGACCATGACCGAGTTCTTCTGCGGCGAGCTGTTGTCGAGCTCGTAGTTCCAGACCGCCTCGCCATCCGCGATCCGGAGCGCGCGGACGTGGTAGCGGTCCTTCATGTCGCCGGCGCACAGCGTGACGTAGACGTGCGGCCCCCAGACGAGGGGAGTCGACTGGCCGTAGCCGTCGAGCTCCGCCGTCCAGAGAACGCCCTCTTCGGGACTCCACTCCAGCGGCGCTTTCGCCGCCGACTCCGCAGGCGGTCGTCCGCCGTTCTGGAACGCGGTCCAGGCTTCGACGTCGGTCTCGTCCGCGCTCGAAGCGCAAAGTCCCAGGAGGGCGATGAGGCAGTGCTGCATGGAGGGGAGGGGCTACGCGGAAGAGCGGTGAGCTGGTCGGCGAGATCAGTGCGATCCCGCGGATTCGCTCCACTGGTAGAGGTCGTCGCTGATCGGATAGCTGTCGGGATCGGCGACGAAGCGCTTCTTCGCCGAGTTGCTGAAGAAGTAGATCGTCTTGCCATCGTGCTCGAGGCTCGGGTCCTGGGAGGACACGACGCGCTCGCGGTAGACGGGGCAGTAGATCTGCTCGATCTTGCGCGGCGGGAGTTCCGCGTCCTGGAGCTGCGGGAGAATGGCGACGTCGAGGTAGGCCTCGGGCTCACGCGCGAAGCGGCCCTCGCACGTCTCGCAGCAGACGCGAACCTCGACGCCGTTGAACTCGACGACGTGGCTGTCCTCGAAGACGAACTCGTCGCGCATCACGGGGCAGATCTCCTGCACGTTCGCGGACGCGGTCTTGCCCGAGGAGCTCGGGACGGCCGCGGCGAACGCCGCCGGGCTCAGCTCGACGATCTCGACGCTCGTCCGGTTCCCCTCGCGCGAGGCACCGCCGATGATCGCCACGGTCCGGCCGTCGATCGGCACCATGCGGTGCACGAAGCGGGACTCCTCGATCTCGCCGATCTCGTCCCACGCGGTCCCCGACTCGTCGAGGCGGTAAAGGCGTCCGTCGGACGGGCTGGCGATGAGGCGGCCGCCGATGCTGCAGACCGCCGGCGTGAAGCCGTTCATGCGCGTGCCCGGCAGCTTCGGAGCCTCGGACCACTCCATGGTCGCGAGGTCGAGGACGTCGACGCGACGCTCGACGTCACCGTCCGCGGTGAGGCCGCCGACGACGTAGAGCTTGCCGTCGACGACGCTGCACCCGAGCGCGCGTCGCTGGAATGGCTGGGGGATCGACTGCCACTCGGCGTCGGGCTGGGTCAGGTCGAGCATCAGCGCGGTGTCCGACCAGACGGGCGGCTCGCCGGAACCGCGCATCTCCCAGCCGCCGACGAGAACGATGTGGTCGTTCCACACGACCGCGTCGAAGGACGAGCGCGGCGACGGAAGCTCGCGGAACGACTCCCACTTGCCGGTCTCGGGACGGTAGATCGAGCACGAGGCGACCGAGCGGATGTCGTGTTCCTCGCCCGGTGCGTTGCGCGGACGCGCGCCGCCGATCCGATACAGGTTGCCGCGGAAGGCGAGGAGCCCCATGCCCTGCAGGTGGACCTCCGAGGCGAGCTCTTCCCATTCGTTCGTGCCGTAGGCGTTCGGCTTCCAGCGGAAGAAGCGGCCCGACGTCGACTCGGTGCTGTAGCGGTGCGTGACGCCGGCGTGTCCGCCGAACGCGTACAGGGAGCCGTCGGAGAAGGCGGCACCGTGGCTCGAGACGGCGAGCGGGAAATCCGGACCGCGGCTGAGTCGGAGGGACGGCGCTTGCTGCACCTCGAACGTGAGGGTCGTGTAGTGGCGCGCCTGGACCTCGACCGAGGGGTCCTCGGGCGCGTGCTTGACGCGCACGCCGTACCGACCGGGCGCGGGGCTCGCGAGCGTGAACGTTCCGTCCTCGCCGGACACCGACTTCTCCGGCGGCGCACCCGGCGGCGAGCAGATGACCTCGGCTCCGGCGAGCGGCTCGCCGTTCCACATCACGTGCAGCACGAGATCTCCGCCGTCGCTACGCCGCGGAACGACGTCGAGCGGAAGGTGGTCCTTCGTCGTCGCCATCGCCCACGACTCGCTCCCGTAGTGGGGTCCCGCCTTGAAGTGGTACTTCAGCGCGAAAGTGCTCCCTCCCCGACTCATCTCACCGAGGTCCTTGCTGCCGAAGACGATGCCCTCGCCGAGATCCGCCTCGCTGACCATCGCATCCTCGGCACTCTCGAGGGCGACGGGCGTGGTCTCGCCGGTCGGAGAGATCAGGGTCAGCTCCACGTCCTCGATGTAGGAGAGGAGGTCCGGTTCGCCGGGCTTCGGTGACTCGCCGAAGTAGACGAACACCGACTTCCCGGAGGGGGCGTCCTTCTGGGTGACGACCCAGACGAAGTGGGCGAGGGACGGCGTCGAGAGAGCGGCGATCAGCACCGCGCAGAGGAGGGCTCGTAGGTGAACTCGTGCCATGGGTTCCTGTCGATTCGGTGGGCGCGGAGAGCGTGCGGGGTCGGGCCCGTGGAGGCGCTGCGAATGAATCTCGATCGCAGACTAGCGTCGAGCCGCTCGCGGCGGGGGAGCAACCGGGCGATAAGGACCGCGCACGCCCCCACCGACCTCGGTCGGCCTCGAACTTCTATTCGAACGTGACGGCCAGACCCAACGTGAAGTTGGAGGTCGGGCCGCCGGAGCCGGCGTCACGATGCCAGGCCTGGAAGTTCCACGTGTCGCTGGGCATCGCCGCGACGAACCCGCTCGGGGTCGGGATCTGGGTGAGATCGATCGAGAGCGAGAACGTGCCGTCGGGTCCTGCCGATCCGATCTGCCCGACGGCCGAGTAGCGCCCCACCGAGCCGCTGAGGCAGAGATTGCCCTCGCTCCCGCCGGGATTCGCAACGAAGCCCTGCACTTCGCTTACGAGGAAGTAGCCGAACGCCGTCGGCGGGAGGTCGGTCGCAATGAGAGTGACGTCGTTCGCGGCCACCTCGTTCGACCCCGTGCCAACGAGCCCGCCGACGACTCCGGTCGAGTTCGGGTTCCCCGTGCAGTAGGTGGTGGAGTCGAGTCCACACGCCTCGAACGCGACGGTATCGAGGGAGCAGCCGACCATTCCCGGCCCGTCGCTGAACGTCAGGAGCGGGTTGCCGCCGAGCGCGGAACCTGACACCTGAGTCCCGACGAGGTCGTCGAGCACGTCCGTCGGCAGAAGCACGCTGTTGTCGTCCACGATGATCGCGAACACCGTGACGGCTCCTTCGAACCTGGCCTGGACCGAGAGCAGATCCTGACCCGGGTCCTTGCGAATGAACGCGTCGACCGCGTTCATCGTCGGGTCGGCAGCCACTTCGCCGTAGGGCGTGGTGATCGTGGTACGAGCCGGGACGACGGGATGGAGGAACCCGCCGGTGGGCAGCGCGGTCCCGGGGGTCTCCAGACAGACTTCGACCGTGACCAGGTCGCCCGGTTGG
>JBCCSK010000009.1:0-37469 GCA_039200205.1 Planctomycetota bacterium
CCGATCGCGTAGACGGCGCTGGCCGTCCAGGCGCCGTGGAGCGCGTCGCCCCTGACGCGTGCGGGGTCGGGGCGTCCGGCGTCGGTCCGGTCGTCCGGTCGGGTCGGGGGCTCGGCCACGGGTGCGTCTTCGAGTGCCGCGCGCTGCCGGATCCCCGGGACCGGAACCCCTCCCCGGCGTCGGGTCTTTCTCGACCCGACGGTGATCCTCGTCCTCGGGTCCGTATCCTCTTCGCGACGTCGCAGCGCCCGGCCGCGCCGACCCAACGTCCACGTCGCCCGTCTCGTTGATCACCGTCCTCCTTGCTCTCTCGGCTCTCCTCGCGGCGCTCCTCGTGCGCCGCTTCGAGGGGGACGAATCGAACGACCCCGTCGTGGACGGTGGCGACGGGGACGGCTGGCCCGGCCTCCAGGCCATCGAGATCGGCGTTGGGCCCGCCGGGGACCTGCCGGGCTCGATCGAGGCGACGCCAGAGAACGGGACGGGCCTCTGGCGCGTCACGTTCACGCTCGCGTCGGACGTCCTGGCCGACGACGTTGCGGTCTCCGGCGACTTCAACGGCTGGAGCACCCAGGACCAGCCGATGGAGCGCGCCGCCGACGGTCGGTGGCGCACGGAGGCGCTGCTCTCGGGCGGCGTCTACCGCTACAAGTTCTTCCTGGACGGCGACCGCTGGCTGACCGATCCGGAGAACCCGGAGCGCGAGGACGACGGCTTCGAGTCCGAGAACTCCGTCCTTCGACTCGGACCGCTCGGAAACCCCGGGCTGGACGCGGCTCTCGCGCCGGACGGACAGTTCCGAACCGACGCACTGCAGCACGACGGGCGGCAGCCCCTCTACCTCCATCGCATCTCCGGCAACCGCGTGCGCCTCCGCTATCGGACGCTCGCGGGCGACGTCGAGCGCGTGCTGCTCCTCTCGCGCGGTCGACCTGCGTCGCCGATGGATCCGATCACCTCGCCCGAGCCGTTCCAGTTCTGGGAGACGATCGTCGAGCTCCCCGCGGAGCGGTCGGAGTACACCTTCGGGCTGGAGAACGCGCGGACGTGCGTCTGCGACCCCCGCGTCCACTCGCTCGACCCGGAGTCGCTCGTCGAGCTCACGACGCCCGACTGGGCGAAGCACGCCGTCTGGTACCAGATCTTCCCCGAGCGCTTCCGCAACGGCGACGAAGCGAACGACCCCAGGCCCGTTCGTTCCTGGACGAGCGACTGGTACGAGTCGGCGCCGTGGGAGGGCGCCGACGGGCAGACCTTCTGGGAGTACTTCGTCTACCAGCGGATGTACGGCGGCGACATCGCGGGGATCCTCGAGAAGCTCGACCACCTCGTCGAGCTGGGCGTCACCGCGATCTACCTGAATCCGATCTTCCACGCCTCGACGCCGCACAAGTACAACGCGACCGACTTCCGCCACGTCGACACGCACTTCGGCGCTGGCGAGGACTACGCCGAGGCGACCGCCGACGAGAACCTGCTCGATCCGTCGACGTGGGTCTGGACGCCCTCCGATCGGGTCTTCCTCGAGTTCCTTCGCGAGTGCAAGTCGCGCGGGCTTCGCGTCATCCTCGACGCCGTCTTCAACCACGTCGGCGTTGCACACCCCGCGTTCCGGGACGTCCAGGAGCGCGGTGAGGAGTCGCCTTACCGGGACTGGTTCCGCGTTCGCTCGTGGGATCCCTTCGAGTACGCGGGGTGGGCCGGCTTCGGAGACCTGCCGGTGTTCGCGAAGGACGGCAGCGGATTCGACAGCGACTCGGTCAAGGAGCACGTCTTCGCGGTCACACGGCGCTGGATGGACCCCGACGGGGACGGGGACCCCAGCGACGGGATCGACGGCTGGCGTCTCGACGTCCCGATGGAGATCCGGCCTGCCTTTTGGGAGGAGTGGCGCGCGCACGTGAAGTCGATCAACCCCGATGCGTACATCTCGGGGGAGATCTGGCATCGCGCCGACGAATGGCTCGGGGGACGCCACTTCGACGCGGTCATGAACTACCGCTTCGCGGACGCGATCGTGGCGTGGATCGGGAACATCGAGCGCAAGATCAGTGCGAGCGAGCTCGACCGTCGGCTCCTCGAGCTGCGGCTCGCCTATCCGGACGAGGCGACGTACGCGCTGATGAACCTCGTCGATAGCCACGACACGGACCGTATCGCGTCGATGCTGCTGAACCCCGACCGTCCGTACGACCGCAGCAACCGGATCCAGCGCAACGACGACTACAACTCCGGACGGCCGCACGACGTCCACTTCCAGCGCGCGCGGCTCATCGCCCTCGTGCAGATGACGTACGTCGGCGCGCCGATGATCTACTACGGCGACGAGGTCGGCATGTGGGGCGCGGACGATCCGACGAATCGCAAGCCGATGCTCTGGAGGGACCTCGAGCCCTACGACAACGCCGACGAGAACTACGTGATGGAGGACCACTACGCGTTCTACCGCGAGGCCGTCGCGCTGCGCCGCGATCACGCCGCGCTGCGGGTTGGCACGTACCGCACGCTGCTGGTCGACGACGAGCAGGACCTCATCGCGTTCGAGCGCGAGCACGGGGGAGAGGTGGTCCTCGTCGCGATCAACGCGTCGCACGCAGTCGCGAGCTTCGATCTGCCGGAGCTCGCGAGCGGCATGCGCTGGACACCGGCGTTCGGCTCGGCTCCCGAGGGACGTTCGGACGAGGGAGTTCGCGCAGAAGTCGACGCCATCTCCGGTCGCGTTTGGACGCGGACGGAGGACGGGGATTGAGCACGCCCGAGCCGGCGTCCTTCACGGCGCTCTTCCCTCGCGCCGGAGGGATCCTCGCGCCGCTGTCGTCGCTGCCGGGGCGCCACGGGATCGGCGATCTCGGGCCCGAGTCGCTGCGCTTCGTCGACTGGCTCGCGAGCGCCGGAGCGTCGTGGTGGCAGATGCTCCCCGTCGGACCGATCGGTCCCGGGAACTCGCCGTACGCGTCGAGCTCGGCGTTCGCCGGTGAGCCCCTGTACCTCTCGCTCGAGCGCCTCGTCGACGACGGGCTGCTCAGCGCCGCCGACGTGAGCGGACGGCGCGACCTCAAGGCGGGCAACGTCCAGTACGCCGAGGTCCGCCGCTTCAAGGAGCCGCGCTTCGACAAGGCGTTCGCGGCCTGGCAGAAGCGAGGCGACCACGGCGACGATTTCGACGCGTTCTGCGACCGCAACGCGGGCTGGCTCGACGCGTGGTGCGACGCGGCCGAGGACGCCGAGCGCGCGCGCTTCCTGCAGTACGCCTTCGATCGGCAGTGGCGCGGGCTCAAGCATCACGCGGCAGAGCGCGGCGTGCGGCTGATGGGAGACGCGCCGATCTTCGTCGGACTCGAGTCCGTCGACGTGCGCTCCTCGCCCGAGCTGTTCCGGCTCGACGCGGACGGTCGGCCCGAGGTCGTCACCGGCGTTCCGCCCGACGACATGAACCCTGGCGGGCAGATGTGGGGTCACCCGCACTACGCCTGGGACGCGCACCGCGAGGACGATTTCGCGTGGTGGCGCGCGCGCCTGCGCCGTCAGATCGATCTGTTCGACGCGGTGCGCATCGATCACTTCATCGGATTCCGCAACGCGTTCGAGGTGCCCGCCGACGCGCCCGACGCCCGCGACGGAGTCTGGGCGGAGACACCCGGCGAAGAGCTGCTCGACGCGCTCCGCGACGAACTCGACGGTCTTCCGCTCGTCGCCGAGGACCTCGGCAGCGTGACCGAGGAGGTCTACGCGCTCCGCGACGCCTACGAGCTCCCGGGGATGCGCGTCCTGCAGTGGGGCTTCGGTCCCGACGCGTTCCACGCGCCGCACGCGGTGCCCGAGAACGCGGTCGTGTACCCCGCGACCCACGACAACGACACCTGCGTCGGCTGGTGGCGCAGTCTCGACCCGGCGACGAAGCGCCGCTTTCGCGCGGCGACGGGCGGCGAGGGCAAGACGGTCGCCGCCACGATGCGACGCGTCGCGTGCGCGACTCCGGCGCACACGGCGCTCGTCCAGCTGCAGGACCTGCTCGGCCTCGGCCGCGCGGCACGAACGAACACGCCGGGCACCGCGCAGGGCAACTGGGTCTGGCGCGTGATGCGCCGCGATCTCACGGCGCCGCGCGCGCGCCGATTCCGCGAACTCCTCGAAGCGACCGACCGACTTCCCGACCGATGACCACGAAAGCCCTCACGCGGCGCCTCACCAAGCTCGCGCTCGACCTCTCCTGGACGTGGAGCCCGGAGGCCCAGCGCGCGTTCGCCGCCGTCGACCCGCTCCAGTGGGAGGCGACGCAGCATGCGCCGCTCGAGCTCCTGCGGCGCGTCCCGGAGGCGCGGCTGGAGGCGTGCGCATCCGATCCGCGGTTCCTGCTGCTGGTCGACGAGGCGGAGGCCGCGCGCGAGTCCTACTACGCGGCAACGACCTGGTACGAGAAGAAGATCGCGCCGCGCTCGCCGCGCCTCGCGGTCGCGTACTTCTGCAGCGAGTTCGCGATCCACGAGAGCCTCCAGCAGTACAGCGGAGGACTCGGCGTCCTCGCGGGGGACCACGTGAAGTCCGCGTCCGACCTCGGTGTCCCTCTCGTGGGCGTCGGCCTGCTCTACCGCCACGGCTACTACATCCAGGAGCTGCGCAGCGACGGGTCGACCCGCGTCCTATACCCGAGCGTTCGGTTCGAGGATCTGCCGATCGTCGACACGGGTCGCGAGATCGAATGCCCGCTCGGGGGCAAGACCGTGCGCGCGAAGATCTGGAAGCAGCAGGTCGGTCGCGTGCCGCTGTACCTGCTCGACGCCGACCTCGAGGGCGAGCCGAAGGCGCACCGCGAGCTGACCCAGGGCCTGTACAAGGGCGAGCCCGACCTTCGGCTGCGCCAGCAGGTGCTGCTCGGCGTCGGGGGCGTGCTCGCGCTCGACGCGATGCGCGTCCGGCCGACGGTCGTGCATCTGAACGAGGGGCACGCCGCGTTCGCGTCGGTCGAGCGCATCCGCGCGCTGATGGCGAAGGGGCGCTCGTTCGACTCGGCCCTCGAGACGGTGCGGCGCAGCACGGTCTTCACGACCCACACGCCGGTGCCCGCGGGCCACGACCGCTACGGGGCGAAGGACGTCGGCCGCTACCTGCGTCCTCTCCTGCGCGAGATCGGCCTGTCGACCGAGCGCTTCGCCGACCTCGCGCGCGAGCGTCCCGGCGTGCGCGAAGAGCCGGTGACGATGACGGTCCTCGGCCTGAACACCGCGCACCGGATCAACGGCGTGGCCGAGCTGCACGGCGAGGTGACGCGCGAGATGTGGAAGCACGTCTACGGCGTCGAATCGACCGACGAGGTTCCTATTGGCCACGTGACGAACGGCGTCCACGCGCGAACGTGGCTCGCGCCCGAGGCGGACGCGCTGTACGCGAAGTACCTGCGCCCGCGCTGGAACGGCATGGCGCCGACCGACGACCCGTGGAAGAAGGCGTCCAAGGTCCCGCTCGAGGCTCTGTGGGAGCTGCGGAACACGCTGCGGGCCAGGCTCGTCCACTTCGTCCGCGCGCGGCTCGCGCGACAGGCCGAGCGGCGGGGCGAGGGGCCGGCCGCGATCGCCGAGGCGCGCGCGACCTTCGACGAGAACGCGCTCACGCTCGGCTTCGCACGCCGCTTCGCGACCTACAAGCGCGCACCGCTCATCTTCCGGGAGGCGAAGCGGCTCGCCGAGCTGCTCGGTGACCCCGAACGTCCGGTGCAGATCGTCTTCGCCGGCAAGGCGCACCCCCGCGACGAGGGCGGCCAGGAGCTCGCGAAGGTCATCTTCGACCACGCGCGCAAGAGCGGCTTCAAGGGGCACGTCGCTCTGCTGGAGGAGTACGACATGCAGATCGGACGCGTGCTGACGAGCGGCAGCGACGTGTGGCTCAACAACCCGCTGCGCCCGAACGAGGCGAGCGGGACGAGCGGCATGAAGCCCCCGATGCACGGCGGCCTCAACGCGTCGATCCTCGACGGCTGGTGGCCCGAAGGCTTCGACGGCGAGAACGGCTGGGCCATCGGCGACGGCGCCGAATTCACGAGCCGCCGCAAGCAGGACGCCTACGACGCCGACGCGCTCGTCGACCTGCTGGAGAGCGAGATCGTGCCGCTCTTCTACGACCGCGACGCGAGCGGGCTGCCGGTCGGCTGGCTGGAGCGCGCCCGCCGCTCGCTCCAGACGATTCCTGGCCGCTTCAACACGCACCGGATGGTGGGCGAGTACGTCGAGAAGGCGTACCTCTGACGCGAGACGACTGTGTCATCACGAGACGGCGTGGGTCGTCTCGCTTTGGGCCCTGGCCGGATCGTCGCGGGTGAGGGAGGATTCATTTGGCGCCGGGACCCTCTCCTCCCGGGCTGCTTTCTCTCCACGTCCTGCCCTTGTCCCTTTCCCTTACGGCGGCCCTCGCCGTGGGCGATGGGAGCCTGTCCACTCCCTCGCTCGCGGCGGGGATCGGCGCGGTCGCCGCGCTGTCTCTCCTCCTCGTCCCGCTCTGGCGCGAACGTCCGCGCCGGTACGGTGACGTCGCGGTGGGGGTGATCGTCGTCCTCGCTGCGATCGCGGTCGCGGCCCGCGGGGGGGCGCGTGAGATCACCGATCCGGCCGCTGTCGCCGGCATCGCTGTCGCGCTGGTCGCCCTGGGCGCGGGCCGGACCTTCGGTCGGGGCGCGGCCGTCTGGGCCGCCTGTCTCGTCGCCGTCGTCTACGGATCGGCGGCCCCGACCGAGCTCGCCGAGCCGGTCCTCGTCGCGTGGACGGGGCTCTGGATGGCCGCCGCCGCACCGCGCGTGCGCGGACCCGTGACGCTCGGGCTCGCGACGCTGGCGGCGGTTCCGCCGCTGGCCGTGGCTGCGGCCACCGAGCCCGGACTCGCGATCCTCTCGACGCTTCTGCTCCTTCCGGCGAGCGCTCTGGCCGGCGCGCTCATCCCCGGCGGCGTCGCGCGGGTGGGCGGCGCGGCGGCCCTGGCGGTCGCCGCTGTGGCGCTCTTCGGCGCCGAACCCGAGCCCGAGGGCACCGACCGCCCCGCCGTCGCGTTCGCGACGATCGAGGCGGTCGAAGGACGCTAATCGTCTTTCTCGTCCGTCTCCCGGTGGAGGCGGTCGATCGCCGCGCGAGCGGCGCTGCGGAATTCTTCGTTCGAGGACGTCAGTGCTTCGACGAGACGCGGCAGCTCCTCCACGGCGTCGAGCAGTCCGAGTCCGCGCAGCGCCTCGGCGCGCGCTTCGACGGGCATCGAGCTGTCCTCGGTGACAGCGACGAGCCTGTCGATCGCTTCCGCACGGCGTGCCGACGCGTCGCGCCGCTGCTGCCAGCGGGCGGCGGCGTCCTGGTACTCGGTGATGTGGCCGAGTCGCTCGAGCACCTTCGCGCGCACGGTCTCGTTCGGCATGCGCTTGGCCGTCTCCAGGAGCAGGGCCGCAGCATCGTCGTTCAGGTACGACGTGACGGCGTCCAGCGCAGAATCGAAGTTGTTCCCGTAGAGCGGCGCGGAGCGGAGCACGTCGGCAAGGAGCGGGAAGTACGCCTGCGAGCGCGACCTGCCGAGCTCCCACGCCAGGCGACCCTGCAGCTTCGAGCCCGCGACGTTCGCGAAAGGGAGACGCGGGTCGACCGCGTCCGGTGACTGGTCGATGAGGGCGGACACGACCTGCATCAGGAGATTCGAGTCAGCGCGGTCCGTCCAGGTCTCCGGCGGGAAGCGCTCGATCACGTTCTCGACGGTCGAAGCGCGGTCCAGCCGAGCCTCGACGCGGAGCAGTGCCGTGTCCGGGACACTCGAGTCTGCGAGCAGCGCGTCCAGGGCGTCGAGGTCCAGGTCCGGGTGAGCGGCATTGGTGCTCATGAACTCGAGCCCCCTCGGCCGCGCTCGAACGACCTCGACGAGCGTTGGCAGGAGCCCGGGGACGAGCTGCTCGGGCGCCACGACGGCGAGCTCCTCCGCCGCCCAGCGCCGTGTGTCGAGCGCAACGGACGGATCGAGGACGAGCTTGACCAGATCCTCGCCGTCGATCCCGACCTGGCCGTGACGGAGGCCGCGGATCGAGCCCCCTGAGCCCGGGCCCGACGTTTGGATCGTGCGATCACCGACCGCTCGGAGGACGCGCGCGCGATCCACCGACGACAGCCGACCGAACCAGCTCCCCTTCTCCAGCGCATTGGAGGGGGCCCAGAGCAGGTCGCTGATCGCCTTCGACCAGGCCTCATCGGTCGCGTACACCTCGAGCCAGGCGACGAAGGGAACGGGGTCGAGGCCCTCGTTCTCGATGTAGTGCCGCGCGTATTGCGCGACGTCGCGATTGAAGCCGGGAGGAAAGCCGGAGACGTCCTCGACCATCGCGACGAACGGCCAGAAGTAGGTGGCCGCATCGAGGCTGGGCGAGCGGCTCTCGAAGAGGTCCCCCAAGAGCGCTTCGAGCGCGTTCGTCCGCTCTTCATCGTCCAGGCCCTCGTCGCTTGCACGCGCCGTGAGAAACACGCGAGCCGCTGCGATTCGCTCGTCCTCCGGAAGAAAGGGGATGTGCTTGCGAATGCGCTCTTGCACGTCGGGTCCGACGCCCTGTTCGAGGAGCGCCTGCTGGGTCGCCGCGGAGACGACGGTTCCTTCGCCGAGGCTCGTCCGCGAATCCACCGCGCCCCACGCTGCACCTCGAACGACGTCCGACTTGTCGCCGAGGAGCCTCCGTACAGCCGCGACGTAGGCCTCGTCCGGATCCAGCTGCAGGAGCGTGGATTCTGTCGCGCTTCGGTTCACCGAGTCGATCCAGCGCGCCCCTTCGTTCGTATCGAGAGCCTGCGCGACCACCCTGCGAACGCCCGGGTCCGGGTCGTCCGCGAGTCGCAGGACGTCGGCCGCGCTGGGTGTCCTGCGGAGCACCAGGACCGCGCGCCTCCGCGAGTCTGCGTGCTGATTCCCCAGGAGCGCGCGATAGTAGGGGAGAGCCCCCTCGGGAATGACCCGACCTGCGTTCACGGTGTAGTCGAATCGAACGAGGATCGAGACTGCGTCGTCCAGCAGATTCGCCGGTACGACGCCGCGGGCGGCGAAGCTGCTCACGATCGAGGCTGTCGTCCTCGTCGCCTCGTCTGCAGGCGTCATGACGATGCGGAGAATCTCCGTCCATTCGTCGTTCTGCAACCGCCAGTCCGTGGCGCCGACGGGCGCCCACACCTCGTCCTTGTCGAAGACGCCGACGAGCGCATGCAGGACGTGTCGCTTCAGCAGGAAGTCGTCGCGCCGCAACAGCTCGAGTGCCACGTCGAGCCCCGCCTCGGGCGCATTGTTCAAGAGCCAGACGAGGGGGGTCGTCCTGCCCGCGGGAATCGGGGATCCGTCCAGCGCCAGAGCGAGCTCGCGCATCGTGGGGACCGCGCGGCTTCCGAGCTGTCCGATGAACCCGGTGTCCCCCCGCTCCGCGGCGCGCCGGACCGCGTTCGCGATGACGGCGTCGTCCGAGCCGTCCTGCGGCGCCGGGAGCGCCGCGCGCTCGGCGCCTTCGGGAAGGGCGTCGATCAGGCGGCAGACGTCCTCGCGCGCGAGCGTCGCGGTCGCCGCGAGCGCGAGCGTGCGCCGCGGGAACGCGGAGCGCTCGTTCGCGAGGAGCCGCAGCGCGACGACCTCGGCAGCGGTCGACTCGACGTCGCCGCTCTCGGCCAGCCAGGCGAGCGCCCGGGCCTGGACGTCGGTCAGCAGGGCGCGAGCGGCCTCGTCGCGGGGCGCTTCGAGCGCGAGCGCCTCTGCGGCGCTGCGAAGTGCGGCGAGCTCGCCGTCGAGGTCCTCGGCGCCGGCGTCGGTCGCCGCGTCGAGACGCCACTGCGCGAACTTCGCGCGGAGATCGTCGATCCCCTCCTGTGCCGGGAGGAGCAGGGCGATGGTCAAGAGGGTCGTGGTCAGCATGGTTTGGTCTCCTCGGCCGGATCACCGGCGTCGTGGGAGAGGTGTACGTCCGATCGGAACGCGACTTGTCACGCGGCGATGACGCGCTGTCACGAAGCTGTCACGCCGGGCGTTCGCACGAAGCGGTAGCCGACGCGGTGGACGGTGATCAGGTGCCGCGGGTCGTCCGGCCGCGCCTCGATCTTCTTGCGCAGCTTCATGACGTGCTGGTCGACCGTGCGAGTGGTCGGTGCTTCGTCGGCGACCCAGACGTCGTCGACGATGCGGATCCTCTCGAGGGTCTCACCCTCGTGGCGCAGGAAGTAGCGCAGGAGGTCCATTTCGCGGCGTGAGAGGCCGAACCTCTCGCCGCCGCGCACGAGCGTGTACGCGCCGAAGTCGACCTCGACGTCGCCGAACCGCGCGGAGCGGACGTCGTCGAGCTCTTCGACGCCCGGCGTCGCGCCACCCCGGCGCGCGAGCGCAGCGCGGAGGCGCGCGAGGACCTCGGCGGTCGAGAACGGCTTCACGACGTAGTCGTCCGCCCCGTACTCGAAGCCCTGGACGCGGTCGAGTTCACTCCCGCGGGCCGAGAGGATCAGGACGGTTGCGGTCAGCCGGTCCTCGCGCAGCGCGCGCAGCACCTCGAAGCCGTCGCGCCGCGGCAGCATCAGGTCGAGCAGGATCGCGTCGGGGTCCTCGCGCAGCGCGATCTGGATCGCCGCCTCGCCGTCCTCGGCCTCCAGGACTTCGTAGCCCTCGCTCGTCAGGACGTCGACGAGCGGCATGCGGATCGAGGCCTCGTCCTCGACGACGAGCACGCGCGTCATGCGGCGCCCTCCTGGACCGGGAACGTGGCGACGAAGTGCGCGCCGCGCTCGGACGGCGCGAGCGTCGCGTCTCCGCCGTGGGCGCGGCTCAGCGCGCGCACGATCGCGAGGCCGAGCCCCGTGCCCGTGTCGTCGGTGAGTCCCTCGCGGCGGCGGCGGTCCGCGAGCCTCTCGAACGGCTCGAAGATGGACTCGCGGAATCGCGCGGGCACGCCGGGTCCGTCGTCGGCGACGTCGACCTGGAGCGTCATGTCACGCATCGACACGTCGACGGTGACGCGAGCGGGGCGCTCACCGACCTTGCCGTGCGTCAGCGCGTTCTCGAAGAGGTTCCACGCCGCTCGCCGAACGCCGTCCGGGTCGACCTCGATCGTCTCGGGGAGCGCGCCGCGCGTCATGCGCAGGTCCGCGCCGGCCGCCTCCGCGCGCTCGGTCATCGCGCTCTCGAGGTCGTCGAAGAACGCCGCGACATCGACGGTCTGGCGCGCGATCCGCGCCCCGTCGCCGCGATCGACGCGCGCACCGTCGAGCAGGTCCTCGACGAGCCGACGCAGGCGCTGGGCCTCGCGGCGGATCTGCGTGTGGTAGCGCGCGCGGCTCGCGTCGGTCGCGACGCGCTCCTGCTCCAGCGTCTCCGCCATCAAGAGGATCGCCTGCGTCGGCGTCCGCAGGTCGTGCGAGACGCTCGCGACGAAGGTGCTGCGGAGCTCCGCCAGGCGCCGCGCGCGTTCCATCGCCCGGGCGCCGACGACAGCGCCCAGGAGGACGAGAGCGGCGAGTCCGAAGAGTGCTCCGCGGACGAGTCTCAGCCGCCGGATCTCGGGACGTGCGACGACCGCGGGATCGGGGCGAAAGACCGAGAACGGCAGCTGGAGGTCGGGGCCGACCGTGAGCGTTCGAGTCTCGCGCGGCTGCTCGTCGCCGATGAGCGGATCGCGGACGAGCGGCGGCGCGTCGGCGGTCGCGGACAGGATCTCGGCGGCGAGGTCCTTCCTGTCGATTGCGACCGCGCGCACGCCGCCGTCGACGGCACACGTCGCGAGGGCGAGGTCCGTCTCGCCGAGGCCGTGGAACGACCAGGCGTCCTCGCGCGGCTCGGGCGCGCCCTCGAGGAGAGGGATCGCGGCGCGCGCGCGACGCGCCGCCCCGTCGAACGCGAGGTCCCAGTCGAGCTCCGGCGCGTGCGATTGCAGGCGCGCGCGCAGCGCGGTGTGCCAAGGATCGGGCGCGTACACGAGCCCTCCGTCGACAGTGCGCCACGCATCTCTTGGCTGCGCGAGGAGGCCGCGGTCCGCGGACAGTCGCGCGAACGCGCGCTCGGCGTCGACCGGCTCGACGAGGCAGGCGAGGAGCTTCGCCGAGGTGCCGTCGACCTGGGCGTCGGCGATCGCGTCGAGCGCGCTGCGGTGCCGAGCGACCTCGCGCCCCGAGCCGATCGCGCTCCAGCAACGCGCCGCATGGAGCCGCGCGAGCGCGGCCGTCGGTGCTTCGGGTTCGCGGTCGAGGGCCTCTTCCACGCGCGAGAGCGCCGTGGCGAGGTCGCCGGCGCGAGCCGCCGCGAGGCTCGCGTCCAGCAGCAGCTCGACGATCGGATCGGTGGCGGCCTTGGAGGCGGCCGGCGTCCGCTCTGCGATGGGCCTGGGGTCAGACGCGACGACGACGTCGAGGGGCCCCGGCGGTCCCGGCGGTTCGGAGCGTCGCTGCACCGCGTCGAAGGCGCTGTGGACCAGGGCCTCCTGGGCGTCCGCGGACTGTTCGATCCGCGCCCGCGCCTCCGCGAGGGGATCACCGACGTCGAGCAGCGCCGCGACCGCCAGGATGGCACTGGAGACCGCGCCGAGAGCGAGGAGGGTCGAGCTGGCGCGCGAGCGAGGCATACAGAGGTGACAACCTACGACGCGCAGCGTCGTCACCTGTCACCGAGCCGTGAAGCCAGTCCCCGCAAGGCACGATCCACGGCGAGACGAGCGCGGTTGCGGGAGCCGCCGGTCCGTGCTCTACTTTGAATCTGTAATTTCTAGAAATCTCTCCACTGCCCCTGCGTCCCGAACCCCGACCGCCATGCAACGACGCTCGCTCTCCATCTCGTCGATCCTCGCCATCGCGACCGCGCTTCCGAGTCCTGCCCAGACCGTCTCGACGACCACCGTCGACGCCACGCCGACCGGTCAGGCGGCGCGCTATGCCGGCGTCTACCACACGCCCAGCGGAACCTGGACTCGACCCTCGCGGACCGTCGCCGGCGTCGGGTCGCAGGTCGTCTACGACAACACGGCCGTCACCGGGTACTTCTCGACGTTGACGGCGCCGGGCGGTTTCGCCCCGGGGTCGTTCGTGATCGACGAGGGCGGTCTCCCCGGGACGACCAACGGAAACTCGTTCCCGGGAACCCCGGATCGCGACGGCTACCTCGTCGAGGGATTCCAGATCGCGTACTGCGACTTCGGGACCGCGGTCTCGAGCAGCTGGACCATCCGCTTCTACGACTCGTACGTGCCGTGCACCTCGGATCTGACGCCGGAGGTGACGGTCGACCTGGACGGGCTTCCGGCCAACGGCTGCTGGATCGTCGACATCGACCTGAGCGGCGGAGAGGAATTCTGTCTCGGCGCGGACGGCGGCGAGGCCGATCCGGATTGGAGCGACGATCCGGACCGCGACTCGTTCGGCTGGGACCACTCCTACACGGGCCCGTCTTCCGTGGCCGGTCTGCTCATCGCCGGAGATCCGGCGCTCACGGATCCCGGCTGGATGCCCGGGGACATCCCCACGGCCGGCAACGGGACGTATTACGGAGCTTCCGGCGGAGGCACGGGCTATCTGACGCAGGACCTCTTCCGGATCGAGGGCTCTTCGAACGGCCTCGACGGCTGCTATCAGTTCGGGAACGGCTACCAGATGGGGGGCCCCTACGGATCGTTCCACCTTCGGCTCAGCGCAGATCCGGCGCCCTGCTCGTCCGAGGCCGTCGCCCTCGGCACGACGTACTGCACCTCTGCCCCGAACTCGACCGGCGAGGTCGGTCGGCTGCGCGTTCTCGGGAGCTCTCTCGCCGGGCTCGACCTGACGCGCCTCGTCGCGGACCAGCTCGTCCCGAACACCGCGGGCTACTTCATCGTTTCGGAGAATCCGGGGCTCGTCGTCAACCCGGGCGGGATGCCGGGAACCCTGTGCCTCGGTGGTGACATCGGGCGGTTCCGGGTGCCGGGGCAGCCGATCGGAATCGACGCCAGTGGCGAGATCTCGATGCGGACCGGCGAGGGGACGTGGTCCCTGGCGAGCCTGCCGCGAAGCAGCTCGAACTACGCCGCTCTCCCGGGGACGACGAACTACTTCCAGGTGTGGCACCGCGATACGTCCATGGGCGTGCCGATCTCCAATTTCAGCGACGCGATGTCCGTTCTCTGGCGGTGATCCGACGCGCGGCGGAACGCGCCGATCCGTAGGTGAGACGGCGTCTCACGCGCGGATCGGCACGTTCCGTCTTCGCGTTCCAACGAGCGACATCGGACGGCGTACACGGGTCGCCGCGTGCGCGATGACCGGTCATACTCGACCGCCGCCCGACCGCGGGCGCACCCGATCCCGTGAGCTCTCCGACCCCTCCCTCCGCGTCGTCCTCGCCCGTCCGCCGCAAGTACGTGCCCGCTGTCGGGCCGCGCTTGAAGGTCCTCCTCGCGGTGGTCCTCGGGCTGTTCGCGCTGCTGTCGGTCAACGCCGTCTACCTCGTCGCCGTGCGCGCCGCAGGCGCATGGACCGGGCGGAGCTACGAGAACCTGCTGTACCTCTACATGTTCCTCGCGCACCTCGTGCTCGGGGCCGTGATCGTGGTGCCGGTGATCGTCTTCGGCGTGCTCCACATGCGGAAGGCGCGGACGCGCAGGAACCGTCGCGCGGTCAGGGTCGGCTACGCGCTGTTCGCGGCGGCGGTCCTCCTGCTCGTCACCGGGATCGTGCTGACGCGCGTGGAGGGCGTGATCGTCGTCAACGATCCGACGGTGCGCAGCGTCGCGTACTGGGCGCACGTGATCCTCCCGCTGGGGTGCGCGTGGCTGTTCGTGCTCCACCGCCTCGCGGGCAAGCGGATCAACTGGAAGATCGGGGCGCGCTGGACGGCCGTCGCGGGCGTGTTCGCCGGCGGGATGCTCGTCTTCCAGATGCAGGACCCGCGGCAGTGGAACGAGGTCGGTAACCCCGAGGGAGCGCAGTACTTCTTCCCCTCGCTCGCACGCACGGTCAGCGGCGACTTCATCCCCGAGCACATCCTGCAGAACGACCAGTACTGCCGAAAGTGTCACGAGGACGTCCACGAGAGCTGGATGGCGAGCGCGCACCACCTCTCGTCGTTCAACAACGAGCCGTACCTCGCGGCGGTGCAGGGGACGCGTGAGTTCGCCATGCAGCGCGACGGCGACGTGACGGCGTCGCGCTTCTGCGCCGGGTGCCACGACCTCGTGCCGTTCTTCAGCGGCAAGTTCAGCGATCCGAACTACGACATGCGGAACGATCCGACGGCCCACGCCGGGATCACGTGCACCGCCTGTCACGCGATCAGCGCGGTGAACAGTCCGCGCGGCAACGCGGACTACACGATCGACACGCCGATCCACTATCCGTTCGCGTTCTCGGACAGCGGGCTCCTCCAGTGGGTCAACGAGCAGCTCGTCAAGGCGAAGCCGGAGTTCCACAAGAAGACGTTCCTCAAGCCGCTCCACGAGAGCGCCGAGTTCTGCGGCACGTGCCACAAGGTGCACCTGCCCGAGGAACTCAACGGCTACAAGTGGCTGCGCGGCCAGAACCACTACGACTCGTTCCTCCTCTCCGGCGTCTCGGGCCACGGCGTCACGAGCTTCTACTACCCGCCGGAGGCCGAGGAGAACTGCAACGACTGCCACATGCCGCTGATCGAGTCGGACGACTTCTCGTCGCGCGTACGCGACGACAGCGGCATCGCCAAGACGATGGATCACCTGTTCCCCTCGGCGAACACGGCGGTCCCCCAGATCGCGGTCGACTACGGCCACGTGACCCAGGAACAGGCGGACGCTGCCGTCGCCGCACACCGCGCCTTCAACGAGGGCGTCATGCGGATCGACGTGTTCGGGATCCGCGAGGAGGGCCGCATCGACGGTGAGCTCGTCGCGCCCCTGCGCCCCGAGGTTCCGACTCTCGTCCCGGGTGAGACGTACCTGCTCGAGGTCGTCGTGCGGACGGTCAAGATGGGACACGAGTTCACGCAGGGCACCGCCGACTCGAACCAGATCTGGGTCGACGTCGAGGCCCAGCAGGCTGGGACCCGGATCGGACGCAGCGGAGGGATCGACGCCGAAGACGGGCGCGTCGATCCGTGGTCGCACTTCCTGAACGCGTTCGTGCTCGACCGCGACGGCAACCGGATCGCCGAGCGCAACGCGGAGGACATCTTCACGGCGCTCTACAACAACGGCATCCCGCCCGGCGCCGCCGACGTCCTGCACTACCGGCTGGAGGTTCCCGCGGACGCGACCGGGCCGATCGAGGTCGACGTGCGCCTGCGGTACCGGAAGTTCGACACGACCTACATGCGGTTCGTGACCAAGGACCCGGAGTACGTCAACGAGCTGCCGATCCTGGAGCTCGCGCGCGACACGATCACGTTCCCGGTCGCGGCCGGACAGGTCGCCGCCAACGAGACGCCGGACATTCCGCTCTGGCAGCGCTGGAACGACTACGGCATCGGGCTTCTGCGCAAGAAGGGAACCGGGCAGCTGCGTCAGGCCGAGGAGGCCTTCGAGCGCGTCGAGGAGCTCGGGCGCCCGGACGGTCCGATCAACCTCGCGCGGGTCTACCTGCGCGAGGGACGCGTCGCCGTCGACGCGCCCGATGCGCTGCGCCGGGCGACCGAGTTCGATCCGCCCGCGCGGGAGTGGTCCGTGCTGTGGTTCACGGGCCTCGTGAACAAGCAGAACGGCAGCTTCGACGCCGCGATCGCGAACTTCGAGCAGATCGTCGAGGGCGGCTTCGCCCAGGCCGCGGGCCGCGGCTTCGACTTCTCGAAGGACTACCGGCTGCTCGTCGAACTCGGGAACACCGTCTACGAACGGGCGCGCCAGGAGCGCGGCGACGCTCGGCGTGCGCGCCGCGAGGAGCTGATGCGCGACGCCGTGCACTGGCTCGAGCGCGCGCTCGAGCTCGATCCGGAGAACGCCGCCGCGCACTACAACCTGGAGCTCGTGTTCGCCGACCTCGGGGACGAGGAGCGCTCGGAGCACCACGCCACGCTGCACGCGAAGTACAAGGTCGACGACAACGCGGCAGACAGAGCGATCGCCGGGGCGCGGCGGCGCTACCCGGCCGCGGACGTCGCAGCGGAGCCCGTCGTGATCTACGACCTGCAGCGTGACCAGGCGTTCGGACTCGAGGCCGTGGAGGGCGGACAGTGAGCGCCAACGATCGAAACGACCCCGAGGGGTTCGTCCCCGAGGACGACGAGATCATCGGCAAGGCGTTCCGCGCTTCGATCGCCGTCCTGGTCGTGATCGCCGCCGGGGTCACCGGGTTCCTCCTCCTGCAGAGCGAAGAGGCGCCCGAGGAGATCGTGCGTGAGAAGGACGTCGGCGAGATCGAGGACCTCCGCGGGGCCGAGGAGACGCTCCCCGAGGTGCGCTTCGTCGACGTCACGGCGGAATCAGGGATCTCGTTCGTCCACGAGGACGGTGCGACGGAGTCCAAGCTGCTGCCCGAGACGATGGGCGGCGGTGCGGCGTTCTTCGACTACGACGCCGACGGGGACCAAGACCTGTTCTTCGTCAACGGACGGCCGTGGCAGCGCGGTACCGACGATTCCGTCGTGCCGGGGAACGCGCTCTACCGCAACGACGGGGCGGGGCGCTTCGAGGACGTGACCGACGGCTCCGGACTCGCGGGGACGACTTACGGGATGGGCTGCGCCGTCGGCGACTACGACGGAGACGGCGCGATCGACGTCCTGACGACGGGGATCGGCGGCAACCGGCTGTACCGGAACCTCGGCGGGACGTTCGAAGACGTCACCGAGGCGGCTGGCATCGGCGGTGACGAGAGCGCGTGGACGACGAGCGCAGGGTTCTTCGACGCCGACGGCGACGACGACCTCGACCTGTTCGTCTGTCACTACGTGCGGTGGTCGCCTGAGATCGACGAGGAGATCGCGTACACGCTCAACGGCGAGGATCGCGCTTACGGCCCGCCGATGAACTACGAGGGGAGCTTCTCGACCCTCTTCCGCAACGAGGGCGACGGTACGTTCGTCGACGTCTCGGAAGAGGCGGGGATCCGCGTCGCGAATCCCGCGACCGGCCTCGCGATGGGGAAGGCGCTCGGCGTCGCGTTCCTCGACGTCGACGACGACGGTCTCACCGACGTCTTCGTCGCGAACGACACGGTCCAGAACCACCTGTTCCGGAACGAGGGCGACGGGACGTTCGCCGAGATCGGGGGCCGCAGCGGATTCGGCTTCGACCGCAACGGCGGCGCCACGGGCGCGATGGGGATCGACGTCGGCGACTTTCGCGGCGACGGCAGCTTCGGCGTCTGCATCGGGAACTTCGCGAACGAGATGTCGTCGCTGTTCGTCAAGCAGCCGGGGCGCCTGCGCTTCACCGACGACGCGATGGGGGAGGGCATCGGTTCCCCGAGCCGCCTCCGCCTGTCGTTCGGGATGTTCTTCTTCGACTACGACCTCGACGGGCGCCTCGACCTCCTCCAGGTCAACGGCCACCTCGACGAGACGATCTCCGAGGTCCAGCCGAGCCAGACCTACCTGCAGCCGCCGCAGCTCTTCTGGAACCAGGGCACGGACGCCCGGTCCTGCTTCGTCGAGGTCCCCGCTACGACGACCGGTGTCCGAGGCCCGGGCCTCGCCGGCCGCGGCACCGCCTTCGGGGACATCGACGCGGACGGCGCCCGCGCCGGGGGGCTGTGCCAGGTCGGGCGGCCGCCCGTCCTGCTGCGCAACGAGCAGGGGCTCGGACATCGCTGGCTGCGCGTCCGGGTCGAGCAGTCCGGCATGAACCGCAGTGCGCTGGGCGCGACGGTCGAGCTGACGCGCGGCGACGGCGCGGTCCTGCGCCGCGGCGTCACGGCGACGAGGAGCTACCTCTCCCAGTCCGAGCTCCCGGTGACGTTCGGCCTTGGCGACGATGAGTCGATCCAGTCGATCGAGGTCGTCTGGCCCGACGGCGAGCGGCAGCCGGTGCCTGTTCCGGCGACGCTCGACGAAGAGATCGTCGTTCGTCGCGGCTGATTCGCGGCGGTCAGGCGACCATCTCGGGCGTGACCGAGTTCGATCGCGACGAGATCCTCGCGTTCGTCCAGCGTGACTGGGCGGCGGTTCGCTCTGCAAAGGAGCGCTACTGGGCGGAGAGCGCCGCTGCCCGCGGATTCGAGGACGGCCTTCGCGCGAGCGGCGCTCTCTGGCTCCACGTGCGCGCGATCGACCCGGAGTGGCCGACGGCGGAGAGCCGGGCCGAGGACTTCGCGCATCACGAGCATCTGAAGCGGCTGATCGATGCCGCGAGAGATGGATTCTCCGGTCGCTGAGGCGCTGCGCGCGATCGCGGGCGCGTTTCGGCGGCTCGGTCTCGACTGGTACCTCTTCGACGCACAGGCAGCCATCCTGCGCGGGAGTCGTCGACTCACGGAGGACATCGGCGTCACAGTCATGGCCGGGGCACTGAGACCGGACGTTCTCCTCGAAGCCTGCGAGCGTACGGACCTGCGGATGCGATTCGCGCCAGACGACGACTTCATTGCTCGGACGCGCGTGCTTCCGCTCGTTCACGGAGCATCGAAGGTGCCAGTCGACGTCGTTCTCGGTGGGCCTGGACTCGAGGAGCACATCCTTGCGAGCGCCGAGCGCGCTACCGCGGCTGGCGTCGACCTGTTGCTCCCCACCGCCGTGCACCTGATCGCCGTGAAGCTGCTGGCCGGCCGGCCCCGCGACCTCGAGGATTCGGCGGCAATGGCCCGTGCGGGCGCCGTCCCGCTGGACGAGGTTGCCGAGCTGGTCGACGAGATCGCTCGCGCGATCGGGGACGATCGACCTCGGCAGGCGCTCGGTGAGCTGCGAGATCGACTCGATCGTGACGCTTGAGGCCCTTGCTCCGTTGCGCCATCCCGGCGCCTGCGCATCACCCTTCCAGACCTGTCGTCTCCGCGAGGCCGAGCATCACGTTGAGGTTCTGCACCGCCTGGCCCGCGGCGCCCTTCACGAGGTTGTCGAGCGCGACGGTCACCACGACCGCGTCGGTTCCCTCGACGTCGCACACGCCGATGTCGGCGCGGTTCGTGCGCGCGACGGCGCGGATCCGCGCCGTCTCGTCCGGGGCGAGGAGTCGGATGAACGGCTCGCCCTCGTAGGTGCGGGCGTAGGCGCTTCGCACGTCGTCGACGTCGGCGCCGCGTACGACGATCGTGGCCTCGATGCCGCGCTCCAGCGGAACGAGGTGGGGATTGAAGACGATCCTGTGCGCTCGCCCTTCGGGATCGTGTGCGGCGAGCTCCTGCTCGATCTCCGCCACGTGGCGGTGCACGCGGCCGACCTTGTACGGGCGGACGTCCTCTGAGACCGAGCAGAAGTGGTTGGTCGCCGTCGGCGCCCGGCCCGCGCCCGACACGCCAGACTTCGCGTCGACGATCGAGAGATCGGTCAGGAATCCCGCGGCGGCGAGCGGCGCGAGTCCGAGGATCGACGCCGTCGCGTAGCAGCCGGGGTTCGCGACCAGCTTGGCGTCGCGGACCTGGTCGCGCGCAAACTCGGTCAGGCCGTAGACGGCGCGCTCCGCGAGGGCCTCGGACCGCTCGCTCCCGTACGTCCTGCGGTGGAGGTCGGCGTCGCGCAGTCGGTGATCGCCCGACACGTCGATCACGCGGACGCCGGCCGTGACGCAGCGCTCCGCGAGCGGGCCCGCCGTGCCGTGGGGGACGCAGAGGAACACGGCGTCGACGCTGGCGAGATCCGCTTCGTCGGGGTGGACGAGCGGAATCCGCGGCGCGGCAGGGTCGAAGGCGTCGAGCGTCGCGCCGGACTCCGATCGCGACGTTGCGAACGCGACGTCGGCGTCGGGATGACGGTGAAGCAGGCGCGCGAGCTCGACGCCCGTCGTGCCGCTCGCGCCGTAGATACCTACGCTCGCGGTCGACGCGCGTTCCGCACGGTCAGTGCTCTCTCGAGGGGCGGGCATAGCGCCCCCAAGCCTAATCCCGCGACGCCCCCGCGTTGAGAACCGGCTGCGCACTCTCCTGGCCGCACAGGACGACGAGCAGGTTGCCGACCAGCGAGGCGCGTCGGTCGTCGTCGAGCTCGACGACGTTGCCGCTCTTCAGCATGTCGAGCGCGTCCTGGACCATGCCGAC
Source organism: Planctomycetota bacterium (assembly GCA_039200205.1). Classification (GTDB taxonomy): domain Bacteria; phylum Planctomycetota; class UBA1135; order UBA1135; genus Saltatorellus. The sequence continues at coordinate 21,078 of JBCCSK010000009.1, forward strand.
GGCGCCCTCGACGATCTGCCGGCGGGCCGCGATGATCGCCTGGGCCTGCTGGCGCTGGAGCATCGCGGACGCGATCTCGGGCGCGTAGGCGAGGTGGCTCAGTCGTGCCTCGACGACCTCGACGCCGGCGCGCTCCAGACGCTCGGTCAGCGCGATCTGCAGCTCGGCGGTCACCTCGTCGCGGTCTCCGCGGAGCGAGACGACGTCGCCGGTGCCGTCCGCGTCGTGCTCGTCGTACGGGTGAGCGCTCGCGAGGCTGCGCACGGCGGCCTCGATCTGGACGTCGACGTACTCCTCGTAGTCCTCGACGTCGAAGGTCGCCTGGGCGGTGTTGGCGATGCGCCACACGACGACCGCGCCGATCTCGATCGGGTTCCCGACCGCGTCGTTCACCTTGATCTTCTCGCTCGACACGTTGTGCGCGCGGAGGGACAGGCTGTGCTTGACGGTGAACGGGTTGATCCACCAGAAGCCGGTCTTCTTCACCGTGCCCTTGTAGTGGCCGAAGAGGACCATCACGCGACTCATGTTCGGGTTGACGATGTAGAACCCGATGATGAGCAGGATCCAGGCGATCCCGCTTACGATGCTCGCGATGGCGATCACCGGGGCCGGAAGCGCCCGTGACTCCGCCGCCTGGATGAAGCCGAAGATCAGAAGCGGCGGCGCGGCGAGGGCCAACGCGAGCATCGGCCAGCCGGAGAAGGGGTCGAGTTCGCGCTCGACGGAGGCAGGTTGTTCGGTCATCGGGAGGTCCTCGGGATCGCGAGCCCGCTGCATTGCGGACTCGTCGATTCCCGGACCCTACGCTGCAGCGCCCACGGAATTCACTCTTGTCGGGCTGACTACGGGACCGCTAGCCGCCGAGCCCCTCGATGCTCCATCCGTCCCGGAGGTGGGGGTGGAGGTGCGGGGTGGCGTCGGGGTGGCTCGGGAAGCTCATGCCCGCGCCGTCCCACTCGAGCGTCTCATGCGGATACCGAAGGGCGACGTTGCCGAGCAGCGCGACCTCGGTGAGCTCGGCCGCGTAGTCGAACGGCGCCGACGACTCGGCCTTGCCGCGGCACGCATCGACGAACTGGTGCCAGTGGTCCCCGCCCTCCGGCGTCGGGATCTCGACGTCCGCGAAGTCCGCCTCGGGAAGGAGCCGCGGCGGTGCGTACGGGTCCGCGATCAGAGCGCCCTTCGTCCCCACGAACAGGCAGGCGTTCTTCGGGATCGACTCTCGGTCGGTTCCGAGGGACTCCAGGAGATCGACGGGCGGCAGCTTGCCTCCGTCGTGCCAGGTCAGCGGGAGCGGACCGCGCGTCGTGAGCTCGTTCGCCGGGAACGTGTAGTGCACGCGCGACCAGAGGGGAAAGCTCTCGCCGTTGGGCGTCGGTCCGTCGGACCGGAGCGTCAAAGGCGCACCGAGCCCGAGGAACCACACGGCGGGATCCATCAGGTGACACGCCATATCGCCCTGGGCGCCGGTGCCGAAGTCCTCGCGGCCGCGCCACTTGAACGCGTGGTACTCGTCCTTCTTGTACGGGCGCTGCGGCGCGATGCCGAGCCAGCCGTCCCAGTCGAGCGACTCGGGAACCGGGTCTTCGCCCTCCGGCCGCTCGACGCCCTGGGGCCACCAGCCCGCAGGTCGGTCCGACCAGACGTGCACCTCGTAGACCTTCCCGATGCGCCCGGAGTCGAACAGCGCCTTCGCCGCTGCGTAGTGCTGGTTCGAGTGGTTCTGGATCCCCATCTGCGTGACGACGCCGCTCGCGGCCGCCCGGCGCTTCATCGCGCGGGCCTCGGCGACGGTGCGCGTCAGCGGCTTCTGGCAGTACACGTGCAGGCCGCGCCCCATCGCGGCCATCGCGATGGCGGCGTGCATGTGGTCGGGCGTCGAGACGTGGACGGAGTCGACCTTGCCGGCCATCTCATCGAGCATCTTCCTCCAGTCCTGGAAGACGCGTGCGTCCGGCGCGAGCTCGCGCGCCTTCTCCATGCGCGAGGTGTCGATGTCGCACAGACCCACGATCTCGACGTCCGCGTGGGACGCGATATGGCTCAGGTCGTGCCAGCCCATCCCGCCGGTCGCGATCGCGGCGTGACGAAGCTTGCGGCCGCGCATGGTCTGGCGCGGCCGCGGCGCAGGCTTGGCGAGGGCCTCCGTCCCGACGAGCGAGGCGGCGGCGGCAACGAGGAGGGAGCGGCGGTCGAAGGTCTTGTGCATCGCGGGTCGAGGTTCGAGATCCGCGATGCAGTCTAGCCCGGAGTCTTCATGCGCTCACGCCGCTCGCGCGTCACTCGATGAGGCCGATGATCCGGTCCCCAGGGAACGGGCCGCGGCGCGTCACTCGACCGCTGGGCCATCGCACCTCGATCTCCGAGACGATCGACTGGTCGCCGAGCCCGAAGTGCAGGCGCTTCGGCGCGCCCACCCGGTAGCTGTGCGCGGCCATGACCGCGCGCATCTGGCGGGTTCCGTCCGGCGTGGTCACCACGACTTGCGCCCCAATGGCGTCGCGGTTCGAGAGCGTGCCCTCGAGGTCGACCTCCAGCCAGTGGTTCATGGCCGAGGAGACGTTCAGGAGCAGTCGCGGCGTCAGGGCCTCGGCGCTGCCCAGGTACAGCAGGTCCTGGTCCCCGTCTCGATCGAGGTCGAAGTCGATGATCGCGTAGCCCTTCAGCTCGACGTTGGTGGCCGTCGTGACCTGCTGGAAGTGACCGGTCCCGTCGTTCATCCAGACGTGCCCGTCCCCGGGGCCGGTCGGGACCATCGTCAGGTCGAGGTCCTGGTCGTTGTCGAGGTCGACGAAGTTGGTGCCCCAGCCGATCGTGGCGGTCGAGCCGTTGAAGTTGAGGCACCCGCGCGCCCCCGCCTCGTTCGTGAAGTTGCCGGTGCCGTCGTTCACGTAGAGGACGCCGACGTTGATGTTGGTCGAGTAGATGTCGAGGTCGAGGTCGTTGTCGATGTCCCCGATCGCGAGCCCCATGTCGGAGCCCAGGTTGGTCGTCCCGACCGCCTGGCTCACGTCGAGGAAGCTCCCGCCTCCCATGTTCTTGCCGTGCAGGTCCATGTGGAAGTCCACGGCGCAGTGCAGGTCGGGGAGCATGTCGCCGTCGAAGTCGGCGAAGACCGCGCTCAGCGCGCGCGCGACGTTCCACAGGGGGATCCCGAACGTGTCCGACGCGTCGACGAGGTTCGGCAGTCCGTCGTTGCGAACGAAGAAGCAGCGCGAGGCCGTGTAGTTCCCGCTCACGCCCGAGTACGCCATGAACAGATCGAGGTCGCGATCACCGTCCTGGTCGACGGCGGTCAGAGTGCTGATCGACGACGGCGAGTGCGCGACGCGCAGCGGGCTCGCACCCATCTCGAAGCGGCCCGTCGTATCGAGCATGTTCTCGTAGTACGCGATCGCACCCGTCTGATGGTTGGGCTCGCCGGTCGCGGGGTCGAATCCGCGGCGGCCCACGGCGAGGTCCTGGTCGCCGTCGTTGTCGAGGTCGGCGAACAGCCCGACCGAGGTCGGGAAGTCGTTCGGCGGCATCACCTGGTCCGTGATGTCGACGAACCAGGGGACGTCCGTGCCGGCGCTGATGATCGCGCCCTGGTTGCGGTAGATCCGCGGCGTCTCGTCGTTGGCGCCGAAGATCGCGACGTCCTGCCATCCGTCGCCGTCGATGTCGCCGATGGCGAGGCCCATGCGGCCGTCACCTCGGTCGAAGTCGATGCCGGCGCGGTCCGTGACGTCGACGAGATCGAACTGCTGTGCTGTTGCGGGGGGGCAGAGAAGAACGGGGCCAGCGAGACCGAAGAGAACGGCTTTCATGGCAGTGAGCGAAGGGAAGGGACTGGCTGAGCCGCGACGAGCGCGCAGCCCGCGCGTACCAGCCGAGACTACCCCAGCGCGAGCGATTCAGCACGCCCAGGGCCCCTCCTCGACCCCGCGCGGCGGATCAGAGGAACAGCCGTAGCTTCAGCTGCCCGATCACGATCGAGTCGCTGGACGGGCTCAGCGCAGGGTCGTCGATGAAGCGGATTCCAGGCGTGATCCAAAGGTCCGAGGTCAGCAGCAGCTTCCAGTACGCCTCGGCGGCGAACTCGTCGTCGAGAGAGTCGTTGATCGGATCGAGCCAGGACAGGCCGAGGCCCAGCTCGCCGCGGTATCCGAAGGGGCGGAGGAATGCCACGCCGGCGTTGACCGTGTGCTCGGCGAGCGTCAGGCCGAGCCCACCTCCCTCGGCGCGGTTGTACGTGTAGCTGCCGAAGCTCACGAACTCGTCCCACTGCTTCGATCCCGCCAGCTTGAACCCGCCCCCGGCCTCGTTCGGCTGCCCCTGCGGAAGGCTCGACGTCTCGTCGGCGTAGAACAGGTTCAGGTGCAGGTGGTCGAAGTCACCGACTCCGCGCTTCCAGAACGTGCCGATCTCGAGGCCGTAGAAGAACTCGCTCTCGTCGAAGAGCGTCGACGGGTCGTACTCGGTCGGCGAACCGTTCATGTCGTTGATCGTCCCCACGACGTACGTCGACCCGCCCTTCTTCGGCCACCACTTGAACGATGCGCCGTAGCCAAAAGCAGGGGCAGGGATCGACGCTGGCGCGACGGTGAACGCGGGAGCGCTGAACGACGTACGCGGGTCCTTGAAGCGGAAGAAGTCGAAGATGTTCGCCGCGAGCTGCTTCCCGACCCGGAAGTTGAACGAGTCCTTCTCCAGCCACTGATCCCAGTAGAACGCGACGAGGTTCGGATCCCACTCGAAGAACGCGACGTCCGTTCCCTGGGCCGATCCCAGCTCGGCGAACCCGAACTCGACCGGAGTCGGGCGCCCTCCGACGTCGTGACGCCAGTCGAGATCGAAGACCAGGCCTCCCTCGTAGTCATCGCCGCGATTGAAGATCTCCCACTTGCCCTCGATCTGAGCCCAGCCGCCCCAGCCGGTCCGCTCGCCAGGCGATCGTGACGCGCGCTGAACGAGCGTCTGGTAGCCGAAGGCCAGCTTGATGCCGTGGTCTTCGTAGACCTGTTCCTTCCAGCCGAAGTAGCCGGAGGGGATCAGGCTGCCGAAGACGGAGTCCGACTTCGGGAAGCTCGTATCGAGGTCGAGCTCGATGTCCCCGGGGACACCGACGACGCGCCCGCCGGAGAAGTAGGGGGTCTCCGGAATGAGCGCGAACTGGGGAAGCTCGTCGACGCTCGCCTCGAGCCAGGCGGAGTCGTCCGGCTCTTCATCCTGACCGGCCGCCATCGGCGTCAACGCAAGGAGTAGCGCGCCGAAACAAGTTCGATGGACCGATCGCATGGTCGAGAGCGCGGGAGCCTCGTCGCGGCTCCCGCGCATCGTAGCGTCAGCGTCCGGTCGGGAACCGTTCCTCGAGCTCGTCGAGCATCTGGAGGGCCTTCATCGCCTTCAGCGACGTGTAGTTGATCCCCCCCGCGGTGAGGCTCGATCCCTCCTGGAACGGGAAGTCGGGGATCGTCGTGAAGAACTCGCGCAGCTTGGCCTGGACGGGCACGAACAGCCACATGTTGTCGCCGTACCACCTCAGGTAGCCCATCTCGCCCTCTTCGTGCATCTCCTCGTAGGGGTCGGCGCGCAGGTTCACGATCAGCGGCCAGTTGGTCACGATGCGCTCGCCGGTCGCGATGTTGCCCTTGATGACGGCGAAGTGAACCTTCCAGTCGTCCCAGCGGATTGCGTTCAGCTCGCCGCCCTGACCGAAGTAGTAGATCGCATCGCGCGGCGCTTCCTCGACGTCACCCTTCAGGAAGGGCATGTAGTTGTAGCCGTCGAGGTGGACCTTCCACTGCTTGCCGTTCGCCGTGTGGCCCTTCTTGCACTTCTCGACGATGTCCGGGTCCCCGGCGGCCGCGAGCAGCGTCGGCAGCCAGTCCTCGTGGGACATCATCTCGTTGATGACCGTGCCGGGCTCCACGACGCCAGGCCAGCGGACGAACTGCGGCACGCGGAAGCCGCCCTCCCAGGTCGTGCCCTTCTCGCCGTGGAAGGGAGTGATGCCGCCGTCCGGCCACGTGAACGACTCCGCGCCGTTGTCGGTGCTGTAGACGACGATCGTGTTGTCGGCGATCCCGAGCTCGTCGAGCTTGTCGAGCAAGAGACCGACATGGTCGTCGTGCTCGACCATGCCGTCGGGGTAGAGGCCCACGCCCGTTCGACCCTGCGCCTCTTCCTTCAGGCGCGTCCAGACGTGCATGCGCGTCGTGCTCGCCCAGCAGAAGAACGGCTTGTCCGCCGCGTGTGCGCGCTCGATGAAGTCGATCGCGGAGCCGACGAAGTCCTCGTCCGCGGTCTCCATGCGCTTGCGCGTCATCGGACCCGTGTCCTCGATCCGACCGTCCGCGTAGCTGCGGATCACGCCGCGCGGCCCGTACTTCGCGCGGAACGCAGGGTCCTTGGGGTAGTAGTAGGTCTCCGGCTCTTCCTCGGCGTTCAGGTGGTACAGGTTGCCGTAGAACTCGTCGAAGCCGTGGTTGGTCGGCAGGTGCTCGTCCTGGTCACCGAGGTGGTTCTTGCCGAACTGACCGCTCGTGTAGCCCTGCTCTTTCAGCAGGTCGGCGATCGTCGGGGCCCAGCCCGGGATGCCATGGTCCGAGCCCGGCATACCGATCGTCAGGAGGCCGGTCCGGAACGGGTGCTGACCGAGGATGAACGAGGCGCGGCCGGCAGTGCAGCTCTGCTGCGCGTACGAGTCCGTGAACATCGCGCCCTCACGGGCGATGCGATCGATGTTCGGGGTGCGGTACCCCATGATCCCGTGGTTGTAGGCGCTGATGTTGTGGACGCCGACGTCGTCGCCCCAGATCACGAGGATGTTGGGCTTCTGCTGCGCCGGCGCGGCTGCCTCGATCGGCGGAGTCTCTGCGGGCGCGGCCAATCCGGCGAGGACGGGGACGATGGTCGTGACGAGGTTCATCGGACGTGGAATGGAGGAGCGGGATCCCGCGCCGGCGGGGCGGCGGGTGAAAGACGTAAGATCGGATCACGATCTCGGAGCCCGCGGAATCACACCTTGGTGGCGGCCGCCGACTCCGACGGATGGAGGCCCGAATTGCGCGGTTCTCCCCTGCGTGCGACACTGACGCCGGACCGCCCGCCTTGAACGCCTGCCGCCCCGTGCTGTCGACGCTGACCGTCGTCGCCTCGTTCACATCGCAGGCCGCGGCCGACGTCCCCGATCTTCCGCTCTCGCGCGGTGACATTCCGCTGGAGCTGCACGTCCATCGCCGTTTCGGGGTCGTGGACGGTCTGCCGTCGGGGTGGATCAACGACGTGTGCCAGGACGACGACGGCTACGTTTGGATCGCGACCGAGAACGGACTCTCGCGCTTCGACGGGCTCCGCTTCGCGACGTTCGACACCCGTTCGACGCCCGAGCTGTCCGTCAACGCGATCGAGGCCCTCCTACCCGCTGCGAACGGCGATCTGTGGATCGGGACGACGCGAGGCGCACTCCGCCGTCGTGCTGGACGTCCGGGCCGCTTCGAGCCGCTCGTCGGAGCGGAGGACATCGAGGTCCGCGCACTGTGCGCACGACGCTCGGGTGGCGCTTGGATCGGTGGCCGCGGCGGCGTCTGGATCGCGAACGAGGACGGAACCTGCGCGCCTCTCGAAGGGGCCCCAGCCGACGTTCTCTCGCTGTGCGAGGACGACTTCGGGGTCCTGTGGATCGGCACGGACTACGGGCTGTACTCGCTGCGCGAGGGGCGGATCACGAGCGAGGTCGGCGACGGGTGGTATCCGATCCATGCCCTGGTCGACAGCGCCGACGGCATCTACCTCGGGACGGCCTACGGCGTGACGCGCGTCGGATTCGACGGATCCGATCGCCCCGTGGACGGGTTCCCGAGCGGCGCCGTCTACGACCTCCACGCCGCGGGCGACGGCGCCGTGTACGCCGCGGCCACCAACCACGTGGCGCTGATCTCGTCCGAAGGCGTGTCCGCGCTCGAGTGCAGGAGCATCGCGAGCGCGGTCTGGCTCGACCGGGAGCGCGGACTTTGGGTGGGATACTTCCGGAACGCCGGGCTCGATCGGTACGACCCTCCCTGGACCGGCGTCGAGCTCGAAGGCCGGCGCTCCAACTGCGTCATCGAGGACGCACAGGGCCGGCTCTGGGTCGGGACGAACGAGGGGCTCCTGAAGCGTGACGGTCAGGCATGGACGCCGGTCGGACCGGAGTCGGGCGTCGACTTCATGAGCGTTCGAGCCTTCGCACGGTCACGCCGCGACGATCTCTGGGTCGGGGGCCAGGCGGGGATCCACCGGATCGACCCCGGCGGCAGGATCGAACGGCTGAGCGGGGATCCGCTGCTCGAAGACATGATGGTTCAGGCGCTTCTGGAGGACTCGAGCGGAGCGCTCTGGATCTCGCGGCGGAGTCAGCCCTCCTTCGTCCTCACGCCCGGCGGCGCCCGCATCCTCGACGAGGTCGGTGGCATCGCGCTCGAGTGGTTCCACGAGGACGAGGAAGGTCTCGTCTGGGCCGGAAACGACCTCGGCGTCTTCAAGGGCTCCGCCGACGGGCTCGAGCCCGTGCGCCAGTCGGACGTGCCCGCGCTGTCGTCTGCGAGCCTTGCGTTCTTCGACGCGGACGACGGGCTGTGGATCGCCACCGAGTTCGGTCTGGTTCAGGTCGCCGACGGACGCGCCCGTTCGCTCTCGGCTCGCGATGGACTGACGGCCGACCACGTCGATCGAGTGGCGTGCGACGCGAACGGCAATCTGTGGATCGGCGGCCGCCACGGTTTCAGCGCCTATCCGCTGCGTCGCTTCGAGGCGCTGAACGGCGAGCCGACTCAGTCGCTGGCGAGCTACTGGCTCCCCGACCATCTGAGCATGTCCGAGCTCTGGGGCGGGTTCTCGGCGCCCAAGGCGTGGCTGGCGAGTGACGGCGTTCTCTACATGTGCGGCGAACTGGGCATCCTCACGGTTCCGCCGCGTCCGCGTCCTTCGGGTGCGAAAACGTCGACCGTGCTCATCGAAGAGGTCGACGTCGACGGTGATGCGATCGACTGGGGGGAGGGCGTTCGATTCTCGTCCGGCGTTCGACGCCTGAACGTTCGATTCGCCGCACCGCGCATCGATCGCCCGAATCTCGCCGCCGTCCGCTATCGGCTCGACGGCTACGAGAGCGAGTGGGTCCAGGCCGGCTCGTCGCGCGTGGCGACGTACACGGGCCTTCGTCCCGGCCGATACGCCCTGTACCTCGCGGCCGGCACGGGGACCGAGGCCGTCGAAGCGCTGGACCCCGCCCTCAGCTTCGAGGTCACGCCTCGACTCTGGGAGCGACGCAGCGTTCGTATCCTGCTGCCCCTCGGGCTGCTCGGACTCCTCATGGCGTCGCTCCACTCGCGCGCCCGCCGCGCTCAGCTCCGGAACGCGCGCCTCGAGCGCGAGATCGAGGAGCGGGAGCGGGCCGAGGAGGAGGCCGCCCGCAACTGGGAGCAGCTCTCGCGCGTGTCGCGCGCCGCGAGTCTCGGCGAGCTGACCACGTCGATTGCCCACGAGGTCAAGCAGCCGCTCTTCGCGATCGTCAGCAACGCGCGATCCGCTCAGCGGCTCCTCGATGCGGACCCGCCCGATCCCGACGAGGCGCGTGAGGCGCTCGACGACATCGCGTCGGACGGCGTGCGTGCGTCCGAGATCGTCGATCACATTCGCGCGCTCGTTCGAAAGGAGCACAAGCCCCTCGGACGACTCGATCTCGCCGACGTCGTCCGCGAGGCCGAGCGGCTCGTTCGAGGGGAGGCCGTGCGGCAGGGCTGCGCGGTTCGCACCGAGCTCGCTCGGGACGTTCCACCCGTCGAGGGCGACCCCGTCGAGCTCCAGCAGGTCTTGATCAACCTCATCCTGAACGGACTCCAGGCGATGGACGAATCGTGCAGTGGCCCGTGCGAGGTGCTGCTCCGGCTTCACGCGGATGACGATCGCGTCATCCTGTCTGTCACCGACCATGGCGTGGGCATCGAGCCGTCTCGCGCCGCGCGGATGTTCGAGCCGTTCTACACCACCAAGCCCCAGGGAACCGGGATGGGACTCGCCATGAACCGAGCCATCATCGAGCGCCACGGAGGCGCGATCTTCGTCGAATCGACCCCCGGACACGGGTCGACGTTCCGCATCGAGCTCGACGCGGTCGAGGCCGAGGAAGCGCGATGACCGAGTCGATCGTGTACGTCGTCGACGACGACCCGTCCGTCCGTAAGGCGCTCGCGAGACTCCTCGGCACGGCGGGGCTCGAGGCGCGGTGCTTCGCCGATGCGAGCGAGCTCTTCGATCACGAATTCGAACCCGAGGCGCACTGCCTCGTCCTCGACCTTCACATGCCGGGCACCGGCGGGCTCGCGCTCCAGAGGCGTCTGCGCGAGCGCGGCGTCGAGCTTCCGATCGTGTTCCTGACCGGCCACGGCGACGTTCCGAGCTCTGTTCGGGCGCTCAAGGAGGGCGCCGTCGACTTCCTCACGAAGCCCGCCGACGACCGCGAGTTGATGTCGACCGTACTCGGCGCGATCGCCGCGCACGTCCGCGGTGAAGAGCGACGCAGCGAGCTCGACGCCTTTCGCGCCCGGATCGCTCGGCTCACGTCGCGCGAGCGCGAGGTCCTCGAGCTCGTGGTCGCCGGGCGTCTCAACAAGCAGATCGCGATGGACCTTGGGATCGCGCTCGACACCGTGAAGTCGCACCGCGGGCGCGTCATGAGCAAGTCGGGCGTCGATTCCGTGGCGGAGCTCGCGCGCCTCTACGAACGCTGCGGGCTCGGCCGGGGCGTGGCTGGTGACACGGATCACGCCAAGGTGGAATGACGATCGGGTCGAGACTCGGCTATCAACCACACACACGATGGCCGAGCACGGAGAAAAGCGGCGCGAACCCACGGCGGCGCGACGCACCTGGGGAATCGTCGACGACGACCCGTCGGTGCTTCGCGCGCTCTCGCGCCTCCTGCGCTCGGCGGACTACGAAGTCATCACGTTCGTCAGCGCGGAGGACTTCCTCGAGCGGCGCGACGAGCTCTCCGTCGACGGACTGATCCTCGACCTGCAGCTGCCCGGACTCGGAGGGCTGGAGCTCCTCGAGCGACTCGACGCGGACGGGAGCGCGATTCCCGTCCTGCTCATCACGGCCTTCGACGCGCCGTCGGTCCGCGATCGGGCCGGGGCAGCGGGTGTGCGCGCGTTCCTTCGCAAGCCGATCGCGGGCCTCGAGTTGCTCGAGGCCATCGAGGACGTGCTCTCCTGAAAGTGAAGACGGACTCCGGTCAGATCGCGAACCCGTCGACGAGCTCGAACTCAAGGAGGGTCCCGCTCGCGACCTGAATCTGACCGTCGTCGCTCAGGATCGATGCGCCGAGCCCGATCTTGGCGCCGGTCCGCGCTCCCGACGAGCCGCCTGCGAGACCCCCGAGCGCGGCTCCGCGCGCCGTCCGGCCCACGGTTCGCTGTCCAGCACTCTGCGCCGCCACGGCCCGCGCCTGCGAGGTGCGGATCGGCACGAGGCGTCCGCCGATCGACAGGTCGGTCGGCACGAGCGTCAGCGAGGAGCTCCCCGCGACGCGCCGCGACGAGGTCGCATCCGCGACGATGCCGTAGACGAGGCTCCCGCGCGGCGCCACGGTCTGCCCCTCGGCGACGAGGTCGCCCTCCAGCACCATCGTGAAGCGGTGCCCGGCGCGATGCTGGCGCGTGTTGACGCTGTCCTGCATCCGAACGAGGAGTCGCGTCCCCACCGGCACGAAGACTCCTGAGGGGGGATCGAACGACGGGCTCTGGACCGGCGGAGGAGCCGGCGCAGGAGCGCTGGCGGGCGGCGGCGGGGGCGGCGCCGCGCAGGCGGCGACGAGCGAGACGGCGAAGAGCGATCGAATCGTTTTCATGGCGCAGCGTCCGGTCGAGGCGGATCTGGCCCCGACTCTCTTGGACGAAGCTAGGCGGGCCGCTCGACGCGCGGAACGCCACCTTGGTGCCACTCCGATCGCGCTACAGCTCGACGCTCGTGCTCGCGTCCGGATCCGGCTCGATCTCCACGCGGGCGACCTCGCGGTCTCCCTCCAGTAGGACGAGCGCGCGCGTCGCCTGTGAGACGATGAGGTCGATGGACTCGGTTCCGCGGCGGACAGGGCCCGGCGAGCGGGTTTGGAGAATCGCGATCTCCTCGTGCAGCATGTAGCGCAGGTAGCGACCGGTCTCGTCCGCGGCAGCCAGCTGGCGATCGCGGTCCGAGGGTTCGAGTCTCGCCGTCACGTCGCACCCTCGGTCGACGACGATCGTCGTCTCGCCTAAAGCGATACCGGCCGACGCGCTGTCGTTCCGCTTCCTCGCGCTGAGGCGCACGCCGTCCGGGATGACGCCTTCGATCCGAAACAGGCCTTCGGCGTCGGTCTCCACGGTCGCGCCGCGGACGGTGTTCCACGGGCCGATCTGATCCGTCCAGCGATTCCGGGCGTCGCTGAAGTCGGTGCGCCGCTTCGTCGCGACGACCGCGACCGTTGCGCCTTCGAGCGGCGTCCCCGCGACGTCGACCACGCGGCCCGTGATCGGTGCAGCTGCCGCTGAGTCGGGCAGGTGCAGAACGGGCTCGGGGTCGCCCGGGACGAGCCCGCCCGCGGTCACGACGCGCAGCGGATCGCTCGCGATCGCGCGGAGCGTATAGGCGCGGTCGGCGAGGCCTCGAATCTCGAAGCGACCTTCCGAGTCCGTTCTGTAGATCCCGTCGTAGTCCGGATCGTCCGAGACCAGAACTTCGGCGAAGCCCGCCGAGCCCAGCGGCGTGCCACCGTCCCAGAGGCAGACCTCGACGCCCACCACCGGGTCGCCTTTCGCATTCACGACCCTGCCCTTCAGCGAGAGTGCTCGCTCGGTCACCGCGACCTCGACCTCGACGTCGGCGCCCTCAGGGACGGAGGCCTCGACGGGCATGTACCCGGGGCGCGTGGCCGTCAGCGAGTGGCGCGCTCCCGCAGGTCGCGCGTACAGAACCGCGACCAGCTCGTCACTCGAGTCCATTCGCTCACAGTCGTAGCCGATACAGACCTGTCCGTCGGGCGCGGGAAGTCCTCGCTCGTCGAGCACGCGTACGGTGACGCGATCGCCGTCGATCACACCGTCGAGGGTGACGACCAGGTCGTCCGTATCCACTGACGGAACCGCGAAGCTCTGCGCGCCCAGCCTGGAGTAGACCGAGAACGTCTTGCCCGGCCAGGTCGTGATCCTCTCGAGGTTGAAGCGGTTGCTGCTCGAACCGTGCTGGGTCTCGCCTCGTTCGCCGCGATAGGGAGCGGCTGGATTTGACCGCAACCCTGCGCTCCTCGCCGTCGACTCGTGGACGATATGCCCGAAGTTCACCGGCCGACCGCGCTCGTCGACGACCTCGCCCGCGACGCGTACCGTCGGAACGATCCGCACCTCTCGCGTCCCGTCGAGATCTCGGTACCCGAGGACGGCGAGCCGCTCGTCGGCCGGTTCGATCGTCTGGTCGAGCTGCATCTGGAAGCGGCCGTTCCCGTCCGACTTCACGTGCTCCACGTCGTGGAGATTCGACGTCAGGATGAACTCCACGCCGACCAGCGGTCGCCCACCGAGGTCCAGGGCGATCGCCGGCGTCGTCGGAACCGTGTAGGGGGCGTCCAGCGCGGCTCCGCCCTCAGCCGGCGGGGCGCTCGCTTCGGCCCGCTTTCGCACATCGACCTCCGGAGGCGCCGCGATCGGCGCCGGCTCCTGAAGCTCGGCCGTCGCTCGACCGACGACCGCGTCGGCGTCTCTCTCGACCGGCCTGATCTCCGAGCGCACGACCAGCGTCGCCACGAGCACACCCGCCGCAGCGGCCGCGATCCACGTTCCTTTCGCCATGACGACTCCTCCGATGAATGAGCTGCTCGCGGTCACACCTGCCGTCGTCACGGCGGCCGCCGCACGATCGGCGCCCGCGATGGGCAGCAGGGCGACGGCGAGCGCGCCGCCCCGTCCGAACTCCCGCCCGAGCCGTCGCCGCAGTCGCGCGCGTCCCGCCTCGAGCTGTGCCTTGACCTCCGACGCTGGGCGCTCGAGCTCGCGCGCGATCCGGCGCTGCGGCAGCCCCTCGAAGTACCGCAGGAGCAGCACCGTCCGGTAGGGCTCGTCGAGCGCGAGGACCGCGTCGGCGACGCGCTGCTGCGTCTCCGCAGCCTCGACGACCGCGTGCGGGGTCGGCGGCTCCTCGCCGGGCCTGGCGTCGAGCTCGCGCTCGCGCCGGTGTGCGCCGGTCTTCGCCCGATCGCGCGCCGCGTTGCGAAGGACCGCCCGCCACCAGCTGCGCGGCGCATCGAACCGGCCCGCGTCGAGCGCCTTCAGCACGGCCTCCTGCGTGAGGTCGTCGGCCTCGCACTCGTCGCGGACGAGGTGCAGCGCCAGCCGGCGCAGCCAGGCGAGATCCTCGAGTGAAACGCCGTCGGGGTTGGGTCTCGCGGTCACGGGGTCCAGAGACGATGTGACCGCGGATTCGGCGCGAGAAACCGCAGGGAAAAGAGGCGGGGGCCTTGGAGAGTCTCCTACAGCCGGACCTGGAGCCGTACGGCGGGGTCGGGCTCGATGGCGACGCGAGAGACCTCGTTGCCTCGCTCCAGCAGGACGAGTGCGACGGTGCTCTGGGGAACGGTCAGGTCGAGCGACCCCGATCCGAACGGCACGACGCCAGGAGAGAGCACCAGGCTCCGGTCCTTGCGCCGGTAGCGCAGGAAACGCCCGGAGGCATCGACCGCCGCGAGGCGGTGCTGGCGGCTCGACGGCTCGAGGTTCACGGTGATCGGGCACTCGCAGTCCAGGACGATCGTCAGGTCGCGCGCGGTCGCTTCGACCGACGCGCGGGCGGAGTCCTTCTCCGCGAACAGGAGCAGCCCCTCCTGAGCCAGGTCCGGGAGCCTGAACCGACCGTCGGCGTCGGTGATCGAGATGAAGCTGTTCGAGTGGGCGAGGAAGTAGGCGTTGTACGGATCGGCCAAGCTGTTCAGCCACTCGCCCTCCCTCCATCGCCGCTTCGTCGCACCTGCCTGGACCCGTGCGTCCTGGACCGGGCGACCGGACACATCGACGACGCGCCCTTCGATCGGAATCGCGCCGCTCGCGTCGGGCAGTCGGATCACGACGTCATCTCCGGGTACCACGTCGCGTGCCGTGCCGATACGCAGCGGATCGGGCGCGAGGGCGCGGAGCGTGTACGGCCCGTCCGCGAGGCTGGAGATCTCGAACCGGCCCTCGGCATCGGTCTCGAACGGCAGGCTCCAATCGACGTCCAGGTCGTCGACGAGCTCCGCCACCGCGTACCGCCCGAACGGCACCCCTCCGTCCCAGACGACGACCTCCGCGCCGGCCACGGGGGCGCCGTCCGCGTCGACGACGAGGCCGGTCACCGACCGGCCTCGCTCGGTGACCGCGACCTCGACCTCGACGTCTCCACCGCTAGGTCGCGGGACGCTGACGGGGACGAAGCCGTGGCGGATGGCGACGATCGTCCGAGCGTCGTTGTCCCTTCCGAGCTCGAACGTCGCCGTGCCGGAGTCGTCCGTTGGCCTCGCCACGTGCCCGATGCTCACCGCACCGTCGGTCGCCGGGCGGCCGCGTTCGTCGATCACGCGCACCGTGATGCTGTCGCTCTCCAGCGAGCCGGGGAACACGATGCGTAGCTCCGTCGTGTCAGCCGGCGGGACGGGAACGTCCAGTGTCCCGAGCACCGAGTGCACGCGGAGCGTCTTCCCTGGCCACGTCGCAACGTGGCCCAGGTCGAATCGGTTGTCAGGCCAGAACTCCCCTGCCAGGCTTCTGTAGAGACCGACGTAGGGTGATCTAGGGTCGAGCGCGAGCCCCGCCCTCGCGGCGCTGGACCTGTCTGCGACATAGCCCCGGTCGACGGGGCGCCCGTCGACGTCGACGACCTCGCCCGCGACGCGCACGGTCTGGGCGAGCCTGACCTCGCGCAGGCCGTCCAGGTCGCGGTACGCGAGGGCGGCCAGCGTCTCGTCGGCGGCTTCGATCGTCCGATCGGTCCGCATCTCGAAGCGGCCTTCCACGTCCGTGGTCACCTCGACGACGGCTTCGCCGTCTCGCTTCAGAAGGAGCTTGACCGCCGCCATCGGCCGCCCGTCGAGGTCGAGCGCGATCGCCGGGGTCGTCGGTGACTCGGACGACCTCCGGGCCTCGGACGGCACCGGCTCGGCCCGCCTGCGTCCCTCGACGCGCGCGGGCGCTGCGAGCGGGACGTCCTCACGAATCCCGCCGATCGTTCGGCCGACGTCCTTCTCCAGCGGCTCGGTGTCGTGGCGACCGATCATCGCCCCCACGAAAGCACCGGCCACCGCGATCGCGATCCAGGTTCCCTTCGTCATGACGATGCCTCCGGCGAGCGCGCCCGGGGCCGCCGCGG
>JBCCSK010000010.1:0-36958 GCA_039200205.1 Planctomycetota bacterium
ACCCCGTGGAGCTCTCGATGAGGGAGCCGTACGTCTTCGTCTCGACGTCCGCGGGACCGCTGACCGTGCTCGATCGCGCCACTGGCGCTCCGCTGGCTCGCTGGATGCCTTCGCACGGGTTCAACACGCCGCTGGTCGTCTCCGGCAAGCGCGCGTTCGCGTTCTCGAACGGAGGGTACCTGTATGCCTTGGAGCTCGCGAGGCGGTAGGTGCGACGCCAGGAGGGCGCACTGCGAGCTGAGGGCCGCTCACACCCGCTCGTAATACAGGATATGCACAGGCATGCCCTTCTTGATGGACAGGCGGTCTCGCTCCGAGCGCGGGAAGGGCTGCTTGGGGTAGCGCTCGAGCGGGAGCAGTCGGAACTTAGGATGGGCGTTGAGGACGGCGCGCATGTCGTTGGCCAGAGGGCCGACGTCGCTGCGGATCCAGAGCGGCGCGCCGGGCGCCATCTTCGTGGCGATGACGTCGAGGAGGTCGTCGCGCACGACCCGGCGCTTGCGGTGCCGCGTCTTCCACCACGGGTCCGGGTAGAGGATGAACAGCTCCTTGATCTGGGCGTCGTCGAAGAGGATGGGGAGCGCGAAGGTCGCGTCGGCGCGGAGGACTTCGGCGCGCGCGTCGAGGCCAGCTCGCTCGAGCGAATCCTGTGCGTACTCCGCCCACTTCTTACGAAGCTCGATGCCGATGAAATGGCGCTCGGGGTGGAGCTCGGCCATCCCGCGGATGAACGCGCCGCGGTTCGCGCCGATCTCGACGCTGACGCCGTCCGGGATGCCGCGCTCGGCGCGCTGGCGCAGGTGGGCGAGCTGAAGGTCGTAGAACTCTTCGGTGATCGCGTCGAAACGGTGGTCGAGGTCCGCCATGGTTCGCGTCTTGAGCTGTGGTGGATGGGGTGGGGCTTCCTCGCCGCTCAGAGCTCGATGACGAGCCCGTCGGCCGCAGTCAGCGTGTTGCTGAAGGCCTCGCGCCCGGCCTCGGCGACGGCGAACCGGTACAGGCTCGGCTGATCCTGGACCCAGACCTCGATGTCGTCGAACGAGGTGTCGGGGAGGGTCCGAAGGAGCTGCGGCCGGAGTCCCTCGACGAGAGTTTCGACCCGAGCGGCCTCGCGGGAGTCCGCCGCGAGGACGCGCCCGCCCTCGAAGGCGAGCACGGTCGACGGCGGCGTCGCCATGCAGGAGAAGAGGAGGACGCCCGCGACGCCGACGGCGGGGACCACGAGCGCGCTGTGGGGAGGCTGAGTGGGGTTCACATCGAACCGTACCCCGCTCCCGAACGAGCACGGGCGCCCGGGGGGCGCCCGTGTCTCATTGCCTGACGTTCTCGGCGGAAGGATGATCCGGCGCGGGACGCGCTGACCCAATCCGAACGGAATGCCGTTCGGTCACGGCGTGACCTGCACCTCGATCGGGCTCGGGTTCTCCGACTCCTCGGCGCCCAGCGTCATCGTGGAGCAGCCGCAGGGATGCGGGAAGGCGCGCAGCTCCAGCGTCCACGCTGCGTCTCGATCGAAGGCCTCGATCACGAACTGGAACGGACGCCACGGCTCGTTCACGAAGATCGTCCCGAACTCCGACGGTCCACCGACGGCGTAGGTCGCGAGGACGACGTCGGCGATCGGGTCGTAGATCGAGACGTCGACGTCCGCGCCGGGCCCGAACGCTTCGAGGAAGAACTCGATCTCGACCGGCTCGGACGATTCGAATTCGATGTGGTCCACGACGTCGACGCCGATCGCGTCGACGTACCCGTCGACGAGCAGGAACGAGCGCGAGTCGAGGACGGTCACGAAGTCTGCGAGGAAGGGCGTGTCGTTCGGCTCGATCTCGACGTACGTCGTCGGGAACCGCCCCACCGGGACGCTGGTCGTTTGGCTGCATCCGGCGAGGAACAGCGCGACGAGCGCGGCTCCGAGGAACAGCGACGTACGGAAGAGCGACTTCGGAAGGTGCTTCATGACAGGGTGCCTCCTGGCCCGTCAGGGGCCGCCCCTCCGAGTGCAACGGCCGTGCCACGGCCCCGAGACCCGTGCCTGCGCGGTCGGACGCGGGGTTTCGCTCGTTCGTCCTCCCCGGTGAGGACACCTGTCCTCGCCCCAGGTCAGCCCGGTGTGTCCCGGAACGGTGCGCCGGCCCCCCTGCCCTGGCATCATGCGCGCCCTCCGATGTCGACCACGCGCCACCAGTCTCGTAGCAGCGCCGATGGGGCCGCCCCCCAGGACGCGCCGAAGCTCCACGTCGTCACCTTCGGGTGCCAGATGAACAAGTACGACTCCGAGCTCGTCGAGGGGCGCTTCCGTCGCTCCGGGTACGAGACGACCGCGGAGATCGACGAAGCGGACGTCGTGCTGTTCAACACGTGCTCGGTTCGCGACCACGCCGAGGAGCGGACGTGGTCCTGGGTCGGCGAGCTGAAGCGGGTCAAGGAACAGCGGCCCGACCTCGTCGTGGGCGTGATGGGCTGCATGGCCCAGCGCGTCGAGGAAGAGGTCTTCAAGCGCGCCGGTCACGTCGACCTCGTCGCGGGGACGCGCCAGTTCCACCTCCTGCCGAGCATGGTCGCCGAGCTCAAGGAGCGCCGCGCCGCGCCGACCCCGCTCGCGCGCCGCGAGCGTCAGCTGCTCGCGACGGACATGTCGGAGGACGTCGTCGTCGATCGGCAGGGCGAGGAGTACGCGGGCGGGCGCCACGCGTACCTCGCCGTCATGCGCGGCTGCGACCTGAACTGCACGTACTGCATCGTTCCGACGACGCGCGGGCGCGTTCGCTCGCGTCCGATCGACGAGCTCGTGGCCGAGGCGGAGTGGTACGCGAGCCAGGGCGTCCAGGTGCTCACGCTGCTCGGCCAGACGGTCAACAGCTACGGCGAGGACATGCCCACGCCCGAGCCGGGCGCGAAGGCGCTGCGCGGGCGCCGTGGCCGACCGAGCCTCGCCGACCTCCTCGAGCGCCTGCAGGGGGTCGAGGGCCTCGAGCGCATCCGCCTGATCACGCTGCACCCGAGCTACGTGACGAGGCACTTCGCCGAGGCCGTGCGCGACTACGACAAGGTCGAGCGCTTCCTGCCGCTCCCGGCGCAGGCCGGCTCGGACGACGTCCTGCGGCGCATGAAGCGCGGCTACACGCTGGACCTGTACCGGCGGCGCGCCGACCTCCTGCGCGAGGTCGTCCCCGACATCGAGCTCGGAAGCGACTGGATCGTCGGCTTCTCCGGCGAGACGGACGAGGACTTCGAAGGCTCCGAGCGGTTCCTCGCCGAGCAGGGGTTCCTCGTCAACTACGTCTTCAAGTACGACCCGCGCCCGGGCACACGGGCCGACGATCGGCTCGCGGACGACATCCCCGAAGCGCTGAAGAAGGAGCGCAACCAGCGCCTCCTGCGCGCGGCCGAGCGAACCCAGCGGCTGCGCTTCGAGCGCTACGGCGGGCGCACGGTTCCGCTCCTCGTCGAGTCGACGTCCGAGCGCGACGAGCGCATCCAGATGGGGCGGACCCCGTGGGGCATGCCCGCCTCCATCGAAGGCCCGGCGTCGCTCGTCGGGACGCACGTCCAGGTCGTCGTCGACGAGACGACGTCGTACGGCATGTCCGCGCGCCTCGCCGACGCGGACGTGCCAACCACTTGATCCCCAAGGCTCTCCGACCCTCCACCATGCAGCGACACGTCCTGCTCACCCTTCCCGTCCTCTTTGCCGCGGCGCTGCCGGGGCGAGCGCAGGAGCAGCGCCTCTCTCCCGAGCTGCTCTGGGACCTCGACCGAGTCGGCGCGTCCGCCGTCTCCGCCGACGGCTCGCAGTTCGCGGTCGTCGTTCGCTCGTACGAGCTGTCGGAGAACAGCGGGAAGTCGACGCTCCACGTCGGCGACGTCGAGTCCGGTGAACTGCGTCCCCTGCTCGTGGACTGGCGCGGCGTGGGGGACATGGCCTTCGCGAAGACTCCCTTCGGCGAGCGCATCGTGTTCAGCGGAACGCAGGAGAGCGGCGCTCCTCAGGCGTGGGCGCTGAACCCCGCGGACGGCGCGGTGCTGCAGATCACGGACTTCGAGGACGGAGTCGCGAACCTGAAGTTCTCGCCGACCGGCGAGCACATCGCGTTCACGACCGACGTGAAGCTCGACGCGGAGGTCACGGAGATCTACGAGGACCTTCCGGACGCGGACGCGCGCATCATCGACGCGCTGATGTACCGCCACTGGAACGCCTGGCACGACTACAAGTACAGCCACCTGTGCGTCGCGCCGATCGGCGACAACGGACGGGCCGGCGAGATGGTCGACCTGATGGAGGGGATGCGGGTCGACTGCCCGGTGCCTCCGTTCGGCGGGTCGGAGCAGTTCACCTGGTCGCCCGACGGCAAGCAGCTCGCGTTCACAGCGAAGGACGTCGAGCGCTGGGCCGAATCGACCGACAGCGACGTCTACCTGGTCTCCCCCGACGCTCCGTCGGAGCGCCGGAACGTGACCGAGGGACAGCCGGGCTACGACAACGACCCGGTCTTCTCGCCCGACGGTAAGACGCTCGCCTACCACTCGATGGAGCGGGCCGGGTTCGAGGCGGACCGCAACCGGATCATGCTGCTCGACCTGGCGTCGGGCGCATCTCGCGACGCGACGGCGGGGCTCGATCAGACCGCCCACGGAGCCACGTGGTTCCCGGCCGGTGACGCCCTCATGTTCATGTCGGAGACGCGCGGGACGAACCAGCTCTTCCGCATCGCGAGCGCCGGCGGCGAGGCCGAGCAGCTGACCAAGGGCCGCTACAACTGGGGGCTCTCGGCCATCCTCCCGGACGGCAAGCGGGCGCTCGTCACGCGCATGGACATGGCCCGCCCGCGCGAGCTCGGCCTGCTCGACCTCGCGACCGGCGAGTGCCGCATGCTCACCGACGCGAACGGCGAGGTGTTCGGCACGCTGGCGATGCCGAAGATCGAGGAGCGCTGGGTCGAGGCGACCGACGGCGAGAAGATCCACTGCTGGGTCATCTACCCGCCGGACTTCGATCCCGCGAAGAAGTGGCCGCTGATCACGTACTGCCAGGGCGGCCCCCAGGGGCAGATCGGCCAGTGGTTCTCGTTCCGCTGGAACTTCCACCTCATGGCGTCGCAGGGCTACGTCATCGTCGCTCCGAACCGTCGCGGGCTGCCCGGCTTCGGCCGCGCCTGGAACGACGAGATCAGCGGCGACTGGGGCGGCCAGGCGATGCAGGACATCCTCTCCGCCACGGACTCGCTCCTCGCCGAGCCCTACATCGACCGCGAGCGCACGGCCGCGATCGGCGCGAGCTTCGGCGGCTACACCGTCTACTGGCTGATGGGGAACAGCGAGGACCGCTTCAGCTGCATGATCTCGCACTGCGGCGTGTTCAACCTGGAGTCGATGTACGGCTCGACCGAGGAGCTGTTCTTCGTCAACTGGGACCTCGGCGGCCCCTACTGGCGGAGCCAGTCGATCCAGGAGGAGTACGACCGCTTCTCGCCGCACCGCTACATCGAGAACTGGAAGACGCCGCTGCTCGTCATCCACGGCGAGAAGGACTTCCGCGTCCCGATCACGCAGGGCATCGAGGCCTTCACCGCGGCCCAGGTGCAGGACGTGCCGTCGCGCTTCCTGTACTTCCCGCAGGAGGGGCACTGGGTGCTCCAGCCGCAGAACGGCGTCCTGTGGCACCGCGTGTTCTTCGAGTGGCTCGACGAGTACTGCGGCAAGGACTGATCGTCATTCGATCCAGCCGAGCTCGCGCAGTCCGCGCGCGAGCTCGGCGCCCGCGAGCGCGTGCCCCGCGGCGTTCCAGTGCTGGACGGGCGGCGGGTTGAAGAGCGTCTCGCCCGCGTCCATCGCAGCGCGGAACGCGGGTTCCAGGTCGACCGCCGGAATCCCGAGCTCGGCGAGCCCCGCCGCGATCTTGCCCTTCGTCGCCGCATCGATCGTCGGCTCGTGGACGAGCATCACGGCGAGCTTCGCGCCGCGTTCGACGGCGGCGTCCCGCATCGCGTCGACGATCGCGAGGTAGAGCGCCGCGGGATCCTCGCAGGGCACTCGCTTCGAGCTACGGCCGAGCCCGACGCGACGCCCGACGAGCTCCAGGACCTCGGCCGTGTACGTCGCAGACCGCACGCGGTGCCACAGCCGGATCTCAGGCGGGACGAGGCGAAGCCGGCCGTCCTCGAGCCTGTAGTGCGGCTTCGGCCAGCGGTGCTGCTCGCTGTGCGTGATGTCCGACAGGTCGTTGCCGAGGTACGTGACGCACACGACGACGTCCGGATCGAACGCGAGGCCCTCCTCCTCGACGACGCGCAGCTGCTGGTCGGTCCCGAAGCCGTTGACGCCGAGGTTCAGCACCTCGAGGCTCGGGGCTTGGCTCTCGAGCCACTCGGTGAAGCGCTCCCCGTCGTCCGCGCCGACGCCGAAGGTGAACGAGTCGCCCACGACGGCGATGCGCGTGCCGTCCGCTCGCTCGAGAGTCCGGTCGCGGTCGCGCCACCCGAATCCGTTGGTGTGCGCAGGTCGGTCTCCGCCCCACATCGCGCCGGACCTCTCGACGTCCGGCCGCATCTTCCAGCCGTAGTGCTCGTGCAGCCTGACGCCGGACGGACGATCGGCGACGTGTACTGCGGCGACGAGCAGAAGCTCGACGGCGACGAGCCCGAGAACGACCACCGCGGCGACGTGGCGCGCGCGCACCTTCTGCATCAGCGCGGTTCCTCGTCCTCGACGTACCAGGCGCCGCTGCGCGTGCTCTCGACGTTCCCGGCGTAGCCGAGCTCGATCAGGATCGCCTGCGCGCGCTCGTCGATGTTGAACGCGGTCGCGAAGCCGTCTCCCTCGGCGCTTGCGAGCCAGCGGACGAGCGCCTCGCGGAGCCGCTTCGCGCGGTCTGGCTCCTGCTCGGAGAGCTCGACCGCGCAGCCGGGGTCCTCGGCGACGTGATACAGCTCGATCGTGCCCTTCGGAAAGTCGCGCGGCCCCTTCTCGAAGTCGTGGTCCTGGAGGCTGAGCGTGAGCAGCCAGCCCTCGTGCTCGACCGAGGCCTTGTGTCCGCTGTAACCGAGGGCGTAGCGCGGCTCCGAGGGGGCGTCGCCCGTGGGGATCGGGGTCGCGGGGTACTCCGACGCGTCGAGCGCGGCGAGGTCCAGGAGGGTCGCGCCGAGGTCGAGCATCTCGGCCGGCCGATCGACGACCAGCCCGGGCTCCAGCCCCGGCGCGGCGACGATGAGCGGCACGTGGAGCTGGTCGCGGTACATGCCGTGGTGGGTCCACCACATGTCGTTGCGCCCGAAGGCCTCGCCGTGATCGCCCGTGAGCGCGACCACACCAGACCGCGCGCGCGGATGCTCGATGAGCGGCGCGAGGACGCCGTCGAGTCGGTCGACCGCTCCGCGATACCGGGCGTGGGCCGCGGTCACCTCGGCGCGCTGCTCGGGGTCGTCGGCGATCCAGGGGGGGAGCTCGCCGCTCGGAACCGGGTCCAGCTCAGGCGTGACCGGCCTCACCTCCTCGGCGAGGTACTTCCCCGTGAACTCCTCCGGCGCTTCGTACGGGCCGTGGACGTCGAATACGTGCACCCACAGGAACAGCGGGACGTCGCGGCGCTCCTCGATCCACCGCATCGCGCGCTCGACCGCGACGGCCCCGTCGCGTCTTCCGAACCGGTAGTCGGCTCGGGCCTCCAGCCCGTCGAAGCGGTCGAAGCCCTGGCCCAGACCGCTGTACGCGTGGCCGATGTGCTGGACGCTGACGGCGGCGGCGGTCGCCCAGCCGGCATCGGCGAAGCGCTCCGCGAGCGTCACCGCCGCCTCGCCCAGCGGCGCACGGTTCCCGACGATCCTCGTGTCGCGCGGCGACAGCCCCGTCATGAGCGCGACGTGCGAGGGATTGGTCATGTTCGACGGCGCGTAGGCGTTCGTCCACTGGACGCCCCGCGCCGCGAGCGCGTCGAAATGCGGCGTGTCGACGAGGCCCGGCGTCCCTCCCCGCGAGAGGTGGTCGCCGCGGTGCGTGTCGGACGTGACGAGCAGGACGAGCGGAGCGGGAGACCTCTCGATCGGCCGCTCGAGCTGAAGCTCCGCGAGCGCGGTCCAGGCGCCCGAGGGGCGCTCGGGCGCGCCCAGGATCCGGAACGTGACGCGTCCCCGGACTCCGTCGAGGACGAACTCGTCCCAGCGCGGTGCGTCCGCCCCGAGCGGCACCCGCTGGACCCGCGTGTCGGAGCTGATCTCCAGCTCGACTCCCTCCGCGCCCGGGTGGCGGGCGTAGGACCAGTGCAGTCGCGCGTCGTCCGCATCAGGTGGAATCGTCGTGGCCGCTCCGACGATCGAGTCGATGCCCCAGCCGCGACGGGCCTCGGAGCCGAGGTCGATCAGCGCCGCCGGCGTTCCCGGGACGGGGAGCAGCGCCGCCGGCCGCGCGTCGAGCACGCGAACCTCGGCGACGTCGCGGCGGCCGGCGTCGCCGGCGATCTGGACCGAGATCTCCGTGGGGCGGCGGTCGTGCAGCTCGATCCCGTCGAGCGGGAACGACTCGGTCACGAGCGACCCGGTCCCGCGGACGGACCGGAGCTCGCTGACGAGGAAGGTGTCGCGCCCGTCGATGAGCGTCAGCCGCAACAGCTGGTCCGCGTCCGCCGGGAGGCGCAGGTCGACGTCGATGCGGTCGAAGGTCGTCGTCCGAACGTCGGCCGGGACGCGCACGTTGGTCGGCCCATCGGCCGTGCTCGTCGCGACCGGCCGTCCGTCGACGGCGACGACGTCGTACGGAACGTCCCCGGGGCCGGTCCACGCCTCGCCGTCCGGGCGGTACGTGGCGATCACTTTCGGCTCCGGATCCCCGAGGATGTCCGGCTGGACCTCGAGTCGGGTCAGTCCGCCCGCGTCCTGCGCGTCGTCTCCACGTCGCTCACCGCATGCGACGAGCGATGCCGCGACGAGGGCGGGAACCAGGAGTCTCATCAGAACGCGAAGTAGATGTAGGGCGCCGGGTTCGCGCTGACCCAGGGCAGCGCGACCGCGACGGCGACACCGTAGGAGAAAGCGAAGGGCAGCGGGGAGAGTCGCGCCCAGCGCACGTCGAGGCCGAAGCGGTGCCAGAGCGCGTGTACGACGAACGCGGCGGCCAGGACCGGCAGGATCCACTCCGGGACCGCCGGGGCGGCCGCGCTCGACTCCTTCGGCCAGATCATCGCTCCCATGAGCACGCCCGAGTCCCGCATCGTCGAGGCCCGGAAGATCACCATCGTGAAGAACCAGAGCAGGTTGACGTACAGGATGCCGCCGAGCGGGGAGAGGCGCATGATCGGACGGCCGTACCGCGTGCGCTCGAAGACGACGATCAGCCCGTGCAGCGTGCCCCAGATCACGTACGTCCACGCGGCGCCGTGCCAGAGGCCCGAGACGACGAAGACGATCAGCACGTTCAGGAGGCTCCGTCGTTCGCCTCGCCGGTTGCCGCCGAGCGGGACGTACAGGTACTCGCGGAACCAGCGCCCGAGCGTGATGTGCCAGTGGGCCCAGAACGCGCCGATCGAGCCGGTCAGGTACGGAGCTGCGAAGTTGCGCGGCAGCGCGTACCCGAGCAGAGCGGCGCAGGCGATCGCCATGTCCGTGTAGCCGGAGAAGTCGCAGTAGATCTGCGCCGAGAACGCGATTGCGCTCGTCCACGCCGCGAGACTCCCCGCGGCGTCGGGCTGCGCGTGCACGGCGTCGACGAACGGACTGAGGGCGTCCGACAGGCACGACTTCTTCACGAAGCCGACGAGGAACAGCACGAGCGCCCAGCGCACGGGCACGGCACTCCACGTCGGCCGCTGCACGAGCTGGGGGAGGAACTCCTTGGCGAGGACGATCGGTCCCGCGACGAGCTGGGGAAAGAACGCGACGAACAGTGCGAGGTCCAGAGGGCGCTCTGCGGGCTCGAGCTTGCCGAAGTAGATGTCGAGCGAGTACGAGAGCGTCTGGAACGTGTAGAAGCTGATCCCGACCGGCAGGATCAGGTTCAACACCGGCACGCTCGTCCCGATCCCGAGCCACGACAGCAGCGCGTTCAACGACTCCGCGAAGAAGTCGAAGTACTTGTAGGTGAGGAGCAGTCCCAGGTTCACGACCAGGGACAGCGCGAGCCACGCGCGCCGCCTGCCCGGCCGTTCCCGCGCCGCGTGAATCCCTGCGCCCGCGATCCAGTCGACGACGGTCGACAGGACGATCAGCCCGAGGAAGCGCCAGTCCCAAGCGCCGTAGAAGGCGTAGCTGACGACGAGCAGCCAGGCCTTGCGGGCGCCGTTGCTGCGCAGGGACCACGCGACGGCGAGGACGAGCGCGAAGAACGCGACGAAGCGGAACTCGACGAAGAGCAAAGCGGTTCAGCGGCGTCGTGCGCGCCCGCCGGTTGCGTCGAGGTGTGCAGCGAACGCCCGCGCGAACTGGAGGGACCAGAGCTCGGCGCCCTTCGCGTCGAGGTGGCTCTTGTCCCACCGGAGGTCGAACGAGTTGAGTTCGGGGTAGACGTCCGGAAGGTGGAACGGGAAGAGCGTCGGGATCTCGCCGGCGTCGGCGAGCGAAGACATCTTGGGACTCGGGAGCCCCCGCGGTGCGACGTAGACGATCGTCTCCGCGCCGGCGGCGTCGATCCGACCGAGGATCGCCCGCAGCGACTCGAGGTCGTAGTTCCCCTCGAGCTCCGGCCGCGCGTCCGCGCTCGCGCGGATCGCCGCGAGCTGAGCGTCCCACGCGGCAGGGTCCGCGACGAAGCGCTCGTGGGCCTTCTGCGCTCCGGGATCGGGGTCGCGCGAGATGTCCGCCCAGCCGCCGGTCCGCTCGAGGTCGCGCAGGTTCGGCCAGAGCGGCTCGCCCTTCCCGAGGAGGTCGCGCGCGATCGCAGGTCCTTCGCCGAGCGCCGACGCGCGCCATCCGAAGAGCCCGACGTGCTCCTTCGCGACCGCGAGGCGCCAGTCGTGGCGTCCGAGCCAGTCCGCCCCGTACGACGCGGCCTTGTAGTCCGGCGGCGCGTCGACGAGGCGCAGCGCGTCGATCGCATCCGCCGTCGTTCCCAGGTCGTGCCAGTGGACGTAGCGCGGGTTGTAGACGTCCGGGTACCAGAGCAGCGGATCGAACAGCGGCTCCTCGTAGAAGACCCACGCGAGCCGAGACGGCCGCGCGGCGAGGAAGCGGCGCAGCACCTGCGCGCCCTCGAAGCTGCCCATGCCTCCGACCCCGAGGTTGTAGGCGCGGACTCCCGGCCGACCGAGCCGCTCCAGCTCCTTCTCGAAGACGCGCGGGCGGATGCCGTAGAGCGTCGCGCTGGAGCCGACGAAGACGACGTCGAAGTCGTCGGCGTTCGCGACGCCGTACTCGACCTTCGCGCGCAGCCCAGCCTCGCTCGGGAGCGGCACGAGCGAGACGATCGCTCGATTCGCGGCGAGGAGGCCCGCCAGGAAGGCGAGGACGGCGAGCGCGGCGCGCATGACCGGAGGATACCTGGGCCTCGGGGTCGATCCGAAGCGCGGCCTCCGGCCCGAGCGGATCAGTCCCGGGCGCCCGAGCGCGACGCGAGAGTCGTGTCGACGTGCTGTTCGAAGCGAGACAGGAGCGCCGCCGCGTCGACCGGTCGTGGCGGCGATTCGGGGTCGTCGATCTCGGCCAGCGCCGCGTCCGCCCTCTCGAGGAGGGCCCGCAGCCCCGCATCGTCGAGCGGGACCACGCTGCCGTCCTCGGGCACTTCCGTCAGCGGCCCGAGGACCTCGATGAGCGAGTCGACGCGCAGCGTCTCGGCGTCGAGCGACGTCGCCAGGCGTTCGAGGGCCGCGTCACCCGCCGCGCGCTCCTCCGCCGACAGCCCGGACGCCGGGAGCCGGCGCGCGCGCACGTCGTCGACGACCAGGAGCTCGATCGTCCGCGTGGCGAGGAGTCCCTTGACGCCCTCGACGGCCCCCTGGGCGTCGAGGTTCTCGGACTCGTGGGCCCTGCGGATGCGATCGACCTGGGCCTCGAACGGCGCCTTCGCGTCCGCCGGCAGGCCGGAGCTCTGCAGTCCGAACTCGGCCGCCTGGATCGACATGATGCCGCTGCTCTTTTTCAGCGACTGGATGCCCATCCACGCCAGGCCGAACACGAGAACGGCCAGCGCGCCGGGCAGGATGCAGCCGAGCGACGTGGGGTCGAGCGTCGGACGACTCGGAGACTCGGAAGAGGGACGATCGTCCGTCATGGGGGTGGCGTAGCGGCCGACTTCGGCGTGAGCGTCACCCCAGGAGGTCTGCGACCGCGTCGCGCTCCGACTGGAGCTCGGCGACGCTCGCCTGGAGCCGCTCGCGCAGGAATTCGCTGATCTCCAGTCCCTGGACGATGCGAAGCCCGCCGTTTCCGTCGCTCGCGACGGGGAACGACGAGATCAGGCCTTCCGGCACGTCGTAGCTGCCGTCGGACGGGACGCACACCGAGGCGTAGCCGTCTCCTTCCGTCGGCTCGACGAGGCTCTTGACGTGGTCGATCAGGCCGTTTGCCGCGGACATCGCGCTGGAGAGTCCGCGCGCCTTGATGATCGCCGCGCCGCGCTTCTGGACGGTCGTGAAGAACTCGCCCTTCAGCCACTCGTGGTCGGTGATGACCTCGGCCGCCGAACGCCCGCCGATGCGCGAGTTCTCGAAGTCGGGCACTTGGGTCGCTGAGTGGTTGCCCCAGATCAGCGTGTGCGTCACTTCGTCGATCGCGACGCCGGCCTTTTGAGCGAGCTGATTCTGCGCGCGGTTCTGGTCGAGGCGGGTCATCGCCGTGAACCGGTCGTTCGGAACGTCCTTCGCGGAGTGCATCGCGATCAGCGCGTTCGTGTTGCACGGGTTCCCGACGACGGCGACGCGCACGTCCGACGCGGCGTGCTCGCCGATCGCGCGGCCCTGGCCGACGAAGATCGGGCCGTTCTCGCGGATGAGGTCACCGCGCTCCATCCCCGGGCCGCGCGGCTTCGCGCCGACGAGGAGCGCCCAGTTGGCGTCCTTGAACCCCTCGTCGAGGTCGCTCGTGAGGACCATGTCCCGGAGGAGCGGGAACGCGCAGTCCTCCAGCTCCATCGCGACGCCGTGGAGTGCGGCCATCGCCTTCTCGTTCGGGATCTCGATCATCCGCAGAACCACCGGCTGGTCGGGTCCGAACATGGCCCCGCTGGCGATGCGGGGGAGGAGCGCGTAGCCGATCTGGCCGGCGGCGCCGGTCACGGCGACGTGGATGGGCTTCGGGGACATGGATCGTTTCGGGAGTCGAGCTAGGGCGAGTGGCGTGAGGCGCTCCGACGCGACCGCGCCCCCCGGGGGTCGCAGGTGCGTCGGACAGGGACGCGAGCCCCCCTGCGAGCGTCGCAGGGCGGCCCTGGGTCCGGGCGGGAAGATTTTGCCGAGGTCTCGGCCCAGGCGTCACGCCGATCGCGGAAACAGCTTGGGCGAGAATCACTGGCGGCCGGCCTGCGAAGCTCCCGTAGCCGATTCTGAATCGCGCCCTCGTGGTCTACGATCGGAACGCGTCCCGATGAACGGTCTCTCCAGCACGCTCGACCCGGCCCTCGCCCGAAGCCTCCTCGAGGAGCTCGGTGAAGAGGCGCGTGCCTTCCGCTTCGACGTGGCGCCGAACCCGTGTGTCGGCGCTGCCATTCTCGCGGGAGACCGCGTGGTCGCGCGCGGTTTCCATCGCGTCTGGGGCGGTCCGCACGCCGAGATCGACGTGCTGGCGCGCGCGCGCAGCTCGGGGATTCCCGAGGACGACTGGGAGACTCTCCTGGTGACGCTCGAACCGTGCAGCACCTCGGGCAAGACGCCGCCGTGCGTCGATGCGATCCTCGCGAGCCCGATCCAGCGGGTGGTCGTCGGCGCGCTCGACCCCGACCCGCGACATCGCGGACGCGGGCTCGAGATCCTCCGCGACGCGGGGCTGGAGGTCATGGTCGATCCGGTGGCTGCGCCGCTGGAGCGCGTCTCGCCGCACTTCCTGCGCTGGAACGACTACGAGCGCGTGCGCAGACCGCGGCCCTGGACGATCGCCAAGTGGGCGCAGACGCTGTCCGGCCACCTGACCCCGCCGGCCGACGTCGGCGACGGCCGCTGGATCTCCGGCCCGACGTCGCTCGCCGAAGTGCACCGGCTCCGCTCCGAGGTCGACGCGATCGTCACCGGCGTCGGGACCGTGCTCTCCGACGATCCCCGCCTCACCGTTCGGTCGCTCCGAACGCCCGAGCCCCCCGGCGCCTTCCGCCCGGTCACGCTGCCGTCGAGTGCGATGGAGGAGCAGGAGGCCGGAGGCTCGGTCGCTCTCGACGTCGAGACCGGCCCCGCACGCGTCATCCTCGACTCGTGGCTGCGGACTCCGCCGAGCGCGAGGCTCTTCGAGTCTGCGGGGAAGAACGAGGCCGCCGGCCCCGTGCACGTGATGGCGCTGCCCGGTTCGGACCCGATCCGACGCCGCGCGCTCGAGGCCGCGGGGGCGCACGTCCACGCCGGTCGCGGCCGCGATCGCCACACCCTCGACCTGCGCGAGCTCTGGACGTGGCTGTGGGAGCAGGGCTTCGAGCGCGTCCTCGTCGAGGCCGGACCCACCCTCCTGCGCAACGCGCTCGACAGCGGCTTCGTCGACCAGGTCCGCGTGTACACCGGCGACGTGCGCGGGGGCGAGGGGGAATCGCTCGCCTCCTGGCTGACGCAGGCCAACCTCCGCGAGAGGCTCCAGCGGGAAGCCGGACAGGACGCCGTCCTTGAAGCCTTCTTGGCCTGAGGGCCGGGGCAGAGCCGCGCTGGCTCGGCGCACGGTCGGGGCGTTCGTGCTCGCCGCGCTGTCAGCGTGTGCGACCGCCTCGCTCGAGCCGGGTCCGCCGGTCCCCGAGGCCGCGTCGAGCGCCTTCCTCGAGGCCTGGACCCTCGGTCGCCAGCTCTCTCACGGCGAGGACGCGGCCGCCCTCGAGGCTGCTTTGGAGCGCGCGGAAGAGGCGCGGGTCGTGGCGCCGGGCTGGGCCGCTCCCGAGCGCTTCTACGACGAACGCTGGCACCGCCGGCGCATGACCCTGCCGGGGCGCTACGCGACGCACCTCGAGCGCGCGAACGGAGGGGACGCGAGCGCGGCCTACCTGGCGGGTCGACTCGGCGGCGAGGGCGCGACTGCGCGGCTCCAGCGCGCTGTGAAGATCGACCCCAGCTCGGCCTGGGGCTGGCACGGACTGGCCTACCGCAGCTACCTCGCCGACGATGAAGGGGCCGCGATCGACCGCGGTCGTCGCGCCCTCGCGCTTGCACGCGACCCGGCCGAGCTCGCGCTCTTCAGCTGGGCGCTCGCCACCTACCACCGCTCGATCGACGATGGGGAGAGCGCGCGGGAGGTGCTCCGCTCCGCGCTCGCGAAAGAGGGACCTCTCGAGCTCCGCGAGGCCGAGCGTCTCTACATCGAAGCGGAGCTCGCCATCGCCGAGCTCGAGGCGGACGACGACGCGGATGCCCGCCGCGGCGTCGCGCGTGCGCTGCGCATTCTCGAGGACCCCGGCCTGACCTCGCTCGAGCGGCGGGTCCTCGCCCTGCGCGTCCGTTCGGTCAAGGCCCAGCAGGTCGCGACGACGGAGGTCGACCTGGCCCACGCGATCGCTGCCGCGGCCGCGACGTCGGATCGGGTGCGGGCGAGCATCCTCGGGGTCCTCGATGCGGCCGGGGAGATCACCGCCGTCCTTCGAGTTGGACTCGATCCCAACGGCTGGCGAACGAAGCTCCCGGCGGCGTTCGGCGCGCCGGTGACGAGCGGAGCAGCGCCCGCGGCGATCGACGCCTGGCTCGACGATCTTCCGGACGTCGTGAAGGACGCGGACGGACTGCCGCTGCGTCCCGAGCTGCGAGACATCGTCGAAGCCGTGGGCGTCGAAGCGAGTCCGACGGGAGTCGGGCCGAGCGACGGTCGCGCCGCACGAGTCGCCGTCGGCGAGGCGCTGATTGCCGCGGGTTGGTTCCGTGAGGCGCGCGCCTGGTCGGCTGCGATACGCGAGCTCGACCCGGAGGAGGCCAGGGAGCTCGAGATCGAGGCGCTGCGAGGGCGCGCGGCGCTCGGCGCAGTTCTCGGACTCGTTCGGCGGGTCGACGGACGCGAAGCGTTCCTCACCGCCCGCGGCACGGGGCCGACGGGAGAGACGATCGAGCGCGAGAAGCCCGTCGATTCGACGGCGGCCCTCGAGAGCGAGATCGCGCGGCTGCTGGGCCGAGTCGGCGCCGCGGAAGACGACGACGCGTCCCCGATCATCCGCTACGGCCCGCTCGGGACCCTCGTGCATCCCGGTCAGCGCTTCTCGGCCGAGGACGAGCGCCTCGAGCGCGGTGAGAGAGGCGACGAGGTCCCCGGTCTCGCCCGCGCCTTCAGAGACCTCGGTCGGTTCGCGCTGATCGGGAACGCGGTCGGGCAGGGCGGGCCCGACGCCACGGTGCTTCGAATCCTGCACGTCGAAGAGCTCGAGGGAGCGCACCTCGGACGCCCCTTCCGCGGCACGGTGTTCTGGTGCGAGGGGGCCGACGTCCCCGGCCGCTTCGCGAGGCGAGGCGCGGGGATCTCCGGCGCTGCGCTCCACGAGGGCTATTACGTCGACGTCGAGATGGTCGCGCGGGACGTGCGCCGCTGGTCGGCGCTGCGTCAGCGCTTCGAGGGGCGACCGGACGCGATCGACGCGGCGCTGGAGATCTCGACGTCCGGGTCGGGTGCGATCGACCGGACCGAGATCACGCCGGCACTCGGCGCTGCCGATCGCATGCGCCTCGCGGTCATGGCGGGCGACGCGGACGGTGAACTGCGCCGGATCCACGCCGACGATCTCGCGCACGTCGTTGCCGTTCACGAGGAGGGCCACCTGTGCGATCGGGCCCAGTGGTACCCCCTGGATCCGTTGCGCGTCCTCTCGCTGCTCGGCTTCGCGGGGTCGAACGGATTCTCCGGGACGCGAATCGCCGAGGTTCTCGAGGAGCGCGCTCAGCTCGTCGCCCTCTGTGCGGCGCGCGACACGCGTCTCGCATGGGTCGACCTCCTCGACGCCGCGGAGGACTCGGGACCTTCGGTCACGCCGCACGCCGCCGCCTACGCGCGACTTCTCCAGTCGCTGGTCTCCAGGCTGGAGAGCGAGGTCGCCGACGGTCGCTGGAGTGCCTACGACCTCGTCGAGAACGTGCGCTGGATCGATCAGATCCACCGCTTGCCACCGGAGGCGCTCCGCGAGCTCGCGATCCGCGAGGCCCGGGCGCGCGGATTGGCGGCGGACGGCAGCTAGCCCCGCATCGCCGTCCGGACGAGGACTTCGAGGTCTTCGGTGCCGGCCGACTTCGCCGCTCTGTCGACGGCCTTGCGGGCTTCCTTGTCCGAGTAGCCGATCGACACGAGCGCCGAGATCGCGTCGAGTACGTTCGCGGACAGGTCTTCCGCGTCCTCGCGCGGCGCCGCGCCATTCGAAGCCGGCGCGGTTCCCGCGAGGCTCGCGAGCAGCGCGCTCTTGTCGCGTAGGTCGAGGAGGATCTGCTCGGCGGTCTTCTTCCCGACGCCCTTCACCGACGTGAACGCCTTCGCGTCCTCGTCGACGACCGCGCGCATGAGATCGTCGGCGCTGAGTCCGGACAGGACGCCGAGCGCCATCGAGGGTCCAACGCCTCGGACGCGGAGGAGGAGCCGGAACAGCTCACGATCCTCGCGACGGGCGAAGCCGTACAGCGTGTGGGCGTCCTCGCGGACGACGAGGTGCGTCCACACCTGCGCGGCCTCGCCGACCTGCGGAAACTCCGCCCCGAGGGGCGTCAGGAGGTCGTAGCCGACGCCGGCCGCCGCGATGACGATGCCCGTCGCGCTGCGGCCGGCGACCTTGCCGGAGATGAACTCGAACATCCGCGGGTCGTCGCGCCTCAGTCGTCGCCCTTGAGGGCCAGTCCGTACTCCGCGAGGCGGTTCCGCAGCTCGAGCAGCGAGGTCACGCCGAAGTTGGGCATGCCGAGCAGCTCTTCCTCGCGGTGCTGCGTGATGTCGCCGAGCGTGAGGCAGCCGAGGTTCTCGACCGTCCGGCGCGCGCGGATCGACAGCTTGAGCTCGGAGATCGACTTGTTGCGCGGGTCGTTCGGGTCGAGGTCGCGACCCTCCTGGACCGTGCGCGCCTTGGCGATGCTCGCAACCGCCTCCTCGCGCGCCATCCCGAGCCGGAGTCCCTTGCTCGCGAGGATCTCCTTGATCTCGGTGAGCGACGTCTCGCCGAAGTTCTTGTAGCTGAGCAGCTCGGACTCCGTCTTCTTGACGAGGTCGCCGAGCGTCATGATGTCCATCTTGTTCAGGCAGTTCCGCGCACGGACGGACAGCTCGAAGTCGGTGATCGGGATCCGGAGGATCTGGTTGAGGCGATCCTCCTTCTTCTCCAGATCCTCGTCGTAGTACATCGAGATCCCGGCCTTTGCGTCCTCCAGGTAGAGGCGCGCGAAGCGATCGGTCGGGTCGGTGCGCGCGATCGTGTCGTAGCAGGCCGCCGCGTCCTGATCTCGCCCGAGGTCCTCGTAGAGGACGCCGAGGTTGATCATCACCGCGCGGTCGACCGGCAGCATCGTGGCCAGCGTCTCGTACGCGTCGAGGGCGAGGGCCTCCTGGCCGACGCGCTCCGACAGATACGCGAGGCGGAAGAGGTTGCGCCGGTGGCTCGGGTCGGCTGCGCGGGCAGCCTGGAACTGCTCCAGGGCGTCCATGTAGTCCCCCGATAGCTCGGCGACTCGGCCGCGGAGGTGACGTCCCTCGGCGCTTGCATGGAACGCCTCGTTCTCGCTCTCGAGGACGGCCTCGACCGAGGAGATCGCAGCCTCGACGTCGCCCGTCGCGAGGTCGGCGTCGAGCTTCGCGTCGAGCATGTCGCCGCGCGGGCGTGGCTCCTCGGGGTACTTCTTCGCGAGCGACTCGAAGATCGGCGCGGCCTCGCCGGGCCGACGATCGGACACGAGCGAACGTCCGCACGTGTACGTCGCCACGTCGTCGTCGGGGTAGTTGGCGAGGATCTCGGCGGCATCGGCGTAGCGGCCGAGCATCCACAGGCCCAGTCCGCGGCGCCGTCCCTCTTCGCCGGTCGTGTCGAGGGCCTCGACGCGGCGGTTGAACGAGTCGAAGCTCCGCGTCGTCTCGAAGACGCCCGGACGCGCCGACAGCAGCGTGGCGAAGTTCGGAATCGGGTCGTTCGCGATGTCGAGCTGGATGTGGTGCGAGGTCGGCTGGGCCAGCTCGACGGGGGCCTCGGCGGTCGTGTATGCGGTTTCGTCCTGATCCATCTCGTCGCCCCGTCCGTGGGGCAGCCGTGGGGTGCGGGCGGCTCGGCCGGCGGGTCTTCGACCGGCGCGCGCCAAGCCGACCATTGTAGGAGCACGTTCCAGCACGGGTCAACCGCGCCCGCAGGCGGGGGAGGCGGGACTGCGCCGGCTCGACTTCGGGTCGCACCGTTGGATCGGCGCCCCGAGGCCCGCTAGTCTCGGCCGGAACGGCACGGAGCGGGGGCTCCAGGCCCATCCGCACACCACATCCCGGATCGCCCGCTCGCACGGCGCGCGGTCCGCTATCGCCGAGGGCGGCACGGGGCGTCGCCCAGGCCCGCCGCACTCCGCACATGGGGGGGAATCCATGGACAAGCTGATCATCGAGGGCGGGCGCCCGCTCGAGGGGACGATCCGGACCGCCGGTTCGAAGAACGCGGTGCTCCCCATTCTCGCCGCCTCTTTGCTGTCGCGCGAGGAGGTCACGATCACCGGCGCCCCGCGCCTGGCCGACGTCTCGACGATGCTCGGCATCGTCGGGGAGCTCGGCGCGCGGGCGGACCAGGACGAGGACGGCACGATCCGGATCTGCGCCGAGGGCGACATCAGCGGTCGAGCCCCCTGGGAGGCGGTGCGCAAGATGCGCGGCTCGGTCTGCGTACTCGGGCCGCTCCTCACCCGGCTCGGGCGCGCCGAGGTCAGCCTGCCCGGCGGCTGCGCGTTCGGCGTCCGACCGATCGACGTCCACCTCAAGGGGATGCGATCGCTCGGGGCCAAGGTCCGGGTCGAGCACGGCTACGTGGTGGCGGAGGCGCCTCCGGGCGGCCTGCGCGGCGCGCGCATCTTCCTCGGGTCGGCGAACGGCCCGAGCGTCCTCGGGACGGCCAACGTCCTGATGGCCGCGACCCTCGCGCGCGGGACGACGATCATCGAGAACGCGGCGTGCGAGCCGGAGGTCGCCGACCTCTGCGACGCGCTGATCGCGATGGGGGCCCAGATCGAAGGCAAGGGCTCGCCCGTGCTCCGGATCGAGGGCGTCGACGAGCTCGGCGGAGCGACTCACGAGGTGATCCCCGATCGGATCGAGGCCGGCACGTACGTCCTCGCCGGCGCGCTCGCGGGCGGCCAGGTCCGCGTCGAAGGCTGCCGGCCGGATCACCTCGGTGCACTCCTCGATCGACTCCGCGAGGCGCGCGTCCCGTTCGATGTGGGGGAGGACTGGATCGAGACCGAGGCGAACGACCTCGGCGAGCGGCCGCCGCGCTCGACCGACGTCACGACCCACGCCTACCCGGGGTTTCCGACCGATCTCCAGGCCCAGTGGATGGCGCTGATGACCCGCGCCGACGGCCTGAGCATCATTACCGAGCGGATCTTCTCCGACCGCTGGATGCACGTGCCCGAGCTCGAGCGGCTCGGGGCGCACGTGCGGCGCCAGAACACGGCGGTCGTGGTGCGCGGGACGCGCGAGCTGTCCGGGGCGCCGGTCATGGCCTCCGACCTGCGCGCTTCGGCGGCGCTGGTCATGGCCGGGCTCGTCGCCCGCGGGACGACCGAGATCCACCGCGTCTACCACATCGACCGCGGCTACGAGCGGATCGAGGAGCGCCTGGCGACGATCGGCGCCGCGATCCACCGCGAGTCAGACTGATCTCCCGAGCCGCGTCCCGGGCGGGCATGTGCTAGAAAGCCCGCATGTTCGAGACTCTCACCGAGCGCCTGACGGGCTCCTTCTCGTTCTTCAGGAACAAGAAGGAGCTGACCGAGGCGAACATCGACGAGGGCCTGACGGCCGTCCGGCAGGCGCTCCTCGAGGCCGACGTCCACTTCAAGCTCGCGCGCGACTTCACCGCGCGCGTGAAGGAGCGTGCGCTCGGGGACCAGCGGCTGCGGGACGTCGGGGCCTCGGACCAGTTCGTCCACGCGGTCCACGCCGAGCTCGTCGAGCTCATGGGGCCCGAGGACGCGACCCTCGGCGTCGCGAAGACCGGTCCGACGGTCATCCTGATGGCGGGCCTGCAGGGCGCGGGCAAGACGACGACCTGCGCCAAGCTCGCGAAGCACCTCCGAGACGCCCACGGGAAGCGGCCGCGTCTGGTCGCCGCCGACGTCAAGCGCCCCGCGGCTGTCGAGCAGCTCCGCGTGCTCGGCAAGCAGATCGGCCTCCCCGTCTTCCACGCCGAGGGCGTCGCGCCCCCGGAGGTCTGTCGGCGGGGCGTGAAGGAGGCGGAGGCGAACGGCAACGACGTCGTGATCCTCGACACGGCCGGGCGCCTGCACGTCGACGACGCGCTGATGGACGAGGTTGCGGAGATCGCGGCCGTGACGCGTCCGCACAACCAGGTGCTGGTCGTCGACGCGATGACCGGTCAGGACGCGGTCCAGTCGGCGAAGGCCTTCCACGAGCGCCTGGAGCTCACGGGCGTGATTCTGACCAAGATGGACGGCGACGCCCGCGGCGGCGCCGCGGTCAGCCTGAAGGAGATCACCGGCGCGCCGATCCTGTTCCTCGGCACGGGCGAGAAGGTCGACGACCTCGACCCCTTCGTGGCCGAGCGGATGGCGGGCCGGATCCTCGGGATGGGGGACGTGGTCGGCCTCGTCGAGGCTGCGCAGGAGCGCATCGACGAGGACGAGGCACAGGCCGCCTACGAGAAGATGATCATGGGCTCCTTCACCCTCGAGGACATGCTCGGCATGTTCCGGATGGTGAGGAAGATGGGCCCGATGAAGAAGGTCCTCGGAATGATGCCGGGGATGGGCGAGGCGGCGAAGAACCTCGACATCGACGACAGGCAAATGAACCGCCTGGAGGCGCTGTTCACGTCGATGACGCCGCGCGAACGGCTAGAGCCGGAGATCCTCGACATGAGCCGTCGGCGCCGCGTGGCGCGCGGCGCGGGCCAAGACATCGGCGCCGTCAACGAGCTGCTGAAGCGCTTCAAGGAGATGCGCAAGATGATGAAGCAGCTCAACAAGATGGGGCTCGGCTCGATGCTCGGCGGCAAGGGCAAGCGCGAGGCGCTCGCGGGCATGTCCCCGACGGGCGAGATGGTCGACCCGAGCGCCGGCAAGGGCGGCGGACTCCTCGGCGGTCTGAGCGGCCTGATGGGCGGCGGGGGCGGCGGCGCAGGCATGCCGGACCTCGGCGACGCCTTCGCCCAGAACCCCCTCGGCGGGAACCCTCTCGCTGGGCCCCGCCCGATGGGCAGCTCGTCCACCCGATCCGCCCCGAAGACGCGCGATCGGAAGAAGGAGAAGCAGAAGGCGAAGCAGCGCCGAAAGAACCGGAAGAAGCGCTGATCGAGCCGTCGGGGGTCCCTGGGAGGCCAAAATTCCCCACCGCGCGCTGGACAGGCGCCCCGGGCTCGGGTGTGCTCGTCGCCCTGGATTTCGGGAGGAGCGCCTCCCGCCGGTCGATCGGCACCCGCCCCCGCCGATCCCGGCGCCTCCCGCCCTCCTTCGAGGTGCTCCTCCCGGTCCTTTTTCATCGCTCGCTCGCGTCCACTCGCGGGCGCCGTCGCCCTGCGCCCCGCCGCCCGGGATCGACGGGGCGAGCGTCTCAGCGTCAGCACAACCTCAGACACCTCCTCCAAGTCCGCCCGGCGCACCGCGCGCCGCAATGTCCCGCCCATGGCCGTCGTCATTCGCATGAAGCGCACGGGTCGCCGCAACCGGCCCTGCTACCGCATCTCCGTCGCCGACTCGCGCTGGCCGCGCGACGGGCGCGTCCTGGAGACGATCGGTCTCTACGACCCGATCGCCGGAGACAAGGAGCGTCAGATCAAGCTCGACGTCGAGCGTGCGCAGCACTGGCTCGGCGCCGGCGCGCTTCCGAGCGAGACGGTCCGTTCGATCTTCAAGCGTCAGGGCGTCTACGTGGGCGACCACGCCCTCGCCCTGCAGTCGAAGCCCCGCAAGCGCCCCGGGCGCAAGACCACGACCGCGAAGCGGACCCGTCGCGTCGCCGCGAAGGCGGGGCGCGCCGACCGCAAGACCGCGCGCCGGAACGAGCGCGTCGCTGCGAAGCGCGCTGCCGCCGCCTCCGAGG
Source organism: Planctomycetota bacterium (assembly GCA_039200205.1). Classification (GTDB taxonomy): domain Bacteria; phylum Planctomycetota; class UBA1135; order UBA1135; genus Saltatorellus. Next base: position 23,298 of record JBCCSK010000010.1, read on the forward strand.
AGTCCGGCGAGGAGTGATCCTCGCCTGCACGCAATCGCGGCCCCCTGGCCCCGATTGCCGGCCTGACGCTGCGGACCGCCCGGACGACGCCGGCGCGGTCCCTTCTCCATTGGCGAAGGGTGCTTCCACCCCCCGGACCCGACCCCCCGCACCGCCCGACCGCACCGCGCCGTGAGCAAGAAGACCGACCTCGTCGCTCGCCTCATCAAGGAGGTCGAGCTGCGCAATCCCGTCCCGAAGTCGCCGCTGGAGGGCGCCAACCTCCTCGAGCAGGGCGCCGTCCTCGTGCTGATGCGTCACATGACGCAGACGCAGGCCGAGGCGTCGGTCAAGGCCCTCAAGGCCTCGTACGAGGACTGGAACGAGGTCCGCGTCTCGCAGTCCCAGGAGATCGCGCAGAGCCTGCGGACCAGCAGCCGGAAGAAGGGCGTCGCGCTTCTGAGGGACCGCCGCGAGGCGGCGATGTCGCTCAAGGAGTACCTCCAGGACGTCTTCCAGCAGACGCACCACCTCGATCTGGAGGAGCTGCGCGAGGACGAGCAGACCGCAGCGAAGACGGCGGTCAGCCTCTCCGTCCTGGGGCTGCCGGGCGCCGCGTACCTGATGGTGCTCGCCAACGACGGGCAGATTCCGGTCCATCTCCCGCTGGTCCGCCTGCTCGATCGGCTCGGCATGATCGGGCGAACGTCGTCGCTCAAGAAGGCCCGGACGGCGATCGAGGGTCTCCTCAAGGAGGACCAGGTCCTGCCCTTTTCGCTCGCCATCCACGAGGTGCTCGAGCGCTGGGACGACGAGGACGAGCCGATCTACATGACGGTCGCGGCGCTGCGCGAGACGCCCTACGGCCAGAAGACGTACAAGGAGCGGACCGCGGCGATCGCCAAGGCCGAGGCGGCGCGCGTGCGAGAGGAAGAGCGCCGCCGCAAAGAGGAGGAGCGCGAGCGCAAGAAGGCCGAGGCCGAGGCCAAGAAGCGCGCTCGAGAGCTCGAGCGCAAGCGCCTCGCCGAGGAGAAGAAGCTCGCTGCCGCGAAGGCGAAGGCGGCCGCCGCGGAGAAGAAGCGCAAGGAGGCCGAGAGGAAGGCCGCGGCCAAGAAGAAGGCCGCCAAGAAGGTCAAGAAGGCAGCGACGCGCAAGAAGGCCGCTTCGGCGACCGGTTCGCGCAAGGCGGCGACGTCGAAGAAGGCCGCAGCCTCCAAGAAGAAGGCGGCGCCCAAGAAGGCCACCGGGAAGAAGGCTGTCGCGAAGAAGGCCCCCGCGAAGAAGGCCCCCGCGAAGAAGGCTCCCGCGAAGAAGGCGCCCGCGAAGAAGGCTCCCACGAAGAAGGCCGCGGCGAAGAAGCCGACGACCAAGAAGGCGAGCGCCAAGAAGCCGGCCGCGAAGAAGGCAGCCAAGAAGAAGGCGTCGAAGAAGAAGGCGGTCGCCCGACGTCGCTGAGCGATGGGGGGCGTGTCACCGCTCGACCGCGGGCGCTCCCTCGTGCTCGCGTCCGCCTCGCCGCGTCGGCACCGCCTTCTCGAGGAGGCGGGACTCTCCTTCGAGATCGAGCCCGCGGACGTCGACGAGACGATCGACGCCTCGCTCACGGCCGGCGCTGCGGCCGAGGACCTGGCCCTGCGGAAGGCGCGCGCCGTCGCCTCGCGGCGTGGGGTCCCGGGCGAGGTCGTGATCGGCTCGGACACGCTCGTCGTCCTGGGCGAGGACGGAGAAGCCGCTCGCCGCTATTTGGAGAAGGCCGCGGACGCCGCCGAGGCGCGCGCCATGCTCGAGGCGCTGTCCGGAACACGGCACCGGGTCATCACCGGCGTCGCCGTCGTGGATGCCGGCACGGGCGAGGAGCGAGCGGACCACGAGACGACCTGGGTCACGATGCGCCCGATCGCTCCCGATGAGATCGAGGCCTACGTCGCGAGCGGCGAATGGAGGGGGAAGGCGGGCGCGTACGCGATCCAGGAGACCGCCGACCGGTTCGTAGAGGGCCTCGAGGGCGGGGGCTTCGACAACGTCGTCGGCCTCCCCGTCGAGCGCACGCTCGCGCTGCTCAACGGGAGCTGACCGCGGTTCGTGACCGCAGCGGGTGGACTCGGCGCCAGCTTGGACTAGACTCTGCGGCTCGAAATCCGGGCGCCTCTGCAACGACGGAGGCCCACAACGGACGCAAAGATGAAAGTCGACATCCACCCCAAGTACGTCACCTGCAAGGTCCACTGCGGCTGCGGCAACGAGTTCGAGACCCGAGCCACCGTGCCTGAGCTCAAGATCGAGATCTGCAGCGTGTGTCACCCGTTCTACACGGGGAACCAGAAGTTCGTGGACGCCGCAGGGCGCGTGGACCGCTTCAAGCGGAAGTTCGCGAAGAAGAACAAGAAGTGATCGCAGCGCTCCGCGTCCTGCGGTCCAGGGGGCCGCGGGGTGCGCGGACGCATGCGGCGACCGGCGATCGTCTTGCGGTTCGACCTCACCCTCGTCGAGAAGCTGCGGGAGCGAGCCGAGCGGTTCGACGCGATCACCGAGCAGCTCGCCGACCCCGAGGTCGCGGGAGGCGGGAAGCAGCTCGCCGGTCTTCTCCGGGAGCGCGGCGCCCTCGAGCGGTCGTCGGAGATGTACCGCGAGATCGTCGCGCTCCAGGCCCGTCGTGAGGAGGCGGAGGCCATTCTCGCGGACGGCGGCGACGAGGATCTCGTCGCACTTGCGCGCGAAGACCTCGAGGCCCTCGAGCACGAAGAGGTCCAGCTCGACGAAGCCGTCAAGCTCGCGCTGATCGCTGACCCCGCCGACGATCGCACGCGCGTCATCGTCGAGATCCGCGCCGGGACGGGCGGAGACGAGGCGACGCTGTTCGCCGCGGACCTGTTCCGCATGTACTCGCGCTTTTGCGAAACGAGCAAGCTGAAGCTGGAGCGACTCGGGGAGAGTCCGACGGAGGTCGGCGGCTTCAAGGAGATCGTGTTCGGCGTCTCCGGCGCGAACGCGTGGCGCTCCCTGCGCTTCGAGTCGGGCGGGCACCGCGTCCAGCGCGTCCCCGCGACCGAGACCCAGGGCCGGATCCACACATCGGCCGCCACGGTCGCCGTCCTCCCCGAGGCCGAAGCGGCCGAGATCGACATCGACGAGACCGACCTCAAGATCGACACGATGCGCGCCGGCGGCGCGGGCGGCCAGCACGTGAACAAGGTCGAGTCGGCGGTCCGGATCACGCACGAGCCGACCGGGATCGTCGTCGTCTGCCAGGACGAGCGGAGCCAGTCCAAGAACCGTGCGCGTGCGATGCGGATCCTCCGGAGCCGGCTGCTGGAGGCCGAGCAGGAGCGCATCGCCGCCGAGCGTTCGGAGGCGCGGCGCTCCCTCGTCGGCACGGGGGACCGGAACGCGCGTGTCCGGACCTACAACTTCCCGCAGAACCGCGTGACCGACCACCGTCTCGAGGATTCTGAGCGCAAGAACTTCGGCCTCGACGGGATCATCGAGGGGCGCCTGGAGCCGCTCCACCAGGCCCTCGAGGACAAGGACCGGCGAACGCGGCTGGCGAATCTCTGAACGCCGCCGCATCCTCTTCGTTCTCGATCTCCTCCCAAATCGCTTCCCCTGCCGCCGATGGGCGGCGCGAGACCCAGATCCCCCCCATGAGCGACGAGTCCGAGACCCCCGAAGGCGACGCCAAAGGCACGACGGCCGAAGGCCCGAGAGGATCCCGACGAGGCCGCGCGGATGCGGGCGCGAGCGGCGGGCAGCCGCCGCGCCGCGAGCTCGAGGAGGCCCCGCGCCTGCTCAAGAACTCGAGCGTCGTCCTGATCATCGGCGCTCTCTTCCCGTGGATGACGGCGATCAGGACCGAGGGGAACATGCCCTGGAGCATGTGGATCGCAGGCGTCGTCCTGACCCTGGTCGCAGGCTGGCTGCTCTACGACGGCGCGAACGCACGGTTCGGCGCCAAGGCGAACGGCATCTCGAAGGCGCTCGCGAACGCCAACCCGATGGCGGCGACGGGCGCTTCGCTCGTCTTCTTCATCGCCGCGATCGTCGTCGCCTTCATGGGCAAGTCGTACTTCATGGGGGAGACCGGCGAGTTCCTCGGATTCGCCGTCGACCCCGAGGCAGAGGGCGTGAGGAACCGCTACAGCATCCCGGCCGCCCTCGAGCACGCGACGCTGTTCCTCGGACTCGCGACCTTCGCGCACATCCACGCGTACGAGTACGGCGCGCGGTTCAATCCGATCTTCCCGCTCATGTTCCTCGGCCCGGCGATCGCCGGTGCCCTGGCCGTCCTTCGGGGCGCTGCGGCGATCGGCGACTTCCCGCTCGCGATCGTCGGCGTCCTGGGATCGCTCATCGTCGCAGCCGGCGGGATCATGGCGATGTACACCATGTACGTGACCATGAAGGTCGCCAAGGAAGAGGGCGACCGAAAGAAGGCGGAGGACCGCGAGCGGCGACGCGCGGAGCGCTCCGCCCGCCGCTCCTGAACCGGGCTCCGTCGACTTGAGCCGCGACGCGTCCGCCGATGGCCGCACGGGCCGTCCGCCCGTACCGCGTACGGCGCGCGAGATGCTCGGACTGGCCCGCGCGTTCCTCGATCGCAAGGGCCTCGGCGAGGCGCGGCTCGAGTCGGAGCTGCTGGTCGCGCACGCCCTCGGCCTCGACCGGCTCGGGCTGTTCATGCGGCTCGACCAGCCGATCCACGCGAAGGAGGTCGACCGCGCGCGGGACCTTCTCGTGCGCCGCGGCCGCCGCGAGCCGACGGCCTACATCGTCGGCGAGCGCGAGTTCTACGGGCGTTCGTTCGCCGTGGGGCCGGGCGTGCTCGTCCCGCGTCCGGAGACCGAGCTCGTCGTCGACCTCGCGCGTGAGTGGGCCCGCGGCCGCGCGTCCTCGCCTCGCGTCCTCGACATCGGCACGGGCTCGGGCTGTCTCGCGATCACCCTCGCCCTCGAGCTGGAGGGCGCCCGCGTCGAAGCCGTCGACCTGTCGGAGGACGCGCTCGAGTGGGCGCGCCGCAACGCCTCGACGCTCGAGGCCGACGTCCGCTGGCACGTCGGCGACGGCCTGGAGGTTGCGCAGGCACTCGCCGGCACCGACGGTCCGTTCGACCTCGTCGTCTCGAACCCTCCGTACGTCGAGCCGAGCGAAGCGGAGTCCCTCGAGCCCGAGGTGCGCGAGCACGAGCCGGCGCTCGCCCTCTATGCGCCGCCTGCGGACGCGGACTTCTGGGTGCGTTCGCTCGTGGAGTGCCTGCCCGCTCTCGTCGGGGCCGGCGGGCTCCTGCTCGTCGAGCTCGGGCATCGCCAGGGGAGGCGCGTCCTCGAGGGCGCGAAGGGCGCGGAGGGCGTTCGAACGGCGCAGCTCCACGACGACCTCGACGGGACGCCGCGAGTCTTGTCGGTGGAGCCCTGACGGTCTCGCGTCAGTTCCTGAGCGCGGCCACGAACTGCTCGATCGTGTCGCGATCCGGGGACGCCATGTCCTGGACGAAGACGGCGATCTCGTAGTGCTCGAGCGTGCGGCTGATGCGCTCGCAGCGCACGACCGCTCCCGAGCCGGTGATGCGGCGCACGCCGGGCTCGATCGGCAGATCGAACTCGATCTTCAGCGCCGTCATCTCCGGGACCGGTCGGTCGAGGAAGAAGCACACGCCGCCGCGGCTGACGTCGCGGATCTTCGCTTCGTGGGCTCCGTCGTCGAGGAGGACGGTGATCGGCACGTCGAGGCGCGCGCGGCGATGCCTGCGCCGGTCCTGACCGGATCCCTCGGCGGGTCCGTTCGCGGCGTTGGGAGAGGGTTGGGTCATGCTGGGGGTCGCAGTGGATCTCCCGATGGTAGAGCTCCCGAGGCCTCCGAGCACGGGCGCTCCTTCGCTACACTGTCGATTCGGGCCGCGCAGGCGGCTCTATCTCCCACCGCATCCGTCCCGACCCCGAGGGCGTGATCGACCCTTCACTCGGGACCGATCGTCGTCCGCGCGACCGGCGGCTCGCTTCGCCGCCCCGAATCCAGGCACACATATGGCGTCCTTCAACAAGGTCATCCTGATGGGGAACCTGACCCGCGACCCCGAGCTGCGCTACACGCAGAGCGACATGGCCGTCTGCAAGGTCGGCGTCGCGGTCAATCGGCGGGTCAAGGACCAGCAGACCGACCAGTGGCGCGAGGAGCCGACGTTCGTCGACGTGACGATCTTCGGTCGGCGCGGCGAGGCGTTCGAGAAGTACCACAAGAAGGGCGCCGCGGCGTTCTTCGAGGGCGAGCTGCGCTTCGACCAGTGGGAGGACAAGGAGTCCGGGCAGAAGCGCTCGAAGCTCTACGTCGTCGCCAACAACTGGGAGTTCGTGAGCGGAGGCCGCGAGGGCGGCGGATCCGAGGGCGGCTTCGGCGGCGGTTCGCAGCGGGCGAGCGCCGGTGCAGGCGGCTACGGCGACGGCGGCTACGGCGCCGCGGCGAACTCGGGCGGCGGCGACGGCGGCGGTGGATCGTCGACCTGGGGCGGCGGCGGAGGCGGCGACACGGGCGCCGCGTTCCTCGGCGACGACGACACGCCCTTCTGACGAACGCTCCACGGTCGCGATGGACTCAGGATCGCTGCGCGTCGAGGTGCGCCTCTTCGCATCGCTGCGAGAGCGCGTCGGCGCGGAGAGTATCGTCGTCGACGACGTGCCCCCCGGGACGACGATCGCCGACCTGAAGGAGCTGGCGGCGATCCAGCACCCCGCACTCGGCGACCTCGGCTCCGTCGCCGGCGTCGTCGGCACCGAGTACGTCGGCGGAGATCGGCGCATCGAGCCCGGCGACGACGTCGCATTCCTGCCGCCCGTGAGCGGCGGTGTGCCCGAAGGCGACCCGCTGGAGCGCGGCGTGTTCGAGCTCGCATCCGGTCCGATCGATCCCGGCGAACTCCAGCGGCGCGTGTCGCACCCGACGTGCGGCGCCGTCGTGCTCTTCACCGGGCAGACGCGCGACACGAACCGCGGCAAGTCGGTCGATCGACTCGACTACGAGGCGTTCGAGGAGATGGGGGGCCCGGAGATGCGGCGGATCTTCGCGGAGTGCGTCGAGCGCTTCGGCCCGACCGACGAGGTCGAACAGGACCGGACGCTCCGCATGCTCTGCGTCCACCGCACAGGCGTCGTCGGGGTCGGCGACCCGTCGGTGGTCATCGCTGTCGCCAGCCCGCACCGCGACGCGGCGTTCCTCGCCGCGCGGTTCCTCATCGACACGCTGAAGGAGAGGCTGCCGGTGTGGAAGAAGGAGGTCTACGCCGACGGGCACCACTGGATCGGGGACCGATCCTGACCGGCGAATCCGTATACTTCTGCGCCTGCTGCGGGATCGAGCGCGCGGCGCGAGTCCCGCTGGAGGTGGGCCCCGCGAGAGCGCGGCGCTGCGCCGCGCCTCCTTCGATCGCCGATTCATGAAGTCCAGGACCACGTCCCTCAATCTCGAAGGCGTCGAACGTGAGGAGCTTCCTGTCGACGTCTGTATCGTCGGCGCCGGGCCCGCGGGGCTCGCTTGCGCGATCCACCTCACGCGTCTCCTGAAGGAGGCCGGTGACGAGGAGCGAACCGTCCTCGTCCTCGACAAGGCGGAGGAGATCGGCCACCACACCCTGTCGGGCGCGGTGATGAACCCGAAGGGTATCGCCGAGCTGTTCACCGACTGGAAGGAGCGCGGCTTCCCGATCCAGTCCGAGATCAAGGACGACTGGGCGGAGTTCCTGCGGCCGAGCGGGAAACACACCGCGCTCAAGGGGCTCCTCTGCCCGCCGCCGCTGCGGAACCACGGCAACTACATGGTCTCGCTGAACGAGGTCGTGAAGTGGATGGCCGGACAGGCGGAGGAACTCGGGGTCGAGATCTACGCGGGGTTCCCGGTCGCCGCGACGCGCTTCGACGGGGACTCCGATCGCGTCGTCGGCGTCCAGACCCGCGACAGCGGGATCGCGAAGGACGGAACGCAGAAGGCGACGTTCGAGCCCGGGATGGACGTCTCGGCCGACGTCACGGTGTTCGCCGAGGGCGTGCGCGGCAACCTTGCCAAAGACCTGTTCCGGCGCCTCGACGTCATGGACGGGCGCAACCCCCAGACCTACGGCACCGGCATCAAGGAGATCTGGGAGGTCCGCCCCGAGGTCGGAGCCGAACTCCACGGCAAGGTGATCCACACCGGCGGCTACCCGCTCGACATGTCGAGCTACGGCGGCTCGTGGATCTACGGCATCGCCGAGGACAAGGTCTCGATCGGGTTCGTCGTCGGGCTCGATCACCCCGACGCCAAGCTCGATCCCCACGCGCTCTTCGTGCGCTGGAAGCAGCACCCGCGCATCGCGAAGCTGCTGGAGGGCGGCAAGCCGATCAACTACGGCGCGAAGTGCGTCCCCGAGGGCGGCTACTTCTCGCAGCCGCGCCTCTACGGCGACGGCTTCGTCTTCGTCGGCGACACCGGCGGCTTCCTCAACGCGGCGACCCTCAAGGGCATCCACCTGGCGATCAAGTCGGGCATGCTCGCCGCCGAGACGATCGCCAAGGCCCTCGCTTCCGGCGACTCGACCGCCGCGACGCTGCGCGGCTACCAGGAGGCCTACGAGGGCTCCTGGGCGAAGGACGAGCTCTACAGGTACAGGAACTACCGCCAGGCCTTCTCGAAGGGCATCGTCGGCGGAACCGTCGACTTCGGTCTGCAGATGGTCACGGGCGGACGTGGGATGGTCGCGCGTCGCCCCGGCCACAGCGACCACGAGTCGATGGCGCCCGTCTCGGCATCGAAGCTCCAGAAGCCGTCGTACAACGACGCGGACTCGATGGACAAGCTGACCGACGTCTACCTGTCGGGCACGATCCACGAGGAGGACCAGCCGGCCCACCTCCTGGTCCCGGATCCGTCGATCTGCGTCGAGCGCTGCACGGATGAGTACGGCAACCCCTGCCAGCACTTCTGCCCCGCGGCGGTCTACGAGTGGCCGAAGGGAACGGAGGCCGTGGTGATCAACGCGTCGAACTGCGTCCACTGCAAGACGTGCGACATCATGGATCCGTACGAGAACATCGAATGGGTGGTCCCCGAGGGTGGGGGCGGACCGAAGTACCTCGGCATGTGAATCGAGCGGCGCTCCGCGCCACGCACCGCACCGGATGAAGCTCACGCTCAAGGACGCCGGCAAACCGGCGCGCACGGACCTACTCGTCGTCCTCGCCCTCGAAGGTGAGGACGTCGACCTCCCCGCAGGCGTCGAGGTGCCGGACACCGCGCTCGCGGGCTACGAGGCAGGGCCGCGCGCGACGCGGTCGACGTTCGCGACCGGCGGCCCTGCGAAGGAAGTGCTGCTCGTCGGGCTCGGCGAGGCCGACGCACTCGACGCCGAAGCGCTTCGCCGCGCGGCTGCGGTCGCCGTGAAGGCGGCCCTCTCGCGCAAGGTGAAGACCGTTCACATCGAGGTCGGGCCCGACGCGTGCGAGGGCGCGGGCGGCGCCGAGATCGCCGGACGCGCGGCGGTCGAGGGCGTCCTCCTCGGCGCGTACCGCTACACGGACTCGAAGAGCAAGCCGGAGAAGCGTGAGCTCTCGACGGTCGTCGTCGCGGGTCCCGGCGCCCCGTTCCGCAAGGGGGGCAAGCTCGGCGAGCAGCTGGCCGCAGCGAGCGCGTTCACGCGCGACCTCCAGAACGGAGCGGGCAACGTCATCACGCCGACGGCCCTCGCGAAGGCGGCGCGGTCGATCGCGTCGAAGAGCGAGCGCGTGACCGCCAAGATCATCGACGAAGCGGCGATGAAGAAGATGGGCATGGGACTCCTCCTCGGGGTCTCGGCGGGCTCGACCGAGCCTGCGAAGCTCATCCACCTCACCTACCGTCCGAAGGGCAAGTCGAGGGGGCGGATCGCGTTCGTGGGCAAGGGGCTCACGTTCGACGCCGGCGGGTACTCGCTCAAGCCGCCCCCCGGCATGGACGAGATGCGCTTCGACATGTCCGGCGGCGCCGCCGTCCTCGGGGCGCTCCACGCCCTCGCCTCCGGCGTCGACGTGCCCTTCGAGGTGCACGGAGTGGTCCCCTCGTCGGAGAACCTGATCGACGGCAATGCGACCAAGCCCGGCGACGTCCACCGCGGGATGAGCGGCACGACCGTCGAGATCCTGAACACGGACGCGGAGGGTCGCCTGATCCTCGCGGACGCGCTCACCTACGTCGACACCAAGGTCAAGCCGGACACCATCATCGACCTCGCGACGCTCACCGGCGCCGTCATCGTCGGCCTCGGGCACGAGGTGTCGGGGATGTTCTCGACCTCCGACGACCTGCGCGACGCCCTCGTCGAAGCCGGGCACGCCACCGGCGAGGAGGTCTGGCCCCTGCCGCTCCTCGAATCGCACAAGGAGGCCATGAAGGGCGTTTCTGCCGACCTCCGCAACATCGGCCCGCCGACGCTCGGCGCCGGCCCGAGCCAGGGCGCGGCGTTCCTGAGCCACTTCGTCGGAGAGGGGCCCGACTGGGTCCACCTCGATATTGCCGGAAGCGCCTGGAAGACCCGCGACCGCGACTGGGTCGGAGGCGCGACGGGAACCGGCGTCGGAGCGCGTCTTCTGGTCGAATACCTCCTGCGTCGGGCCTGATCCCGCCGATCCTCTCCTTCCCCGCCCGAACCCGCCGACCCCAGCCACGGAGCAGCGTCGTGTCATCCCCCGAACTCGTCCCCGGTCTCGCCGGCATTCCCGCCGCGGAGTCCTCGGTCAGCTTCATCGACGGCCAAGCGGGCGTCCTGGAGTACCGGGGGTACCCGATCGAGGACCTCTCGGCCCACAGCACCTTCGAGGAGGTCGCGTGGCTGCTCCTGTACGGGGAGCTGCCGTCCGCCGCCGAGCTCGAGGCGTTCAAGGCCGACCTCGGGCGCCTGCGCAGCATTCCGGAGGACCTCGTTCGCACGGTGCAGTCGTTCCCGCGGACGGGACACCCCATGCAGGCGCTCCAGGCGGCGCTCGCCGCGCTGGGGATGGTGAGCTCGAAGGTCGACCTGAAGGACGAGGCGTCGAAGGACGAAGCGGCGCGGCGCGTGATCGCCGTGACGCCCGTGCTCGTCGCGCTGTTCGAGCGGGTGCGAGCGGGCAAGGAGTTCGTCGAGCCGCGGGCCGAACTCTCCCAGGCCGCGAACTTCCTCTGGTGTCTCGACGGTGAAGAGCCCGCGGACATCGCGGTCCGGACGCTCGACTGCGCGCTGATCCTGCACGCCGAGCACACGATGAACGCATCGACGTTCGCGTGCCGCGTCGTCGCCTCGACCGAGACCGACGCCTACACGTCGTGCAGCGCCGCGGTCGGCGCCCTCTTCGGCCCGCTCCACGGCGGTGCCAACGAGCGCGTGCTGAAGCAGCTCGGCTCGATCGACGGCGTCGGCAACGTCGAGGCCTGGTACGAGAAGAAGGCGGCCGCGAAGGAGAAGGTGATGGGCTTCGGGCACCGCGTCTACAAGACGAAGGACCCGCGCGCCAAGAACCTCCAGACGCTCGCGACGCAGCTCTTCGCCGAGCTCGGGACGACGCCGAAGTTCGACCTCGCGCTGAAGCTGGAGCAGGTGGTGACCGAGAAGCTCGGGGAGCGCGGCATCTACCCGAACGTCGACTTCTTCAGCGGGCTCGTCTACGAGAAGCTCGGGCTCCAGCCCGACGTCTTCACGCCGATCTTCGCAATGGCGCGGGTCGCGGGCTACTGCGCCCACTGGCTCGAGCAGCACGAGGACAACAAGCTCTTCCGCCCGGCGCAGATATACACCGGGCACCGCGAGCGGTCGTACGTCCCGCTCAGCGAGCGCTGATCGGTCCGCCGGCCTCGGACTCGATCGCCGTCCTCAGGACGTCTCTCTCGCCGGTGTCGACGACGCCGGCGAGCGTCGTTCGGATCCGATCCCGCGCGCCGTGCAGGCCGATCCGAAGCCGCGTCCCGAGGTCGATGCCCTGGCCGCGTCGAACGGCGGGACGCAGCTCCGCGGGCACCTCGCGCAGCACCCGCTCGGTGCGCGCGACCTCGGCGTCGTAGGTGCGGCGCAGCGGGTACTCCAGCGACATCCCAAGACCCTCCGCGACGGACTCTCCGTACACGGGGTGGCCGAGGGCATTCGTCAGCCAGCCGCGTAGGGGCTCCGGCACGTCCGGCCCGTTCGGGATCCGCGGGCGCAGGTGGGCGCCGACGCCGCGCGCGAGGTCGGGGCGAGCCGAATCCGGGTACGGCGCGAGAACCGCGTCCAGGTCCAGCGGGCGCTGGGTCATGCGCCGCGTCTCCGGATCGATGTCGGGGATGACCGCCGCGTAGGCGATGGAGTTGCCGGCGCTGAAGAGCACGTCGCGCCGGTCTCGTCCCTCGAAGCTCCCGGCGACGGTCACGATCTCTTCTGCGTCGAGCGTCCTGCGTCCCGTCTCGGGGTCGACGATCGAACCGCGCTGCAGCGTGCCGCCGAGGTTCCGCAGGAACGTCCCGGGATAGCGGACGGCGTCCATGGAGCGCTCGAACGCGAGGCTCCCGATCGGAAGCACGAAGAGGACGGTGCCCGCTAGCGCCGCCGCGAGCGCCGTTCGCGCGCGGCGAGCGCCCATGCGATCGAGCGCACCCGCCGCGGTCGCGCTCGCGAGCAGCGCGTAGAAGTAGAACGACACCAGGTAGCGCACGCCGCCGATCTCGACCGGCGGACCCATGCGGGTGATCTTGAGGACGCCGACCGCGATCACGCCGAGCACGAGCGGCAGGTAGCCTGCCTCCAGGATGGCGGCGGCGCCGAGGCGCGCCGAGGCCTCGTCCCTGCGCCGCACCCCGCGGGCGATCGTGACGACGAGGACGATCCACGACGCGGCGATGACGCCGAGCAGGAGCCACTCGCCGACGGACGCAGGAACGGGGCCGAGGTCCTCGTAGCACGCGCCGCGCGGCAGCGTGTCGACGACGAGGGAGCGGGCCTCGGCCCACATACCCCCGGCGTCGAGCCTCGGATCGGGCGTCGTGAAGCGTTGAGCGAAGTGGCCGGCCTGTCCGTCCGTGGCCCGGTGCAGGACGGCGAGCGGCGCGACGCCGACGATGAACCCGGGCACGATCCAGACGAGATCGGACGCGAGCTGCCGCAGGCCGCGGAGACGAGCCAGCGCCGGTCCGAGCAGGGCGATCGTCAGCAGCGATCCGAAGTAGACGACGACGGCGAAGCCGGCGGCGAGGCCGGCCGACGCCATCCAGCGCTGCGGCCGAGCGCGCCCATGCCCCTCGAACGCGAGGACGACGGGCAGGAACAGGAAGAACAGCCCCTCGAAGTGGTTTCCCTTGGCGAGCAGCGAGTACTTCGAGAGCGTCGGCGGGGCCAGCGCGAACGCGAACGCGCCGACGATCGCCGCCGTGCGCCCGACGTTCCGATCGAGGAAGCGCCAGACCAGGCCGAGGAGCCCGATCCCGAGCAGGAACGGGACCAGCTTCAGCGAGAGGTAGGTGGGCCCGAGGAGCGCGTAGAACGGCGCCGCGAGGACTCCGGTCAGGATCTGCCCACCGGCGTTGTCGTAGAAGTAGTGCCACGGCACGACCGCTCGCCCCTCGGCGAGGAACCACGCCTGGTTGCCCATGTTGGGCACCTCGTAGACGGGGATCGCGACAGCGTCGAACGCGGTCGCGAGAACCCAGGCCCGGAACGCGACGTAGACGACGACGACGAGGAGGAG
>JBCCSK010000011.1:0-35290 GCA_039200205.1 Planctomycetota bacterium
AGCGCGTGCGTCCTCTCCCCCGACCATCCGCTGCGGGCGCGGGCGTGCAGCAAGTACACGGGCTCGCCTGCCGAGAAAGAAGGGGAAGAGCGGCGCGTCGTCCGTCTTCCAGTACCGCTTCCACTCGCCGGGCGAGCCGGTGTACTTGCTGCACGCCCGCGCCCGCAGCGGATGGTCGGGGGAGAGGACGCACGCGCTCTCGTCCATGCCGAGCGGCTCGAGGATCCGCGTCTCGACGAACTCTGCCGCGGGCATCCCCGACACCACCTCGACGAGCGCGGTGATCGTGTCCGCGCCCTGGTCGCTGTAGTGAAAGCCCTCGCCGGGCGGGAACACGAGCTCGGCCTCCGCCCCGAGCGCGGCGACCTCCTGGATGCCTTCGAGCGTCGACAGGTCGCGGCCGATCAGCAGCGACATCGGAAGGCCACTCGTGTGCGTCAGGACCTGCTCGACCGTGATGTCGCGCTTCCCATCGACGTCGAACGACGGCAGGTACTTCGCGACCGGGTCGTCGAGGTCGAGCGCACGCTCGTCGAGGAGCATCGACAGGGCCGTTCCGGCGAGCGGTTTCGTCATCGATCGGACGCAGAACACGCTGCCCGTCTCCATCGGCACCTCGGCCTCGCGGTCGCGCCAGCCGTACGCGCCGTGCAGGACGGTGCGGCCGTTCTTGACGACGAGCAGCTCGGCGCCGACGACCTCGCCCTCGTCGACGAACGACTGCACGAGCTCGTCGAGGTCTGCGAGAACGATCGGGGACAGGCCCTCTTCGAGAGCGGAGGACGCGGGGTAGCACTCGGCTGCGCCGGCGTCCTGAAGCGCCCACGCGACCGGCCCGGCGCCAGCGAGCGCGATTGCGACGAGGGAAGTGAGAGAGCGGGAAGGGATGGGGTGCTGCATGGCGTCGAGCTCAGGTTCGGAGCAGGTCGAGGGCTGCGCGCGCGACGGAGCGCGGGCGCGCGGCGCCGTCGTCGAGACGGCCCATGAGCGCCATGCCCTGCGTGAGGGCGACGAGGTTGCGCGCGACGTCGCGCGGACGGGCGTCGTCGCGGATCTCGCCCGCCTTCTGGGCGCGTCGTAGCGTGCGCTCGAACGCGGACTCCAGCCGGCGCAAGGGCGCGCGGACGGCGTCGGCGAGCTCTCCGTCGCCGCCGTCGGCCTGCCCCATCGCGACGCCGAGCAGGCACCCGAGGCTGTCGGGCGAGCCGTGATGCCGCGCGAGCCGATCCAGCGCGCGCTCGAGGTTCTGGAAGGGCGTCCCGTCCGATGCGTCGAGCCGGCCGCAGATGCGTCCGATCACCGTGTCGGCGTACTGGCCAATCGCGCGCAGGTAGAGCTCGCGCTTGCTTCCGAACGTGTCGTAGAGGCTCTTGCGCCCGATGCCGAGCACCTCCTCCAGCTCACGGATCCCCGTGCCGTCGTAGCCGTTGCGCCAGAAGAGATCGCGCGCCCTGGCGAGGGCCTCGTCGGGGTCGAAGTGCTTGGCCGGTCCCGGTCGCATGGCCGCAGGAGAGCGAACTTACACCGATCGGTCAAGGTTAATCCACGAGCGCGATCTCGCGCTGCGAACGTCGCCGCCACCGAGGGGACTCCTCGCTTACGGGGATCCGTCTTCCTGCCGTCGTCGCGTCAGCGCCGATCGATCGCTTCGACGCTGTCCGGGAGGAGCTCGAGAACCACGCCCTCGAGCGCCCTGCCCTCCTGGACCTCGATCGTCTGCGGTCGGGTCGCGGGCTGGGTACGCCCGCGGACCCCATCGTTCGGCCCTCTGCGCCAGCCCACGAGCGTGTACGTCCCGGGCGCAACGTGCTGGAACCGAAACCCCGAGCCGCGCATCCACTGGATGCTCCGCTCGGGGACGTGCCGGCTCGCGTCGGCGCCGGCCGGGACCAGGTCGATCGTCGTCCCAACGGCCTGATGCTGGATGTCCGGCTGATCGAGCGTGCCCTTCACGCTTGCGGTGGGAACGACCCAGTCCACCTCGTGGACGACCGACGACCCGTGCGGAAGGTCCACGCTGCGAAGCAGCTGCTTCGGGTAGCCGACGAGCAGCTCGGCGACCGTGCCCGGTGATGGGGGGAACGAGCATTCGAACGCGCCGTCCCAGTCCGTCGTCGCTCTCGCGACGACGAGGTCGCCGCGACGCACCTCGACCCGATAGTCGCGCAGGGCCTCGCCGTTCGCGTCACGGACCGAGCCGCGGACCGTCGCCGAGAGCTCTCGTTCGACGTCGAACGTGACGCGGGTCGCCTCACCGGGAGCGACGACGATCGGACGGAGGAGGGTCGACGTCGCCCACGCCGGCGACCTCCGCCGGGCGCCGGGCGGTCCCAGCGGCACCGCGAGCACGTACTCGCCCCCGAGGACGGGCGCCAGACTCCACTCATCCCGGTCGAAGCCGGCCTCCTGGGAGGGATAGCGCGCGTACGTCCCGTCTGCCCGGATCAGGTGAGGTTCCCCGACGCGCAGCCCGCTCCCGCGGTCCAAGTCGACGCTCACCATGACGCGCCCGCCGGATTCGACCTCGATCCGCACGATCTCGGGGGCGCTGCGCTGCCGCTCGACGGCGACATCGACCCGCCCGCGGGCAAGAAGTGACTCCGTTCTCGCTGCCACGCGGTAGTCGCCGTCCTCGACTCCGCCGAACGCGAACGAGCCGTCCTCAGCCGTGGACGTCTTGCGGCGCGACTCGTCGTAGTGCTGACGGGCAGCGAACAGCTCGACCTCGGCGCCCGGCACCGGATCTCCCTTGTCGTCCAGCACGGCACCGCGGATCGAAGAGCCCCTCAGGAGGACGAGCTCGACGTC
Source organism: Planctomycetota bacterium (assembly GCA_039200205.1). GTDB lineage: Bacteria > Planctomycetota > UBA1135 > UBA1135 > Saltatorellus. The sequence goes on from JBCCSK010000011.1 coordinate 2,809, forward strand.
GCCCGCCTTCAGCGGTTCGTCGAGCACGAAGAGCGGGGACGAACGTCCAGCCGTTCGCCGGCCGATCTGCGCCCACATTCCAATCGCATTCGCCCCGACGTCTGCGATCTCGAACGTCGCCTCACCCGGCCCGATCGGCTCCACGGGATGGGGCGTTGCGCCCAGCGTGGACGTGCGGCGTGCGAATGACGCGGGGTGCCCGATCCTGTCGAGTGAGCCCACGAACACGTGGACGTCGTCGAGCGGCGCGCCGTCCGGATCGACGACGCGGCCGCGGATCGTCCGTGATTCGCGCAGGACGAGTGTGCAGGTGGGCTCGGTGTCGGCCTCCGTCACCACAGCCGTTGCGCGGGCGCTGTACTCGACGCCGTCGATCTCGGCCTTTGCGATCGAGAGCTCGACCCGACCCGCGCTGAGTGCGTGGATCTCGAAGCGTCCATCCTCGTCCGACGCCGCGCGGAGGTGCCCAAAGCGCGCCGAGTCGTCCGGCAGCGCGAACTGGACGCCTATGCCCGCCGCGGGTCGCCCGTCCGAGTGGACGATGCGCCCGCGGAGCGTGCGCCCGCGTTCGAGGCGGAGATCGATCCCGTCCGGGTCCGCGAGGGCCTCCACGAGCGCATCTCCGTCGAGAGTCACGGTCCTGTGATCGAGGAGGCTCGCGCTGATGGAAATGAGCGGGGCGCGGGCTGCGCTCTGAACGAAGCGCCCCTCCGCGTCCGCCGAAGTCGCGAGAGAAACCCTGCGGAGGTACCTCAGCCCCCTTGACGTGCTCTCGAAGCTGACGACTGCGCCCGGCGCCGGTGCACCGTCGTCCGTCCGGACGATCCCATGGACGAAGACTCCCCGCCGCAGTTCGGCCCGAGCGTTCGAGGTTTCGCCCGCGCGCACCTCGAGAGGCTCCGTCGCGACGGCCCAGAACGGTGCGAGGCACTCTGCTGGGTCGGAGGTGTCGGCGGCGGGGATCAAGTCGTACTGGCCCGGGCGCAAGGCCTCGAATCGAACGGTCCCGTCCGCGCTCGCTCGGGCGAAGGTGTCGTACGTCTCGAAGGAGACGGTCGCGGGGGCGTCGTTCCTCCGTCGCCGGACGACCACCGGTCGCCCCGCGAGACTCGCGCGCTCGGCCTCGGTCCAGCCGTCCGAGCACTCGAACCGGACGACGAGGACGCCGGCCTCGACACCGCGGAGCACGACCGGCTCCTCGTCGGGGCGCTGGCCGGCCGGCCAGCGCCAGATCGAATCCTCCCCAACGAGATAGGTCTGCTCGGCGTCTGCGAGCCAGGGGGCCTCGGCGCGGAGGCGGAGCTTCGAGTTCGCCGGAGCACTGCGTACGGCGGGCACGCGGAAGACTCCGTCGGCGTCGAGTGGAGACGACGCGAGTCGCTTCGCGCGCGTCCAGTTCGTGCCGGTGTCGTCATACACCGACGCCTTCCTCCGAGACCGCTCGGGCGAGAGCCACTCCAGGTGGACGACGACGTTCGTTCCGCTGCGCGACCCGGTGACCCGGCCGGTCCAGAGCGCCTCGGGATCGAGCTCGACCTCGCCTGCGAGCGTCGGCTGCTGGCGGCTGGCGACCGGGGCTTCGAACTGCCGTGACGCGACAGACTCGTCGACGAGCGAGGCGTGCTCATCGGCGTGCGCCGCGGGTTCCGTCTTCGCAGGGAGGACGACGTCGACCTTCGGCACGGGCGGCCCGTGGAGACCGACGAAGAGTCCAACGAGCGCGGCGCTGATCACTGAGATGAGGAGGACGATTCGAAGCCGCATCTGAGTTCGCAAAGGAGACGGCGGTGACCTGCAGGTAATCGCAGGCGATGAGCGTGCGCTGCGCCCTGGGCGGCGGCGTCGGCTTCGGCGAGCGCGCGAACCCCTGCCCACCAATCGTCCCGATATCTGGGATGTCAGCGGCCCAAGTCAACCGGAAGACCCGTTCGTGCTCGGAATCCACGACCGGATTCCGCTGGTCGATCACGACGCTGCAGCCTTCGGCAGCGTGTAGCTTTGGCGGAATGACGCTCGCACCCTATCTCCGCACCGAAAGCGGGGTTCATCCGACCATCGACGTGGACGCGCTGCGCGCCACGTATCCCGCAACGAAGGACGATATCTGGCACATCGGCAGCCCCTCGGACCTGCTTCCATGGCTGCGCCTCCGTGAGAGGTTCGACCTCGAGTACGGGGCCGCCGTGCCGTGCGACCTGATCTTCTGGGGTCGCGGAAGTGGGCCCAACCCCAGGATGACGCGCATTGGCGGCACTCCGTGGCTACCCAAGGGCGCCGCGTGGCCGCATCTCGACGGCGTCCCGCTCGGCTTCCTCTGTCAGTTCAACTTCGAGGACAGTCGCGACCTCGTCGGTGATCTACCGGGCGATGTGCTCCTCGTCTTCGTGGTCGATCCCGAGACGCTGGGCTGGTTCGAGGCCGGGGGAGGGGTCACAGTCGAGGGGTCCTGCGGCTAGTCGGAGATCGCGGTCCCTTGCGATCGTGCCCACGCATTCGGGATGACGTGCCCTCGACGTACCGGAACTCACGGCGCTGACAGCCTGAGGATGCTCGTCATGACGGGACGTCAGCGACGAACGTCGTCTTCGGCGGCCCGGCAGGTGTGCGCTCCATGTCAGCGCGCACGGACCGCATAGGCGCTGATCGCTAGGAGCCCTCGACAGGCCATGACGGCGCCGAACGTCCCTTTCGGGAAGCCACCTCCGTCGTGCGTCGCATCGGCAACGGCCAGAAGGCCGACGAGCAGCCCGCCCACGGATGCTCCCCATAGGAACGGACTGAGGTTCGACCGCTTGGCGAGATCGCGGCGCACCTTGCCCAGGCGGGCGCGCGTCTCTCCGGTGGTGTGAACGCGACCGCGTGTCAGAGCCTGAGCGGGGGCCCTCCGCGGCTTTCTGATGCGCGCTGACAGCTCGCGACGCTGATCGCTTCCACGAATAGCACGGATGTGCTATTCTGGCGATGGATGAGCAAGGGCGATGAGACACGTGCGGCGATCCTGACCGCCGGCATGGACGTCGCGGCGTCGGAGGGCCTGGAGGCGCTCAGCATCGGACGCCTCGCGGACCGCGTCGGCATGTCGAAGAGCGGCCTGTTCGCTCACTTCCGATCGAAGAAGGCCCTGCAGCTCGCCGTCCTCGACCATGGACGCCGGGCGTTCGCCGAGAGCGTCGCCGGTCCCGCGCTCGGCGAGCCGCGCGGCGAACCGCGGCTGCGCGCTCTTCTCGACGGCTGGCTCGCCTGGAACTGGTCGGAGGATGCCCCTGGCGGCTGCCTGTTCCTGCAGGCGGCCGCGGAGTACGACGATCGCGAGGGAGAGGTCCGCGACGCGTTGGTGCGTATCCAACGCGACCTGCTCGACTTCCTCGTCCGCGCGAGCGAGCTCTGCGTCGAGGAGGGGCACTTCCGGGCTGACGTCGATCCGCGTCAGTTCGCCTTCGAGCTCTTCGCCCTCGTGATGGCGCATCACTTCTACACCCGGCTCCTCGAGGACCCCGCCGCCCCCGGACGCACGCGCGACGGCTTCGAGCGCCTCATTGCGTCCGCCCACTGAGCCCTGGTTCGGCCACCTTCGCTTTCATGCCGATTTCGAATAGCACGACCGTTCGTGCGATTCCCTTCTCTCTGCGAGCGACGCGGTTTGCACTTACGAACGTCGCCCGCATCGCCCCCGCACCGGCGGCCCGCGCAGCGAGCTGGATGTTCTGCCGCCCGGCCCGCCACCGCCTTCCGGCGGCCGAGCGCGATCTGCTGACCACCGCCGACCCGTTCGACGTCCGCCTCGGCCGCCAGCGCCTGCGCGCGTGGCGCTGGGGCACGGGCGAGCGCCTCGTGCTCTTGGTCCACGGCTGGTCGGGGCGCGGCGCACAGCTCGGTTGCTTCGTCCAGCCCCTTCTCGACCGCGGCCTCTCGGTCGTCGCGTTCGACGGCCCCGGACACGGCGCGTCGACGGGGACGAGTTCCTCGCTCGTCGAGATGGCGGACGCGTGCTTCGCGGTGACGCGAACCCTGCGCGAGACGCCGTTCGGCGTCGTAGGTCATTCGATGGGCGCGGCCGCCGCTGCGATTGCCGTCGCGGAGGGCCTCGGCGCCGAGCGCGCGGCGTGGATCTCACCGCCGGCGAGCCTCGGGTACTTCATCGACGAGTACGCCGCGTTCCTCGGTTTTCACGCGCCGGCGCGCGAGAGCATCGTGCGCGCGATCGAGTCGACCTTTCACGTCACTCTCGACGAGCTCGACGTCGAGCGCTTGGAGGTCCCCGGCGGCGACCGCATGCTCGTTCTTCACGACGTCGACGATCGGGAGGTCCCGGCCGAGCACGGGCGCCGCGTTGCACAGGCCCTCGGCGCCGCGTTCGAGACGACCTCGGGGCTCGGACACCGGCGGATCCTGCGCGATCGCGCCGTTGCCGCGCGCGTCGCGAGTTGGATCGGCGGTCACCTCGACGAAGAGGCGAGCTCGCCGATCGGCTCGGAGTCAGCGAGCGCTGCAGCAATGACGGACGCGATCACGCGTAACACTCGAGCGAGGAAGTGCACGGAGCCGTTGTAGTTCGCGCCGTCGCCGCCGACCTAGCACACGAGTCGGCGGGGCTGACCCCGAAGTCAGCGCGACACTGTTTGGGCGGGACCGTCGGGGCGGCCCGTGCGGACCTTCGCCTCGACGATGTCGACTGGGATGGCGGGGTGGTCGACGTCACGTCCGGGCGGATGCGCGACGGTCTCCTCGTTGCGGAAGGCGAAGGTCACCGGCGAAGACGGTGATTCGAAGTCGACCTCGGTGAAGAGAACTCCGTCCGGCGCCGCCGAACGAGCGTCGGGGGCGTTGAAGTCCGACAGCTCGACGGTGCAATCGTCACCCGGACGAATCGCAGTGTGGAAGAGCCATCCGTGCCGTCCGGTCGCCCGCTCGTGGCTGCTCACTCCCACGAGGAGCCAAGCTGGGACGGGCTCGCCCTCCTCGATCAGATACGCTCCGTGCTCGTCCAGGGCGACTCGTTCGAGGCCAGCGGGGCGCGTCGGAATCGTCGAGTGGGCGGAGTACCACGCGAAGAGAGCCACGCGCCGTTCCCCGCTCCCACCTCGAATCCGAGCGGAGCCACCGAGCGATCGGGTCGTGCTCCAGGATTCCTGCCAGGACACGTCGACGTCGCGTGGCCCGCTGGAGACGAAGTCGATCGAGTGCGACGCGTCGTCCATGAACTGGTAGGCGGCCTGCAGTGCGCACGCTCGGGGCCCCACGAAGTAGTGGTCGGGCGGGAGGCTCTCGAATCGGAAGCGTCCAGGCTCGACCGACCGATAGCCATACGTCGCGCCCGATGCTCCGACCGCCACCAGGTCCGTCGTCTCGGCGGGACACCCCGAGACCGTGATCGATCCCCCGGTGAACTCGAACCGTGCCTCGTCGCTGACCGACGGGTCGACCTCGGCCCACTCGACGACGGTCCTCCCGAATCCACCCGGTTCATGACACACCAGGCCCACGTGGAGCCGACTTCCGATCGGCGTGATCGCGGGAAGCTGACCGGTCCGACGGGCCTTGCCTCTCCAGAGGAGCGTCCACGTGTCGGAGTCCCGGACCAGGAAGGAACCGACGACGGGGCTCCTGCGCGAGTCCACACAGCGCATCGACACCGCTTCTCTCGGACGAAGGGCAACCTCGAGGCGGCCGGCGCGGTGTGCGGCGAGGACGTCGGCCGGCTTGATGCGGGCTGGTTCGTAACCCGTGCAGTAGAGCAGGAGGTCCAGGTCGTCACTGATCGAGGCATTGACCTGATCTGCCCGCACGACGACCTCTCCGTCGGAAGCACTCAGCAGACGCTGCCGAACGGCGACGGGGCGTCCGTCGTTCGTCGATTCGACCCAGCACATCGCCTGCTCGATCTCGATCTTCGCTTCCGTTGTCGAGCGCAGGATCACCCGGAATCCGCCGCGTTGGAGCGAGATGGTCGGCAGGTTCCCGTCCCCGTCGAGGAAGCACTGACGGGAGAAGCCGAACCGAGTCGGGCTCTGGACCGTGACGAGATTCGACTGCTCGGAATGGAGCGTGTAGGCGGAGTGGGAAATGTCGAGCACCATGTTCGAGTCCAGCCCGAACAGCTCGACCCTCCCGGCGTCGTCCGAGGGAACGTCACCCAGCTTCCCCGCCGCGAGTCCGACCCGCACGTCCACCAGGACCGGCGGGTCCGTCGCAGGATCCAGCTCTCCGTCGAACTGCACGACCCAGGGGGACGAGTGCACGATCTCTCGCGTCTCTCCGGATCCGGGGTTCACGAACGTCAGGTTGTTCAGGTTCGTGCGGCAGTACATTCCCCGATGAGCGGGATGGAACGTCAGCCCGTCCTCCCCACTGACCGTGGTGGATACGACCGACAGCTGCTGCGCCCAGAGATTCGAAGGCCCGAACCCCATCCACTCGACGATCACTCCCGGTAGCGGATTCCCGTCCGGGTCGACGACCCGAACCCAAGCGAACTGGGCCGCCTGGAGAACCAGCTGAGCCGACTGCGGCCGAGCGTCGGTGAGCACCCGGGCGATCGGAAGTTCGATCGAATCAGGCTCGTAGCCGGACGCGCGCGCTTCGAGGGTCACTGTCGATCCGAGCCAATCCTGTTGGATCGGAATCGCGACGTGACCGTCCTCGTCCGTGGAGCAGATGTACGCAGCTCCGGCCCGCGTTCGTTCGAGGACTCGCACGTGGGCGATCAGCCCGACCGAGCGCACCCGACATCGAACCTCCAGCTCGATGTTGGCGTCGACATCGACATCCTCGGACGCAGAAAGTGCCGTTCGACCTGGCTCCACGCCTTCGTCCTTCGAGGTCAATCTAGCGCGGAAGTCGTCGTCTCCCGCCATCTCAGACTCGGCGGTGTTCGCCACCGTCGGTATGTCCGGATGGAGGGCGGGATCGACGACGTTCCACGGTCGCACGGCGAGGACGAGGGCGGCGGCCGCAGCCAGGAATACAATGAAGATCGGGCCGCGCGAGGACGTGTTCACGGCTGACTCTCGGGCTCTTCCTCGGAGGGGGCCATCGTCGACAACTGGTCGGAGGACCGGGCGCAGGCACTGTCCTTGCTCGCTCATTCGCGGACGTACGACGGCACTCGCGACCGGTCGAGCGCAGCCGGGTCGAGCGACCGGGTCCACGAGTGTCTCATCGATTCGGCTAGTTGGGTTCGTCTGGAATCAGAGTGCCGTTGTAACGCTCTGCGTCGGTCAGCAGGTCGATCCAGAAGATGGCGTATTCCAGGTTGCGCGTCGAATCGAACCGGTGGTGGAGAGGAGCGGCACCGCCGCCGGGAGCGGGCGGCGCAGGCATCACTCACTCGTACTCTTTGGTGTCTGCGCTGGACTCGAACGAATACGGAGCCGCACACCGAAGCGGCATCGAGACTCGATCCGGTGCCCGACACCGGTCCGCCACCGACCGGTGCGCCGGTGTGCGACTCCGTATCGCGGACCAGTGTGCCCATGTGCGACGCCACATTACGCACGTCGATCAGCCTGTGCAGAAGCGTGATCAGCGTCCGCGTCGACCACTTCGGCGGAACTGCGCACGCGTACGTTGCATTCGAGGGCGATCACCCGGGCGAGGGCGAAGCGCTCACCCGAGGCCTGGACTGCCCGCAGTTCGTCCGAGATGTAGACGATCGGAGCTTTGGCGTCGTTCACGACGCGGTACGAGGACGACGAGACGGTGCTGCCGAAGCGCTTCCTGCTAGATTCGACCGAACCGTGAGCGCCAACCCGCACAGCTCGTCGCACGAATCACTGCGCGACCTCGACGTCCCGCCGCACGACTCGCCGTTCCTCGATGAGTTCCTCGCGTCAGGGCACCTGAGCGATTCCGATGCCGATGCGCTGGGATCGCTCGCGAAGGACGGATACGTCGTCGTCGACCTCGACCCAGCCGCGTTCGAACCGCTCGCCGACGAGATCCTGCGCGACGTGGCCCCGATGCATGCGCGCGAGGGCAATCGTGTCCCGGAGGCTTGGTACGAGTCCGAAGCCGTCGCTCGACTCGCGGCGCATCCCGAGGTCATGCGATTCCTCGGCGCGGTCTATCAGCGCCGCCCGATCCCTTTCCAGACGCTCAACTTCGAGCGCGGGACCGAGCAAGCGGCGCACAGCGACACGATCCACTTCCACTGCGTCCCGCGGCACTTCATGTGCGGCGTATGGGTTCCGCTGGAGGACATCGGTCCCGACTGCGGTCCGCTCGTCGTCTATCCCGGCAGCCATCGCCTACCGACGTACGGCATGAGCGACCTCGGCCTCGAGCCGCGCGCCGAGGCCTATGGCGGATACGAGGAACGGGTGCGCGAGATTCTGGAGTCGAGCGGGTACGAGCCCCACGCCATGACGGTCGAGCGGGGCCAGGCGATCGTGTGGAGTGCGAACCTGTTCCACGGCGGCAGCGCCGTGCACGATCCGAGTCTCACCCGCAAGAGTCAGGTCACGCACTACTACTTCGGCGATGGCCTGTACTACCTGCCGATGGCGTCGGACCTCGTCGAGGGTCGCGTCTGCCATCGCGAGGTGATCGACATCTCGACCGACCAGTTCGTCACGCCGCGCTACCGAGGGCGCGACGTCGAGATCGGTCGCGAGCGGAACGTGCAGTCGTACCCTCGTCCGCTGCCGGGCCGTGTGAGCGTGCCGCCTCGCTCCCTGCGCGACCTGCCCGCGCGGGTGCTGCACGGTGTGTCGAAGACGTGGGAAACGATGCGTCACCGCGGTTCGAGCGTGGGCTGAGGCGTATCACTTCTCCGTGGCCGAACTCGTTGGGCGGTTGACCGGTGCACCGGTCTCCGTCTCGCGGTTCACGAACAGCCGCCCGCCTCAGTCCGCCGTCCGGGCCCGGACCGAGTGGCGCGCCACGGCCATGAGGAGCGCGCTCTGCGCGGCACCCAGGTCCTTCGCCACGTCCGGACGCCCGTCCGACGTGGCCTTCGACTTCATGCTGTGGAAGACGGCGAAGTAGTAGCCCGACTCGTCGAAGGAGGCCGCCCCCCGCCGCCCGCCCGGCGCGCAGTGGACAGCGAAGGCCTGCCCATGACTCGCCTCGACGAGCGCCTGCACGTACTCCGGGTCCTCGGCGTACGCCTCGGTGTGCGAGCAGGCCGCGAGGACGTTCTCCTTCGCCTGGCTGCCGAGTTCATCGCGCTGCCTCCAACCGCTGAAGATGAAGGCGCCGGCGATGAGGAAGGCGATCAGGAAGTGGACGGGCTTCAGGGGGGGCTGCATCGAACGGATCCGGAGGAGGTCGGCGAGCGCGGACGCATTGCCGTGCTCGAGTGGTCGCGGGAGACGTCCTCCCGCTTTCCAAGGTCCAGCGACGGCCCGCCCGGCCGCGTTCGTGGATCGGTGAAGAAATCGCCGATTGCCGAGAGTCTCCTCAGCCGCACGCGTCGCGGAATCCCGGTTCGCTCGACTCGATCCCGAAGACGACGGTGAACTTCACCGGCGCCGTGGGCGGAGTCACGACACGCGATGCCGGAGATCTGGCGACATCAGGGACGGCTCGGGCCCGATCGCGTCCCGAGGAAGCGTTCGAGCCGCGTGAGCGCCTCCTCGACGCGGTCCGCGGCCAGCGCGGAGGAGAGCCGCACGTGGCGCGAGGCCCCGAACGTGCTCCCGGGAACGACCGCGAGCGCTTCCTCTTCCAGGAGGTCGGCGCAGAACCCGTCGCACCCCCGCTCGTCGAAGTGATCGCCGAGGTCGGGGAACGCGTAGAACGCGCCGCGCGGCTCGGGTCCCTTGCACCCGATCGCCGCGAGTCCGTCGACGACGATGCGCCGGCGTCGGTCGAAGGTCGCGATCATTTCGGCGACCTCCTCCGGATCCTCTGCGAGGCACGCCTCGTACGCGCGCTGCGAGACGTAGTTCGGACATCCCGAGACCTGGCTCTGGAGATCGGCGACCTTGCGCGCGAGTGGGTTCGCGGCGGCGAGGAAGCCGATCCGATAGCCGGTCATCGCGAAGACCTTGCTCGCGCCGTCGACGACGATCGTGCGGTCGCGCATCTCGTGCGAGTGCGCCGCCGGCGAGACGTGGCGCGCGTCGTCGAACACGAGCCGCGCGTAGATCTCGTCCGAGATGAGCCACAGGTCGCGCTCCAGGCAGATCTCGCAGAGCCCGCGGATCTCGTCCTCGGTCCAGACGTAGCCCGAGGGATTGCTCGGACTGTTGACCATGATCCCGCGCGTCCGCGGACCGATTGCCGCGCGGATCGCCTCGAGGTCGGGCGCGCACGCGCGGCCCTCGAGGGGAGGGACGTGGACGGGTTGGCCGCCCGCGATCCGGACCTGCTCGTCGTAGCTGCCCCAGACGGGCACGGGCAGGAGGACGTCGTCGCCCGGATCGACGAGCGCGAGGAGCGCATGGGACAGGGCGTGCTTGGCGCTGTGGCACACGACCACGTTCTCGGGCTCGAACTCGATCGAGCGCTCGCGCCGCAGGGTGGCCGCGATCTCGGACCTCAGGGAGGCGAGGCCGGCCGCGGGGGTGTACTTGACCAGGCCGCTGTCGATTGCCGCCTTGGCGGCCTCGCGCGCCCGTCGAGGGGCCGAGAAGTCCGGCTCGCCGACGGCCATGTTGACGACGTCGCGCCCGGAGTCGGCCATCCGGCGGGCGGTGGCGGCGAGGGCGAGGGTGACGGAGCCGCTGAGGCCCGAAACGCGCTGGCTCAGGTGCATTGGGGGAAGGGAGCGGAGGTCGCGCGCATGGTGCGGCGAAGAGGGCCTCGGGTGCGCCGAATCTCGCCCCGAAATCGAGGAAGGTCGCCGGCCGGGATTCGTCCATACTTCCTGGCCCTCACCGCCTCGACCGCAACGACCCGCGTCCCACGATTCCGACCATGAGCGCCAAGAAGCGCGTCCTCCGCGCCGGCTGCATCGCACTCGTCCTCCTGGCGTTCGTCGGCTACTTCGCGTTCTCGACCTTCTTCTTCTCCCCGGTCGAGGGACGCTTCGACGCCGACGTCGCGGGTCTGGTCCCGCGGGACGTCGACGTCTATCTGGCCCGGGCGGAGCTCGGCTCGACCTTCGACGACTTCCCGCACCTCGCGGACGGGGAGGCGATGGCGGAGAACGCCGCCGTCGCGGCCTACCTCGCCTCGCCGGAGTGGGCGAAGCTCGACGGCGAGAAGCGGATCACCGAGTCGCTCGCCGAGATCGAGGAGCAGCTCGACCAGCTGCCCCTCGGGCTCGACCTCTTCGACATCGCCGGCGGTGAGGACGTGGCGATCGCCGCCGACTTCGCGGGTCGCTCGGCCGAGGACTCGGACTGGGCCGCCTACGCGCGCCTGTCGTTCTGGGGCAAGCTCGCGGTGTCCGCGCTCAAGCAGCACGGCCTCCTCGGGCTGTCGAAGCAGGGCATCTCGGTCGAGGAGGCGAACGGGATCCTCACGTTCTCGTCCGCCCAGCTGAAGAAGCCTATCCACGTCGCGCGCATCAAGGACGTCGTGATCGCCGGCGTCTCGCGACGGCTCGTCGAGCGCGCGATCGAGCTGGAGGCGGAGGGGTCTCGCGACTCGCTCCTCCTCGCCGCGCCCTACAACGACTCGATCCTGTCGGTCGACCGCGACAGCAAGCAGCGCGACTTCGAGCTTCAATTCGACCTGCGGAAGATGCGCGAGCAGTGGGGGATGACGAAGCCCTGGCTGAGCCCGAACGACCAGCGCTTCGCGCCTGCGTTCCTCGCACGCCTCCTGCCGCTCGGCGCGGTCCGCCGGCTGCTCGGCGTCGTCGACTTCGACCAGGGCGTCGCGGTCGACCTGTCGGGCGAGTTCTCGTCCGAGCTGATGTCGGCCCCGCAGGAGCGCGTCTTCCGCGCCAAGGGCTTCGACCACGACGAGATCCTCGAGGCGACGCGCTTCGCGCCCGACGACAGCACGCTCTTCGTCTACGTGCGCGGGCCGATCGGGACGATCCTCCAGATGGTCTACGACTCGCTCGAGCCCGCGGCGAAGCAGAATTTGACGGACCTGCTGCGCGAGCTCGGCTACTCGTCGCCCCAGGAGCTGATCGAGATCCTCGACGAGGCCCTCGTCGATCGACTCGCCTTCGTCGCCCGACCGAACGACTGGGGCTACGAGTCCGACATGGAAGACGACCCCGACAACCCGGGGCAGAAGGTCTACATGGGCCCGGTGCACGACGGGAGCCCGGTGTTCGCCTGGGGTCTCATCGCGTGGGTCTCGGACGAGGGCGAGCTCGACCAGATCCGCACCAAGATCACCGGTGCCGGCAGGCGTATCGGCCTCGAGGGCCGCACACCGGGTTCACCCGGCTACTTCGTGAAGCCGATCAGCGGCGGCCTCTCGGTGAAGGAGTACTGGTCGAAGCTGATCCCCGGCACGGGCCACATCGCCGAGCTGATCTACGGCGAGAACCTGCTCATCTCGAACCGCTACGCGCTCATCGACGAGTTCGTGACCAACAAGGTCGGTCGCGGCCCCGGCGTGCCGCGCCTGTCGAACCGCGGCGACTTCCAGATCCTCCTCCAGGAGTCCGAGCCCAGCGCGAACCTCCTCGTCTGGCTCGACCCGCCCTCGGGCGCCGACCTCCTTGCCGAGCAGGCGAAGCTCGGCGTCTCCAACCGGCTCGGCCGTTCGATCGACTTCATCTCGAAGCGCCCAGAGGTCGAGGGCCGCGTGCTCTCCGAGTCCTTCGGGGGGAAGTCGCGCAACCGCCTGACCGCCGACGAGGCCGCTCGCCTCGACGAGCTCGTCGACCAGGAGCTGCGGATCTTCCGCGACGACTTCCTGAAGGAATCGACGCCCGCCGAGCTGGCCAAGATCGACCGCCAGATCACTTACCTGAGGGCGATCACGTCGGCGCTGGCCATGATCCAGCTGTCGCCGAAGGACTTCGAGCTCTCGGTGCGGGTCGTCACGCCCTACGAGCGCTGACCCGCCGATCGCGCGAGAGTGGTGCCCGGGACTGGAGTCGAACCAGCACGGGTTTTACCCCACCAGATCCTTAGTCTGGCGCGTCTACCAATTCCGCCACCCGGGCTCTCTCTCGCGGCGCCGTCTCGCGAACGATCGGGCGGCCTTCGGCTTGTCAGCTCGACCGGGACGGCGTCGTCCTGCCGAGCGCGCGGGGGAGGATACGGGGGGGCCGTCCGCCCGGCAACTGCGGCGCGGTGAATTGCGGAGCCGAGCGGCGTTCCGCCGTCGGCGAGGTGCCGGTACCTTCGGGCGCCCGCTCACCCGAAGTCCCCGAAGCAGCTCCGACCCATGCCCTCCCTCCGCGGACACGCGCTCATCGGCCAGTCCGGCGGCCCGACCGCCGTCATCAACCAGAGCCTGGTCGGCCTCGTCGAGCGGTGCGTCGAGCACCGCGACATCGACGGCGTCTACGGCGCGAGGAACGGGATCCAGGGGATCCTCGACGAGCGGCTGATCGACCTCGGCCGGGAGTCGCGGGAGGAGCTCGAGCGGGTGGCTCTAACGCCGGCGGCCGCGCTCGGCTCGGTGCGCCGCAAGCCGACGCCCGAGGCCTGCGAGAGGATGCTGGAGGTCTTCGAGGCCCACGACATCCGCTACTTCTTCTACGTCGGCGGCAACGACTCGGCCGAGACGGCGCACCTCCTGAACGAGGCGGCGCTCGCGAAGGGCTACGAGATGCGGCTCTTCCACGTGCCGAAGACGATCGACAACGACCTCGCGGGCTGCGATCACACGCCGGGCTACGGCTCGGCCGCGCGCTTCGTCGCCCAGGCGTTCATGGGCGACGACCAGGACAACCGCAGCCTCGGCGGGGTCAAGATCAACGTCGTGATGGGCCGCCACGCGGGCTGGCTCACCGCCGCCAGCCGCCTCGCGCGACGTCACGACGACGACGGCCCGCACCTGATCCACCTGCCCGAGACGGCCTTCGACCGAGACCGCTTCTGCGACCGGGTCGAGGAGGTCCTCCACGCCCACGGCCGCTGCCTCGTCGCCGTGTCGGAGGGCATCCACGACGCCGAGGGCAACCTGATCGCGAAGGGCAAGGAGGTCGACAGCCACGGCAACGTCCAGCTCTCCGGCACCGGCGCCCTCGGCGACATCCTGTCGGACCTCGTCAAGACGCGCGTCACGGCCGCGAGCCGCGTGCGCGCGGACACGTTCGGCTACCTCCAGCGCAGCTTCTTCGGCGTCGTCTCGGACCAGGACGCGCTCGAAGCCCGCGAGGTGGGCCGCGCCGCGGTCGACGTCGCGACGGCGGGGGACCGCCATCACGGCTCGCTGGCGATCCAGCGCGGCGAGTCGGGCGGGCAGTACCAGCCGGTCTACGCGGTGAACGAACTGTCGGACGTCGCCGCCGCAACGCGCCACGTGCCGGCCGAGTTCATCGCCGGGGACGACGACGTGTCCGGGAGCTTCGTCGACTGGGCGATGCCCATCGTCGGCAGCCTTCCCCAGCCGGGCCGGCTCGCGGGGCACGCGGTGACGCCGCGGACCTAGAGCGCTTCCCGGCAGAATACGGTCACGCATCGGCCGGCGCTGCAACTCCCTGGTCGACGCGTGATGACGACCTCGGACGGAACGATCGACGTGGAGCGCCTGCTCGCCGAGCGGGACTGGCTCCGGCGGCTCGCGCTGCGGCTGCTCGGCGACGAGCAGGACGCGGACGACCTCGTGCAGGAGACGATGCGTGCGGCGCTGGAGCGCGCGCCGCGGGGACTCGAAGGTGGGTCCCTGCGCGCGTGGCTGACGACGGTCGCGCGCCGCGCCTCGTCCTACCGCTGGCGCTCCGACGCGCACCGCAGAGCGCGCGAGCGTGACGCGGCGCGGACCGAGGCGCTGCCCTCGACGGAAGAAGCGGTGCAGCGTGCCGCGACCCAGCGCTTGCTCGCCGACTCGGTGATGGCGCTCGACGAGCCGCTGCGCTCGGCGGTCGTGCTGCGCTACTACGAGGAGCTGTCCTACGCCGACGTCGCGCGGCGCCAGGGCGTCACGCCGATCGCGGCGCGCAAGCGCGTCTCGCGCGGGATCGAGATCCTGCGCGCGCGGCTCGACGAGGGGTCGAACGGGGATCGCGCAGCGTGGACGGCCGCGCTCGCTCCGGTCGCGAGCCTCGGGCGCCGGGGAACGGAAGCGGTCCAGGGGGCAGCACTGATGCCGGCGAAGACGAAGTGGGCGGCGGTCGCGGTCGCCGTGGTTCTTGGGGCGGTCGGAATCACCGCGTGGGTCGGACTGCGAGCCTCGGACGGCGAGCAGGGCCCGTCGGTGCGGCCGATCGTCGAGGTCAGATCCACCGGCGACGAAGAGATCGCGGAGCTCGAGGAGGTCGCCGAGATCCGTCGCGTCGAGGCTGTTGCCGCTGCAGAGGCACCGAAAGCACCGGGCGCGCGTGCCGCGTTCCCGGACCGTGGTGAGAGCGTGGTCGGGACTCTCGAGATCCGCGTGACCTGGGCTTCCGACGGCACATCGGCCGGTGGAGTCGTGGCCGAAGTCCTCCCGTGGGGAGAGCAGAACGCGAACCTCTGGAAGCGCAGGAAGGCAACAGACGAAGGCGGCATCGCGTGCTTCGGCGGAGTCCACGCCGGAACGGTCGGGATCTACCTCGACCGGGGCGGCTATGCGAGCGCCGACGTCGAGGCGGGTCGAGCGACGCGCGTCGACGTGACCGTGCCGCGCGGCGTCGAGGTCGTCGGGCGCGTTCTGGATCCGCGCGGTCGGCCGGTCAGCGGGGCGATCATCGAGCTCTCTGACTACGGCAGTCATTCACAGGGAAGCGCCATCGAGACCTCGGGAGCCGACGGGCGCTACCGGGTGCGAGACGTCAGCGAGGGGCACGACATCTCGGCGCGCGCCGCGGGCTTCGCGCCGTCGGGACAGGTCGAGGTGGACGGGCCGCCCGGCTCGACGATCGAACTCGATCTCGTCCTCGGCGGCGTCGGCGGGCGCATTGCCGGCGAGGTCTTCGATGAGAACGGGACGCCGCTCGAGGACGCGACCGTAGTCATCTCGCCGTCGGGCGCTGGAGGGGACCTCAGCCAGGTCTCCGGCAGGTGGGTGAACGAACGACCGCTGCCGGTCGCCCGCCGCACCGACGTCGAGGGACGCTTCGTGGCCGACGGCCTTGGTGCCTACCACCACACGATCCAGGTCCGGACGGCCATGCACGCTCCGCTACGGCAGTCGATCGCCGTCGAGGAAGGCGGGGAGCACGAGGTCCTCTTGCAGATGCGCCTTGGGCGAACGCTGACCGGCATCGTCAGGCGGGCTGACGGCGCGCCCGCCCGCGCGGCGTCCATCAGCGTGCGCACCTCGAACCACGCCTCCAGTCATGCGGCCAAGGCAGATGCAGACGGTCGCTTCCGCATCGACGCGATCGGCCTTCGCGAGTTCGAGGTCTTCGCGATCGAGAAGGACCACGGTAAGGCGAGGGCGAAGCTCAGGTTCCAGGAGAGTGGACCGCTGCATTGGGAAGCCACGCTCGTTCCAGGCAACCACGCCAGTGGCGTTCTCGTCGACCCATCTGGCGCTCCGATCCCCGGCTGGTTCGTCTGGGCCTGCGAGGACGACCCGGGGCTGTTCCATCGGGACACGCGTGTCGACGCGCAGGGGCGCTTCGAGCTGAAGGACATCCCGCCGTCCGCGACGCACCTCGCGGTCGGTCCCGCGGACCGACTCAGCATTGGGATCGCGCACGTCGTTCCGAACGCGGTGTCGTCCGACCGCGACGTGCGGATCGTCGTGCCCGACGCAGCGCGACCGACCGGTGAGGTGACCGGCGTCGTGCGCGACGCCTCCGGCGAGCTGTCTCCCGAGACGTCGATCCGTCTGACGCAAAGGGGGGCCAAGCGCTGGCAGGACGCGCATCCCGCGGCCGACGGCGGCATCGAGGTCACGCGCGTCTATCCCGGGACGTGGGACGTTGCGATCGAGGCCCCCGGGCGGGCTCCCTGGTTCGGGACGGTCGAAGTTCCTGCGAGCGGCACCGGCGACCTCGGCGAAGTCATCCTGGGCGCGGGCGGATTCGTCCAGCTCTCACCCACGCTCGTCGACCCTGCCGGCGATCGGTCGATCGAGCTGACGGTCGAGAGGGTCACCGCGGCGGGAGACGCCGTGCAGTGGCATCGCCTCCCTCCCGAAGGCGGCCGATGTGGGCCCTATCCCGAGGGGCGTATCCGCCTCCGTGTTTGCGGACGGAACTGCTCAGTGACGTTCGTCGACGTCGACGTCGTCCGGAGCGAAACGGTGCACGCCCAGGTCGTCCTCGAGCCTGGCGTCCGCTCGCTGATCCAGCTCGTGCACGACGACGATCGAGCGGAGCGGGGCGTCGACTCGGATTCGGGTCGCAGCGAGGGTCGAATGGCTCTTCGATCTGCCGGCTACCGCGTCCGCAACGTCGCCAACGAGATCGTCGACTCGGCGCAGAATGCCGGTTTCACGGGGGAGGAGTTCTCGACCAACGGCCTCCGACCCGGCCGCTACACGATCGAGGTCTGGGACGACCTCGGTCGCCGAGGCTACGCCGAGTTCGACGTCGTCCCTGGCGTCGACCCGCAGGACGAGGCGCGGACGACGGTCGTCCTTCGCGTGCGACGTTAGGACGACCGTCTCGAAGCAAGAAGCAGTTCAGTCCTCGCCGGCTCGGTAGCGAGGCTCCGCTTCGACCGGGACCTCCGCCGAGACGCTCCGGCGCCACGCGTCGAGCCGCTCGCGCATCTCCCGCGCCCGGTCGGGCTCATCGCCGGCGAGGTCGCGCTGCTCCCGCGGGTCGCTCGACAGGTCGTAGAGCTCGATCCGCGAGCCGCCCTCGTCCTCGGGACGAAAGAACTCGACGAGCTTCCAGTCGCCCTCCAGCAGCGCGCCGCCCGGCTCGGTGCGGAAGCGCGGGAAGCGATCGCTCGATCCCTCCAGGTAGCACGGGAAGTGCCAGTGGAGCGGCCGCGGTTCAAGAGGCCAGCCTTCGAACAGCAGCTCGGTCAGGTCGACGCCGTCGATCTCGCGTCCGGCCGGAAGCCCGGCGCCGGCGATCGCGGCGACGGTGGGGAAGAGGTCGATGTGGTGCACCGGCGTCGGGTCGACGCGCGGTGCGATCCTCCCCGGCCAGCGCACGATCCACGGCACGCGAATCCCGCCCTCGTCGAGCGTGCCCTTGAAGCCGCGCAGGACGTCGAGGTTCGTCTTCGGCCCGTAGCCGCCGTTGTCGGACGTGAAGACGACGAGCGTGTTCTCCGCGATCCCGGCTGCGTCCAGCGCGTCGAGCAGCCGCCCGACCTCGTGATCGAGCGACTCGACCATCGCGGCGTACACAGGGTTCTCGACGCCGCGCGCCTCGAGCTCGGCCACGTGCTCCTTCGGCGCCCGAATCGGCGTGTGGACCGAGTAGTACGCGAGGTGCAGCAGGAACGGCGGCTCGAGCGTCTCCACGAGCCGGATCGCTTCGTTCGTCAGGCGCGTCGTCAGGTACTCGCCCTTCGGGCCGTCCTCGAGCTTCGAGTTGCGGTACGGCGCGAAGTAGCTCTTCGGATGCCCGAGAGCGTTCCCGCCGACGTTCACGTCGTACCCCTGGCTGCACGCGTCGTCGCCGAGGTGCCACTTGCCGACGTGCGCGCTCGCGTAGCCGGCCGGGCCGAGAAGCTCGGCGAGCGTCACCTCGCCATCGTCCAGCACCGTGCGATTCTCGATCGAAACGAGCGCGCGATCGCGCGCCTTCCCGCGCGCGGACGAACCGACCGTCAGCACGCCGTGCCTCGGCGTCCAGCGACCCGTCTGCAGGCTCGCCCGACTGGGCGCGCAGTTCGGTGCCGCCGCGTACCCGCGCGTCAGAACGAGGCTCTCGCGCGCGAGAGCCGCGATGCGCGGCGTGCGGTGGTCGGCGCGACCGACGAGCCCGGGCACGTCCGCTCCGAGATCCCCGTACCCGAGGTCGTCGACGAGCACGATCACGACGTTCGGCTGCTCTTCTCCCGCGCGCAGCGACCGCACCTTCTCCAGATGGAGATCGACTCCGTCGCGAACGCTCTCCCACGTCCGCTCGACCCGGTGATCGACGGGCACGCCGCGCCCGAACCGCTCGTGTCCCTCGTTCGCGGTGGTGTACATCCACCTGGGCACGTTCACGTAGATGCCGCTCTCGGGCAGGACGAGCCGGCTGTTGACGCCGCTCGTGTTGCCGTCGTAGCCGCCGCCCGACTCGATGCCGACGAACGTCGCTCGGCCGCTGTGATGGAGGACCGTCGCCACGTCCGCAGCGGTCGAGAACGTGCCGCCGTCGATGAGGACGAACAGCTCCCCGGTGAACGTGGGGGGCGAGGGTGCCTGTTCCCGAAGGCCCAGATGCGACGTGATGCGACGCGACCCATCGGGCCCGTCCTCGACCGTGCCGTCTCCCTCGTAGTTCGCCGTGACCTCGATGCGATCGAAGTAGCCGAAGGGCTCGTCCAGGAAGTACGAGCAGAGGAGCGCGCCGTCGTCGTCCACGCCGCCGCCGTTGCCGCGCAGGTCGAGGACCACCGCCGGCGTGTCGCGCTCCGCGAGATCGGTGAACGTCTCTTCGAGGAAGGTCTCGAAGCCGTCCGCGCCGAAGTAGCGGACGTCGACCAGAGCGAGACCGTCGCTCTCGGCGGGGAAGTAGCGGAGGGGCTCGACGTCGCCTTCGCGACTCTCGATCGCGTTCTCCATCGCGAGCCCCGTCGCCCCGGCCAGCGTGACCTGGCGCTCGTCTCCTTCGGGATCGCGGAGCCCGACGGCGAACGAGCTCTCGTCGCCGCTCACGAACAGGGCGTAGAGCCAGACGAACGTGTCCGACATCAGACGCTCGGCGCCCGTCTCGATGAACCCGTCTCCGGGCAGGCGACTCGTGATCTCGCGTTCGACGGCGTCCATCGGGAGCCCGTCGATCGACAGCAGCTCCGTGCCGACCGCCACATCGGGCGCGGCCGGCGACACTGCGGTCACGAACCAGCGTCCCCCGAAGCGCTCGACGATCAGTGGGAACACGCGGGGTTCGCGACCGAGCGCGTCGATCACCGAGCCCGGCGGCTGCGGGAGCGTGTGCCCGCACCGGATGAACTTCGTCAGGCGCGTCAGGTCGCGGTAGAGCTCCAGGCTCGTCCGCGGTTCCGTGAGCGATGCGTCGATGCGCTCCGCCTCGTCGAGCCAGGCGTCCTCCGGCGTGTAGCGGTGCAGGCCGGGGTGCATCAGCGCGAGGTTCTCGACGAGGAGCCACAGGTCGGCGCGCTGCTGCTCCACGGTCAGCGTCCGCGACTGCGCCGCGCCGATCGACGCCATCGCGACGCAGAGGCATGCGAGAGCCGCGCAGCGGAGGGAGAAGGTCGACCTAGGCATCGCGCGACTCCAGCCAGGCGAGGACGTGCACGGGACTGTCGGCCCAGTTCCGCTCCAGCGCGGCCGCCGCTCCGTCGACGTCGCCGGACTGCAGCGACACGAGGATGTCGTCGTGTCGATGCGCCGAGTCGACCGCGCGGCCCTCGCTGCGGAAGAACGCGTGCTCGTACCGCGTCACGTTCGCCCGCAGTGAATCGACGAGCTCCATCAGGCGCGCGTTCGTCACGTGATCGAGCAGCGCGGCGTGCCACGCGCGATCGAGCGCGTGGAGCCGCGCGGCGTCGGCGCCGCACGCGGACATCTCGGCGTTGATCCGTCCGAGCTCGGCCAGCGTCGCCTCGTCGGGCGTCCCCGCGGAACGCAGCGCGAACGCCTCCAGGTGACCGAGCACGGGGTAGATCTCGCGCACCTCGTCGGGGTCGAGCGGGCGGACCGAGAAGCCGCGCCCGGGCGCGGAGTCGAGGAACCGCTCGCGCTCCAGGAGGAGGAGCGCCTCGCGGACGGGCGTTTGACTGACGCCCAGCTCGGCGGCGACCGCCGTCTCGTTGACGCGCTGGCCGGGCGCGAGGTCGCCGCGGAGGAGGCGCTCGCGGAGCTCGGAGGCGGCCTGCTGGCGCAGGGAGGTCCGGGTGAGGGTCATGGGTGGGACCGTAGCATCGATTCTATAGAATCGCTAGAGCGTCGCCCGCGGGAGACTCCGTCCACCTTGCGTTCCTTTCAGGGGCGAGCGCAGGGGGCCGGGTCGACACTCGCCTCGTCCAGGACCCGAGCCCTCCACGTCGATGCCCCTCCAAGAAGAACTCCGAACCCAGGGCGACTTCCTCTTCCGCTACCGCAGCTACCTGCCGCTCGCCCTCGTCAGCGCCGGGCTGTGGACGGAGGCGTACCAGGAGCGGAGCCTTCCGTTCCTCCGCGAGACGCTCACCGCCGAGATCGTCGAGGGCCTCTGCCTGCCGATCGGTCTCGCGGGGCTCGCGGTGCGCGCCTTCACCGTCGGCTACACGCCGGGCCGCACCTCCGGTCGGAACACGGAGGAGGGGCAGGTGGCCCACGTCCTCAACACGACCGGCGCCTATTCGCTGGTGCGCAACCCGCTCTACCTCGGGAACTTCCTGACCTGGGCCGCGGTCGCGGCGGCCACCGGGAGCCTCTGGTTCACGGTCGTGGTCTCACTCGTCTTCTGGCTCTACTACGAGCGCATCGTCTTCGCCGAGGAGGCGTTCCTCCGCCGCCGGTTCGGCTCCACCTACCTGAACTGGGCCGCCCGCACGCCCGCCTTCCTGCCGACGCACCTGAGGTACGTGAAGCCGACGGTGCCCTTCAGCTGGAAGAAGGTCCTGCGGAACGAGAAGAACGGGCTCTTCGCACTCGCACTCCTCCTCTGCCTGTTCCGGCTCGTCGGCGACGTCGCGGAGGGCGAGGTCGTCTGGAGCGACCAGGTGCCGTGGATCGCAGGCGCCGCGGCGACCGGCGCGATCTACGTCGCGCTCAAGGGAATCAACCGCTGGACCTCGGTCCTGAACGAGGCGGGTCGGTAGCTCGATCTCACCTCGTCGGCGTCGAAGCCGCTGCGTCGAGGAGCTCCTGGGTCGCCGGCGTGAGGCGCATCCCCGCGGCGTCCATCAGCGCGGCCTTCGACTGCGCGCCGTCGAGGTCGTCCAGCTGCAGCAGGACGAGCACCCACGACTCGTACGCGTATTGGCGCGCGTCGGGCGTCGGCGCGCGGTCGAGCGCGAGGGCGACGAGCTCCTTGCTCTGCTGCCCCAGCGCCTCGGCCTCCGCGGGACCGAGGCCGGTCCCGTCGCTCACTCCGACGGCGTAGATGAGCGCGGCGTCGGCGAGCGCCATCGACGACTCGAGGCCCAGCGCGACCGCCTCGTCGACGAATTCCCGCGCCTTCACGGTGTTCCCGTGGTCGTGGTAGATCGACGCGAAGCCCAGCGGGACCTCGGGGTTCGTCGGATCGATGAGCCAGGCCTGGTTGAAGTGCACCGCCGACGTCGCGTAGTCGGTCTCGCGATACGCCTCGCGCGCGGTGTCACAGACCATGTCGCTCGCCGCGCGCGCCGAGCCGAACTCCGCGATCGTGTCGCGCCTCAGGGCCTCGTCCGCCGCTGCGAACTCGGGATTCGCGCCTCGATCCGTCGGGCCGTAGTAGGGGACCGCGTCGGGGGCGAGCGGACCCGGCAGGTCGTCGAGGCTCCCGCCGGGGATGTAGAACGCGGTGAGCGGATCGGAGGATTCCGCGGCGGGTCCGGACGGTCCCGGGGACGCGCAGCTTCCGAGGACGAGGGCGGCGACGAGAGCGTGGAGGGGGCCGGCGGGCTTCATGGCGGGCCGGAGAGTCGCATCGAAGGACCAACGCGTCCAGAAGGCGTCGTGATGGGACCGGGCCGCCCCGGGAGGCTCTCTCACCGACCGACTACAATTTCGCCCATGAAGCGCCGCGACCTGATCCTCACCCTCACGGTCCTCGCCCCTCCGATCGGCTGTCTCCTCGCGCCGGACGTCGTCCACGCGCAGGAGCCCGAGCAGAAGTCCGCCGAGACGGCCGAAGAGGCCGAGAAGCCCACCGTCACCGGCCGCGTGCTGTTCGACGGAGAGATCCCCGAGGTCGCTCCGCTGGAGGTCCCCGCGCGCGCCGCGGAGGGCTGCTGTCCGCCGGGCGAGAACGTCGACACGACCGACCTGAGCCTCGTCATCGGCAAGGAGCGCGGGATCCTCGGCGTCGTCGTCTCGGTCGAGGTCGAGGGCGCGGAGGTCGAGATCCCCGAGGAGCCCTACGAGATGGACCAGAAGGGCTGCCGCTTCCTCCCGCACCTGCTCGTCGTGCCAACCGGAGCGAAGGTCGCGTTCCTCAACTCGGACGACACCTCGCACAACGTCCACCTGATCACGCTCCAGAACGAAGCGCTCAACCAGACGGTCCTCGCCGGCCGCCGGGTCGAGCGGACGTTCGAGAAGGAGGAGCCGATCAAGGTCATCTGCGACATGCACTCGTGGATGAAGGCCTGGGTCGTCGTCACCGACGCGACGCACTGGACGACGACCGACGAGAAGGGAGCGTTCTCCCTCGCCGGCCTTCCGCCGGGCGAACACCAGGTGACCTTCTGGCACGAGACCCTCGGCAAGAAGACGGCGAAGGTCACGGTGAACGAGGACGGCACGGCAGAGCCCCTCGAGGTCAAGATGGCGAAGAAGCAAACCAAGCGCCGCCGCCGCCGCCGCTAGCCACCCCGCCCGCAACCCCGCTCGCAACCCCGCTCGCAACCCGGTTTGGAGCGTCGGCGGCGAAGCCGCGGACGCTCCAAGCCAGTGGGTTGCGGTCGCCCACCCGCCCCCCGTTTACGACGTTTTCGCACGACATCTCGCACGGTCGTTCGAATGACCCCGGGTCCTCGGTCTCCATCACCCGCGTCACGCCGTCCCGGCTTCGATCCATGACCACACCGCTGCGCCGTTCCATCGTCACCACCGCCCTCCTCCTCGCCGCACCCCTCTCGCTCGCCGCGACCCAGGACACCGACGTCCCCGAGTGCACCTGCGATCCCTGCACGTGCGAGGGAGCCCAGGAAGGTGCCGACGAAATCGCACCCGAGCCCACCGCCGCCCCCGAACCGCCCACCGCTCCCACCCCGCCCCGTGCCACCAACCCCGACGACCGCGGCTACCTCGGCGTCCGCATCGAAGGCGGCGAGGGCAAGGGCGCGTCCGTCGCGGGCGTGGTGGACTCCTCCGCGGCCTCCCGCGCCGGCTTCAAGGCGGGCGACCTCATCGTCGCCGTCGACGGCACCAAGGTGCGCTCGACCGAGGACCTCCTCTCGGCGCTCTCCGGCAGCCGCCCGGGCGACGCGATCCGCGTGAAGATCCGACGCGGCGAGGACAAGAAGACCCTCTCCGTCGAGCTCGGCGCCCGTCCGTCCTCCGACGCCGTCCAGGAACTCGCGCGCGAGCCCCGGCCCCGTCGCGAGGCCAAGCGCGACGCCCCGGAACCGCGCCCGACCGAGCGCGCCCGCGGTCAGGGACGCCGCAAGGTCCTCAGCCCGACCACCGGCGGCGGAAGCGCCAGCACGGACTCGCTCCGCAAGCGCATCCAGCGCCTCGAAGCCGAACTCGAAGCACTCCAGGCCGAGCTCGAAGCGGTCCGCGCCGAACTCGAACGCCGCAGCCGCTGATCGGAGCCTCGGCAGCGCTCGCGATCGCGTGCGCTGCCGAGTTGGCGCTCCGTTGCCGCCGAGCGACGGCTACTTGAAGACGACCGCAAGCGCGTTCGTCACGCCGGTGGGCTGCCCGCCGCCACTCCCTCGGAACCACAGCTGGAACCGCACGGTGTCGCCGGGCACGACGCCGTCGAGCGGCGGTTCGTAGGCGGGGAATGCGATGGTCGCCAGGCCGTTGCCGGTCGTTCGAACGCCCCCAGTCGCAAGGCGCGGTGCGCCTACGCACAGGAACTCGGCGCCGCCCCCCGGCAGCGGAACCTGGGCCGCCGACGTCGATGCGAGCACGATGTAGGGCGCGCCGAAGGGGACGAAGTCCGCTTCGAGGCGAATCTCACCGGTTTGCGCAACTGGCGCACCATTGGCGCGGAGCTGGCCGGGGAGACCGAACAGCCCGGGTGTTCCGGGGCAGTACGGTTCGCCAGACTCCTGCTCGTACAGATAGACCGCTCCACAACGGATTCCATTGATGGGTGCGATTGGATCCCCGACCAGTACAGCTCCTTCGAGGAGTGCCACTGTGGCGCCAAAGTTGGTAATGCCGAAGAAGGGCCCTGAAACAAGCGGCGGCCGGTACTCCTGTTCGAGGCGCCATTCGTCGGCAACCGCGTCGTACTCGAAAAGGTAGGCCGCACCAAATAGAAACTCATTCGGACTGCCTTGGTACGGCGCGCCAACGATGAGTCGATCACCGTCAATGTCCACGTCGAAGCTGAAATAGTTCGAACTAATGGGGGAGCCGATGGAGATCGGATCAGGAGCCTCCAAGATCGAATGGAAGCGATAGCGGCCAAGCGAATCATCCCAGCGGAATAGCTGAAGTCGACCAGGGCGACTAAGGTCGGCGCCCGTGTCGGTCACTCCAAGCCACTGGCCGTCGCCGAAGGCGCCACGATTCGCGAAGCCCGCATTCAGTGCTTGGGTGGGGGCTAGAACGGTGTCTATGTGCTCCCAGGTTGTGCCGGTATCTTCGTAAACGTAGACGGCTGGACCAATGCCAGCGGATAAGTTGAATGACCGAACCTCAAGAATACGGTCGCCCGAGAACGATATGAGGCGCGGTTCGTAACGCTGCTCTTCTGAAACGGTCCCGAATGGAGTCGCGATCTGAGCAGTGTGGGTCCATGTGGACCCATCGAACTCATAGATGTCGAGTGGAGTATTCACTCCGCTCAGAACCATTCGATTGTCGCTCATGGCGATCTCGAAGTAGAACCGCTCCTGAGTTACCGGTCCCGGTTCGATGACTTGAAACTCACTCCAGATGCCGTCAGTGCGCCGATAGATGTAAATGAGCCCTCCTTCCGGCACATTTGTGGTTGCGAGTGTGGCCGCCCATTCCCCGCTGATGGCTAGCCTCCGGCCGTAGAGGTTGATTGAGGGCGGCGCTGGGAAAGGTCGCGTCGGGCCAAAAGCAGCGCTGATGTCCCAGCGACCATTCTTGAGGTCGATGATATGAACCGAACCGCTGCTCACTCCTTGAGATACGGGAAGAGCCGTGTTTGAATAAGCAATGGCTGCCCCACCGTCGCCTTCCAGGGCAAACGCAAACTGATCACCAAGGATGTCCGGCTGCGCAAAGAGGACGACATCGGCAGGCACCTGAGCCTGACTGGAAGCTGAGAAGCCGAATGCTCCAAGCAAGACCGCGGTTAACGGCAGAGTGTGACGGCGCGTAGGAAAGGTCATGAGGGAGGGGGCGTGGTCGGGGCAGGCTCGTGCATTGAGGCAATGCTCAAGCACGAGCCCGCGCGATCATAGCAAGCTACAGTTCATTGAGATCCGGGCGGATCATCCCCGTTGAGCGACGCCTCAAAGCATCCCATGTCAGAGATGTTGGGGTCGCATCCAGGGCAGACGGCGTTTCGGCCTCCGTCTGGTACCGCCAAGATGTTCTGTTCTCGATCTTCAAATCTACGAATGTCAAACGGGACGGATTCCGCTGTGATGTCGTCACCGTCGAGGTCCGCGAGATCTCCAATTGCAAGTGTCGCCAGCATGTACGACGGGAGGGGGAAATCGTCGCCGATGTCAATGCAAGGTGAGCCTGGACTGAGTTCGTAATTGTCGAGTGCAACGCTTACGAATTGCGGATCTGCATTGATGTTGCCGAGACCGGGCCAGACTGCTCCTCCGACCATCCCGGTGCCCTGAAGGATATCGGAAAACTCGACCGTTGCTGCCAGCATATTTGGACCACCCAGGTCACCTTCTGGGGTCGGGACGGGGGGGCGGCCAACCTCGGCACGGTTGTTCCAGATGATTGAGCTGCTGATGTTAACTGTGTGGTCCGTTCCTGGACCGTTCTCATTTGCAATGTAGACGCCTCCGCCTGTCGTGTGCGTCGCGCCGGGGGGGGCGGTGGCGAGGTTTCCCGTGATTGTGCAATGGCTTACGCCAACCTCGGCGTCAGTCGTGTCGGTATTGCCAATGAAGATGCCGCCGCCCGCATACGCTCGATTGTCGTGCATGAGGAGGTTTACAAGATATACACCTGCAGCGGCCACATTGTCAATTGCGATGGCGCCGCCTTCTGCGGATATGTTGTCACGGAACCGCGAGCTGAACACTGAAACGGGTAGTGTAGTACCTTGAAAGAACGCAGAGACGTCGTCCATATATATGCCGCCGCCCCTGCCGGTCAGTCCGCCTGCTCCAGCTGTGAAGGCGCGGTTGAGTTCGAACGTGCAGTAGGAGAAATCGATGTCTCCCGAGGTGCTAATCGATACAGCTCCGCCATTGCGCACCGCAGTGCAATTACGGAAAGTCACGTCGACCACGCTAAGTCCAGTTGCGCCGGTGACAAGTAAGCCGGCTCCTTGGTCGGCCAACCCAGGGCCGGCGGTGTCGGCATAGCCTTCCGTAATTGTCAGGCCGTTGATCTCGGAGCGCTGGATGGTTGTCATGGGGACTACGACCCCGTCTGCGCGTACAATGTTGTCGGAGTTACCTGGATCGCCCGGTCCAACGAGCTCGCCCGAAAGGACTGTATTGGCTGCACTGCCTTTTCGGGCGTTGGGGCTCATTTCATTGGCGAGCGGGTTACCTGGATCGTAGCCGAGGAACGAACCATAGAACCGGTAGCCTGCAAGAACCGAGAAACTGTCGCTCTCGAGCGTTCCAGGCAGGTACGTGCCCTCGGCGATGTAGAAATCGAGGCCAATGGGGTCTGTCGAGCCTGCCTCCATATCGAGCGCAGTGCGCAGGTCGGGGTACGCTTTCAGCCAACTCGTTCCGTCCTTGGGTAGCGAGCCTGGTACGGACGGACCTGGGGTGTCAACGTCGACGTATACAGGCCTTTGTGCGGCGGCTGAACTAACCATCGGTGCGGCCGCGAACACTGCCAGTGTTAGAATTGTGCGATTTTTGTTCGTTCTTAGCATTGGATTTGCGGCTCGTTGTACTTCGATCGCACCAACCAGAGAGGGTTAGAGGCTCCAGCGTGCGGGGGAGCGCATTGCGAGTGACGGTCATCGTCATGAGGCCGTCGTTCGTCAGCGAGCGAAGAGCGGTTCATAGCGAGGCGGTGCGAAGTGAGCGCGGCTAAGAATTGCCGCATGTCCGGCTGTACGAGCAGACCAGCCGTCCTTCGCGCATCGTATGCAGCTGATTCAGATCGCGCAAGAGGGTTTTTTATAGGGGCGCTATTCCGCCCTCTGGATTTTCGCCCTGTGGACCAAGCGCTCTTGATAGAACTAAGTTGCTATCGTGGATCCTGCATTGATGATGGTGATCTCCGTTTGGCCTGGGGGGGCGTCCCTATTGTTCGATGTCGCAAATCGCGTTCGAACCGGAGTCTCTTCGAGTGCGGTGGGGAGTCCGCGGGGCCGCTGCGGATCTGGAGAAGGCCGCAGTTTGGAGCGCGGAGCGAACTGGAGGCAGACACTCCGTTTAGCTGTTGTGATTCGATGCGTGGCTGCCGATCCAGATCAACGGAACTGAACCTCGAGGCCGGTCGTGAAGTTTGACGCGGCGGTTCCGCCGTTGAGGTCTCTATGCCAGGCCTGGAAGCTCCAGCTTTCGCCGATTTGGACGTTCATCGGTCCCGTCGGCGTTGGCATGGCCGTCAAGTCGAGCGCGAGGGAGAACGTCCCGGCCGTTCCTGTGTTCCCGACCTGGCCTGGGCCGACGTAGCGACCGATCTCACCGTCGAGGCATAGGTTGCCCGAGCTTCCGCCCGGGTTGGCCGTGAAGCCCTGGGTCTGGCTCGCCAAGAAGAAGCCGAAGGAGTTCGGAGGGAGGTCGCTCGCGGTCAGAATCACGAGGTTGTCCCCGACCAGCGCCGAACCGGATGCAGAGATCAACCCGGTCGCTCCAGTGCTGTTGGGTGTGGCGGTGCAGTAGCCGGCGCCGAGGGTGTCTGAACCGCCGCGTCGCACGGCCATCTCCATCTCCGCGTTGAGCGGGAAGGTGTTCTCCAGCAGGTTCGCTGCGCCGGTGACGAGATCGAGTGAGCAGAAATGCCCCGTCCCGTCGCCGGTGTAGACGGTCGCGTAGAGCGTGTCGTTCGACCAGTCGAAGTCCATCCCCTGCGCGAAGTTTGCGTTCAGGCCGATGGGGCCGAGGACCGTTCCAGCTCCGGTCCCCGTGTCGATCGAGAGCAGCGAGTCACTGGAGATGCTCAGCCCGAAGAGCTTCCCATCTCCGTTCATCGCGATGTCGATCGTGATTCCTCCGGGCTCCAGCAGACCGAGCTGCGTGAACGCGCCAGTCACGATGTCGCCGCGGTAGAGGAACGTGTCCGGGCCGACCGTGCCTGATGCGAACCACGTCACCCCATCGGGCGCTGCGGTCAGGCCTGTCACCCCTGCGAGACCGGAGGCGACGGTACCTGTCGGCGTCGTCGCTCCCGTGGTCGGGTCAATCGTGATGATCTCGAACGAGGCGGCGTCGATGGCGTAGAGCGTCGAACCCGTGGCGTCGAAGTCGATCGCGAAGAGGCTTCGTGACTCGGGCGATAGGTCTGTGAAGTCGCCGACGAAGCTGTCCGTCGTGGATAGGAACACCTGGTCACGGCGGAGGTCGACGCCGACGATCGTCGACTGGGCGACCAGCGGGGGAACGCAGTACAGCGACGATGCGATTGTGAGCAGATGAGTTGTAGTTCTCACGTTGGGCCTCCGAGGTCGAGCCAGTTCGTCGAGGAATCGGACAGGGATTCGGTCCGCATACGTAGCGCGACGCATGGACCATGTTGACGCTATGACTTGCTCGAAGGCTCCAAGAGCCTCACTCTTCTCGAAATTCGTTGCTCGATCATGACCCGGGGCTGGCTCGAGCGACCCGTGTCCAAAGAGGATCGATCGGTCCGCTTTGCGCCCTCGAGAGTGTTGGCTCTCGCCGTTCGGCGAAGACTCCGTCGCAATGGGTCTGGCGGGCCTGCATTGCTCCGCTGGATTCGAGACCTGCTGAGCCGTTCTACGAATCAGGATTGCCTAGAGCCCGCCGCCGAGGCCGCTCGGAAGGTCCCCTCCGAGCGAGCCGAGGTCGTCGTCGTCCCCTCCGAAGGGGCGTCTTCGCCAGGGCGGGTCCCAGCCGTGGACCTTCTTGGCGACGGCGAGGAGGACCTCTTCGTCGAGGTCCTCCTCGAGCGCCGCGAGGGTCGCGGTCGCGTCGCCGTTCGAGCGACGTGAGAGCACGTCGTCGATCATGGTGAGGATGCGGGAACGCACCTCGTTGGGGGAGATCAGGGCGCGCTGAACGAGGGGGACGAGGTCCTTCGCGCGATCAGCGTCGAGCTGGTGCCGCTCGCACATCCGTGCGAGGAGCTTGTACGCATCCATCGGATTCGGCGCCGGCTTTGGTGCTGGGGGGCAGCCGGCGAGAGCTGGGGTGGGGATCGGTGGGGGGCCGCGCTCGGCGGCGCTGAAACCTATCCCGGTGCGCGTGTCCCCGATCGGCACGCCTCACATCGGGAAGGGCCGTCCCCGTCAAGCGAGGCCGATCGCTCGACCGACGGGGACGACTGCGGCGCCCCACGTCCCTCTTCCCCCGGGTCGCCGCTCGGCCCCGTCGACGAGCGTATGCGCCCCACACCGTTGAACGCGGTCACCGTTGGACTGGTGATCGGATTGATCGTCTCTACCGCCGCCGTTTCGCTGCGCTCGTCATCGAGCGCGGGGACGGCGCTTCGCATGGACCTCGACGAGGTGTTCCAGCGCTCGGAACTCGTCGTCGAGGGGCGGGTCGTCGAGGGGGCGAGCGGGGAGACGCCCGAGGGCGTGATCTACACGGACTGGACGATCGCCGTCGAGCGGACGTTCTGGGGCGACGACGTGCCCGCGCGCACCGTTCGCCTTCCCGGCGGAGTGCTGGAGGACGGACGCGGCATGGTCGTTCCGGGACTCCCGCGCCTCGGCGTGGGCGAAGACGTCGTCCTCTTGCTCGGTGCCGCCTCGCACGCGGGCCTGCGCGTTCCGACCGGGCTCGGCCAGGGCAAGTACCGCATCGTCACCGCCGCCGACGGCACGCGGACCGCGCTGCGTCACGCCGAGCACTTGACGCTCGTCGACGGTGCGCGGACCCGAGCCGTCCGAGGGATCGGACGTCTTGCGCACGGTGAGCTCGTCGCGCGGCTGGAGGCGGCCGCCCAGACGCGGGCTGCGTCGGACGGGACCCGGAGCAGCGAGGAGGACGACCGATGAGGCGGCTCTTCGGACTCCGCCGCACGCAGCTGGGCGTCGCGGCGTTCCTCGGCGTCGTCGCCCTCGTCGCGTCGGTGACGGCCCACGTCCGACTGCGGACCAGCGACGGCGGGTCGGCTCTCTACTGGAGCGACCCGTCCAACGTCCCGATCGCGATCGGCACGACCGGCTCGGACGATCTGGACGACGGCAGCCACGAGACGGCGATTCGCAGCGCGATCGAGGCCTGGAACGCCGCGGGTGGGAGCTCCGCGCGACTCGTCGAGTCGTTCGATCCGGGGACGCGCGCGCGGCGTGACTGGGAGTCGCGAGACGTCCAGCTGGTCCTGTTCGACGAGAGCAACACGTCCGGCTTCTTCACCGGAGCGAGCGGGACGGTCGCCGTCACGCCCGTGTCGTTCCGGCAGAGCGGGAGGATCGTCGACGCCGACGTGCTCTTCAACGGAGAGGACTTCCGCTTCTCGACCTCGGGCGAATCCGGTCGCTTCGACGTCCAGGACCTCGCGACGCACGAGCTGGGCCACTACCTCGGCCTCGACCACAGCGGCGTCTGCGGCGCGACGATGTACCCGTTCGTCGACCCGACGATCGTGCTCCACAGGAGCCTGAGCCTCGACGATCGCGGCGGCGTTCGGGCGGCGTATCCCTCGACGTCGTTCGGCTCGATCTCAGGGCGCGTCGTCCGCGCCGGTTCGGACGCGCGAGTGCGCGGCGCCCACGTCGTCGCGAGGAGCGCCGAGGGCCGTGTGATGGGCGCGACGCTGACGGACGACGACGGACTCTTCACGGTCGAGGGGCTCGACGCGGGCACCTACACCGTCTACGCCGCGCCGCTCGACGGTCCCGTCACCGAGGCGAACCTCGGCAGCGTCGACGTCCTCGACGACGACTTCGAGGCGACGACGCTGGGGACGATCCAGGTCGAGTCGGGGAGCCTCGCAGTCCTCGGGATGCAGACCGTCGGACCGGACGTCGAGGCGAGCCTCGGGCGTGTGTCGGACAACTATCCGCTCCGCGCCGTCATGGGCCTGTCGCGAACCATGGTGGTTCGCGGCTCCGGGCTCGTCGCGGGCTCGACGCTTACGATCAGCGACCCGACGATCGCGCTGACGAACGTGGCGTGGTTCGGATCGTCGGTGAGCTTCGACATCACCATCCCGCCGAACGCGGCGCCGGGCCACGTCGACCTGACGCTCGACACGCCGTCGACGGGCTCCGACGTCCTCGTCGGAGCCATCGAGATCACGCCGCCCGACCCGATCGTCACGGCCGTGACGCCGGGCGCGGGAACGCTGGAAGGCGGGGAGGCCGTGACGATCGTCG
>JBCCSK010000012.1:0-34594 GCA_039200205.1 Planctomycetota bacterium
GATCTCTGGATGGATGGTGCGGACCGGAGTAGCCTCGGTCATGTGGCGTATCCTCCCCGTGTTGGGGCTTGTGGTGTCGATTGGTGTCGATCACCAAGGGTACGTCGCAACCTGATCAGATCAGCCCGGAACACAACATCTGGTCATACCTCAGGTCCGTTGCAGGAGCTCGGACCATCTGCGGCGATTCGCGTGAGCGCACGGATCCCCGTCGCCCGCCGGGGGACGCGACCGTGGCGGGCGAGGTACGATGGCGTCCCGAAGCGGCGATGCTGGCGCCAGGACCCCAGAATGCGTCCACTGATGCTCACGCTCGACGCGGACGACTTCTTCGTCTTCGGCGACGCATCGGGCGACAGCAGGGACAGCCGCGACCGCGGCCCGATCGCATCTTCGGCTGGGCGGAGGCCGTCGTCTGGCCGCTGCGCTCCGCGCGCAGGCTCCGCTGATCGCGCGCGGCCCTACGACCCCGCGACCCCGGGCGCCCGGGCGATCAGGCGTCCCAGGCGTTCCGGACGTGGATCGTCGCCGTGCCCGTCGCCGCCGTCTTCTTCAGACGGTCTCCCTCGCGGGTCCCGACCTGCTCGTCGTCGCCGCGCTCGCGTGAGCCCGTCGCCGAGAGGCGGCCGGTCAGGAACCGGTTCGTCGCCTCGAGCTCGATGACGCGGCCCCGATCGATGTCCCAGACCACGCGCCCCGTCACGTGGTGGGACTGCACGACCCGGCTCTGCGTGCGGATGAGGCCGGAGTCGCGCGAACCGAGCGCCATCCCGATGTTCCACTCGCCTTCGACCGCCCCCTTCGCCGCGAGCGCGACGTCGGCGACCCGCCGGCCGTCTTCCTCGCGGACTCCCTCGAGCGTCAGACGGAGCTGCCTCGACTCCTCGGTCGCGAGCGGGAGCAGCTCCGCGAGGTTCTCGCGCTCCCGGCCGACCTGGCCGTAGGGGCCGGGCGCGAGCAAGGTCAGGAGCGGGGCGACGTCCGCCGTCCAGCTGACGCCGACCTCGATCGATCCGGCGCGGAGGGCGAGCGCCAGGTCGAGGTCCCCGACCGCCCCCTGCAGCGGTTCGTCCTTCTCCGGAGGGCGCCCCTTGCGGTCCACGAAGCCGAGGTTCGCACCTTGGCGGGAGAACACCAGGGGCTTCTTCGAGATCTTGACCGCCTCGCGCTCGCTGGCGACCTCCTTGCCCTGACCGCGCCGGTACGACTTCCAGCGACGCTCGAAGCGGGAAGCGCTGCCGTCGGTGACGTCGAGGACCTCGTCCTCGCAGCGCAGGAACTCGGACAGCGCGGCGCCGCCCTTCTCCTTCCGCTCCGTGTCGTCGGGCGCCTCCAGCCCGTCGAACCACCGGGTCTCGGCGGTCGTCCACCGGACGTCCCGCTCGATGCGACGCGTGACGGTCTCGCCTGCGGCGAGCGCGGGCGCGATCGGGACGGGGTCCTGCAGCAGCACGCCGAAGGAGAGGGCGGAGAGCGTGAAGGCGAGCGGCGGGATCCTCATGGCGCTTCCCGCAGAGGCTACTCGAGGCGGCGCGGTCGAAGTCGGAGCCGCGACGCGGCGGCGACGGATCAGGCGAGGAGCGTCCTCACGCGGCGCCGCAGTCACGGCAGCACCTCGGCCCCGAACAAGGGGTTCTTGCTCAGCCAGCGGTTGTTGCGCGGGCTGGTGCCGGGGAGGGGCGTTCACCCGGCATCGCGCGTGCCGGAGCCGGCTGGAATGAGCCGACAGGCGGTCAGACCGGCCGCCGGCGCTCACTGACGGCACGACCCCCAGCCGGCGCCCGCTCGTGGGACGTCGGCTTCGGAACGGGCCGCTGGCGGCCTCGGCATCAGGCGAACCGCATCTGCGGCTCGGGGCGCGCGGGCGCGAGCTCTGGAGGCTCGGCGCGTAGGCCCCGAACAGGAGACGGAGTGAAGGAGGATTGTCCGAGCGACGATCGGGTCGGTGATGGTCGTCATTCGAAGGCTGCGTTGGCTGCATTTCGGACAGCGAAGTACCTCCACCGCGAAGGTCCCTTCCAGGAGCTCGGCCCAGCTGCGGCGATTCGCATGAGCGCACGGATCCCCGTCGCCCGCCGGGGGACGCGACCGTGGCGGGCGAGGTACGACGGCGTCCCGAAGCGACGATGCCGACGCCAGGCTCTTCCCCCTCTTGGCGAAGTACGTCCACTGATGCTCACGCGGGTGGGGGACCAGCGCGACGCGCCGCTCGAGCCGTCTCTCCTCTTGGTCAAGCGGCTCGAACGCGAGCGAGTCCCGTCGCGCCACGGGCGGCGCAGCGACCGCTCGTCCTTCACCTTGCCGTCGCCGCGGACCTCGAGCCGGCCTTGCGCGAGAGCCGGACGAGCGACGTAGCGGACGAGGCGCTCGAGCCGCTCGCGGTCATCGGCGTCCACGCGGGTCGCGGCGTTCAGGAGTCTCCGTCGAGCTCGCAGCGCAGCTCGTCCGGCGGCACGAAGTTCACGGCGCCCGCAGGAACGCCTGCGCCACCGCCCGATCGCGATGCAACGGAAGCAGGTCCTCTTCGAGATCGGCGAGCGCGGCTACGCCGTCGTCCTACCGCTCGGAGCGAAATGGAGCTCGACGGCAAGTGCGTCGTCCGGACGGGACGCGGGGCAGGATGCGGGCTCGACAGATTCTCGACATCCGGTCCCCGGATCTACGTCGTCGGTGATCTGCGCTCAGGCTCCGTCAAGCGTGTCGCCTCGGCCGTCGGCGGGGATCATCGCCGTGGTGCACGAGGACCCCGCGGCGAGGAACGTGGGCGACGTTCCGATCCGAGCCAGTTCTCGATCTCAGGTCAGTGAATGACGATGACGTCGTCCTCCGCGGGGAGAGACGACGCGATGTGCTGTGCGATGGCCTCGTCGAGCCACGCGCCTGCGCAGCAGATCTCGACCTGACGCTCCGTCCCAAGACCGCGGCGAACGACCCGAAGCCGTATCGTCAGGTCGAGCATGCGAACACCGGGCTCGGAGCCCGCGAGCCGCTCGGGCGCGTTCACCCCCTCGACGAAGAAGTCGACGCGGCCGTAGAGGCACTGCTCGATGGACGACCGCCAGACACCGTCATGGCGCTGAGGATCCGTTGCCGTGAACGGCGATGCGAGGTGTTCGTCCAGTAGGTCTTGGAGTAGACGGCCCTCGGATCGTTCGAGTTCCTCCCGCCAGGAGCTTTCTTTCGGAAGTCGCCGCTCGAACTCGGACCGAACGGCGAACCGAATCTCCTTCTCCCATTCCGGGCGGTTCCCGTCGACGCGGGCGAGGAGCGAATCCCACTCGCGCTGCAGCTCCGTGCGGGAATGAGAGCAAGCGAGGATTGCCGTCGAAAGAAGGAACAGACTCCCGAACACCGCGACTCGCAGGCGTATAGAGGAGCTGGCAAGCATCCCTTCACTTTACGAGTCGAACACAGAAACGGGATGACTTCTCGCGTGGCACCGCCTGCGCCGATCTTTCCACACGGAATCGGAGACTTGCGCCAGTCGAGGGCCTAGCAGCGTCGAGGACCCCACCCCCACATGCTCTCTCGTTTCTGCTTCGCTTCCTTGATCTCGTCCGCGTGGTTGGCGGGCTGCTCCGCCGAGTGCTCGGAGGACTCGCCTCCCTGCGCCGAAAACGTCCACTCGGCGGCGGAGAGCGGGGTCTCACCGCTGGACTTCGTCCTGGAGCGCCACGACGTCAACGGTGACGGCCGTGTGCTCGCGTCGGAGTACTCCCGATCGCGGCAGAGCTTCGCCCGACTCGACCGGACGGGCGATGGTGTCCTCGACGCGGCGGACTTCGACGGAGACGTCGAACGCGGAGAGAAGAGGCAGCGACGCGCGGCGGTCCGGGCTCAGCGATTGATCGCCCGCCACTTCCAGGCGGACGCCGACCCCGCAATCCTGCTCGCAGAGGAGCTGAGCGCCGCGTTCGCGCTCTACGACGCAAACTCCGACGGTGAGATCTACGAGGAGGAGTTTCGGTGCGGGGCCCAGCTCTCGTCCGATGAAGAGCGCGGCGAGCCGCTCGAGACTTCGGTCCAGCGCAAGGATCCGTGGCCCGCGCTGATCGCGACCCTTGACGGCGACCGTGACGGCGCGCTGTCCGAACCCGAGCTCCTCAGCTTCTACCGGGCCCGCAATCCGAACGGCGTGTGGATGCTCCTCGGGGACAGCGTCGTGTCCGTTTCCGAGGGGGGTGCAGAGCTGCGGCCGCTCCAGGGCAAGCTCGCCCCCGACTTCTGCCTTCGACCGCCGGACGGGGGCCCGCCGGAATGCCTGTCCGACCTGTGCGAGTCGAAGCCGGTTGCGCTGATCTTCGGCAGCTACACGTGACCCCCATTCCGCAAGGCGGCCGGTCGGCTGCGCGAGCTCTACGAGACCTGGGGAGAAGACGTCGTGTTTCGGATGGTCTACATCCGCGAGGCTCATGCCCTCGACGGGCGGTCGCGGCTGACCGGCCACGACGGCCCGCTCGTCGAGGACCCGCTCCACTGGGGCGAGCGGAGTGAGGTCGCCCAGGTGTGCCGGGCGGCGCTCGAGCTCGAAGATCTTCCGGCGCTCGTCGACGACGTCGACGATGCAGTGGGGCGCGCGTACGACGCGTGGCCGGATCGGCTCGTCCTGATCGACACCTCGGGCGTCGTCCGGTTCCAGAGCGGACCGGGCCCCTGGGGCTTCGATCCAGAGGAGCTCGACGCGGCGATCCGAACTCAGCTGGGCCGCTGAGGGCGACGCCTCCTCGGCTTGGGGTTCCCCGTCCGATGGGCAGGCCCGCTCGAGCGACCCGAACCGGTGGATGACCGTTCCAAGCTGTCGTTCGTGACGACAGCCGCTGGAGAGGAAGAGGGATCCTCCGGATCGAAGCTCCTGTGCGAGGCAGCATGCCTGGATGCCCGACCTCGCCACACTCGTCTCCTTGCTCCCCCTCCCCGGCAGAGACCGGTTCCAGCTGGTGCTGGAGAACATCGCTCTCCGGCACCAGCTCGCCGTCTACACGCGCAGCGTCGGGCCACCGAACACTCGCGACCGTGACCGCATCTTCTGGCACACGTTGATGCGAGTGCTGCCCGAGTGGCGCGAGGCGCTGGTCGTCGTCCAGCCGGGCACGGTCATTCGGTGGCAACGGAGGGGATTCCGGTACGACTGGCGGAGCAAGTCGCGGTCCTAGGCCAGGCGTCCGCCGACCCCCATGGCGATCATCATGTAGATCCGCCGGATATCGATCGAGAACGTCATGTGGAGCGCGCCGCGCATCAAGGACGAGCTGACACTGCTCGGGCATCGCGTCGCGATCTCGACCGTCGCCAGGTACATGGTGCGCCGACGAACGACGGATCCGGACCAGAGCTCGCGACCATTCATCCGCAATCAAGTGCCAGAGATCGCCGCGTGCGACTTCTTCGTCGTGCCAACCGTCACGTTCCAGCAGCTGTTCGTCTTTGTCGTGATGTCCCTGGACCGCCGACGGGTCCTTGGGAGTGCACGGCCCACACGATCTTGATGGGGGAGTCGCACCCACGGCGCACGCTGCGAGAGTACGTCGAGTCCTAAAGCCGGGATCGGCCGCCCGAGGCGCTGGACGGCCAGGCGCCACGCGAACGACAGGTGGACAGCATTGGGCAGTTCATCGCGAAACCGGTGCTCGGCAGTCTGCATCACCGTGACTCGCGGGCTGGGTGACCGCCAGGGCGCACGGGTGTTCGCGGTCGGGGTGAGTACGCGCGACCTACAGGATCGTGATCGCGTCGACACGCGGCCCGAGTCGCCACCCAGGGCCGCGGACGACGTTTTCGGTAGGCGCAGGCGTGTCTCATGACCACCTGTTCGTCCCGGCGGACGACGGCAAGTGCACCGTCCAAAGCCTGAAGGGCCTCTCGGAGGACGTTGAACGGTCCCTCCGCCGGCATGTGATCGACTGATGAGGATGCCAGCTAATTGAGCGCGATGCCTACGCGCGCCCACTCTTGAACCGTGATCTAAAGCGAAGGTCTTGCAGTGATTCATGACGCCAATCACACTGCAGTGTAGATCGCTACCTTAATCCGCTGTCGGCGACACCAGCTGCGCGGGCTAGCGGGCCACTTCCAATTGCACGGGCTGGGTGCCATGATTCCGAAACGTCATCCACAGCATTCGTTTCTTCCGCGCCGCTGCGCCCTCGGGTGAAGAGAGCTCGCCATGATTATCTGCAAGGTCTGTGAACGTGGAACGCTACAAGATCGAAGGCTCTACCGAATGAGCCCAGCGGTGGTCGTGTTCGGCTGGATGCTGGTGATCCCCTCGCTCGTTGTCCTGGTCTTCGCGGCTTTTGGCCTCGCCACATGGACAACTCGCGTCTCGTCGGGCGAGGTATGGGCTGCTGATGTTGTCAAGTCGCAAGAGCGCGATATCATTGCCAGCTATAGCGATCGATTTGAAGAGGCTGATATCCCCCACTCGTACCTGGTCGTTACGGCCGAGGGTCGAGAGCTCACCAGGGGGCAGCTCGAGTGGCTCTCGCCTGACCAGCGAGGCTTGATCTCGAAGGTGCGATTCGCTCGTTCGATTGATGCTGGCTTGGCTGCGGGCGCGGAGGCAGGCTTTGTGGTGATGGGTCTTCCGCTCCTTCTATCGATCATCAGCGGCGCATTGATTTTCTTGCTCTTGGGCTGGATCCTCGTGATGAAGAAGAGGGTGCTTCAGTGCTCAAACTGCGGCGCTGTCGTTGCGGCTTCATAGAGACGAGCGAGAAAGGCTGCTGAAAGCGATGGTGGGAATGCCCACGCTCGATGCTGGACGCGCGTCAGCGGGTACGCCAGGAGTGTCCGACGGCGTGGGCAGCGTCCGCTTCAGCGATTGATGCCCACGCTGTGAGAGTCACCGCTCTCGGCAGCGCTCAGTGGAGGTCCCGCGATCCCTGCCGCAGTCCCGCCGCCGCTTCGTCGAGGCTCTCGAACTGGTTCACGATCACGTGCACGACCTCGCCCGCGCGATCGACCTTCCCTCGCACGAGCAGCAGCACGTCATGGCGTGCGACCGCCCTGTGTCGTTCGAAGGTCTTCGGATGCACCACGAGGTTTGCGACGCCCGTCTCGTCCTCGATCGTGATGAAGATGATGCCGTTCGCCGTTGCGGGCCTTTGGCGCACGAGTGCCATACCGGCGACCGGCACGATCTCTCCCTGCGGAGACACGGACGCGGGTAAGAGATCCAAGCTGCAAGTCGAGGCGGCAGCGGTCGGAGAGGGCGAGCGAAGGTGGGGGTCATGTGTGCGAGGCGGGCCGGGGAAGGGGCGTTGACGCGGTAGCACGGCCGCTCGGGCGCCGCGGATCGCGCCGCGAGGCGGTGGGTCGGGGCACCGTGGCTCAGCATGGGCACGACCCCGAGCCGGCGCCCGCTCGTGGGACGTCGGCTTTGGCGCGGGCCCCTGGGGCCTCGACCTCAGGCGAACCGCATCTGCGGCTCGGGGCGCGCGGGTGCGAGCTCTGGAGGCTCGTCGCGCAGGCCGAGATGCAGGAGGATCTTCCGCGCGACGATCGGGTCGGTGATGGTCGCGATCCTGTGCCGACGCCCGCCACACTTCGGACAGCGAAGCACGTCCACCGCGAAGGTCCGTTCGAGCAGTTCGGCCCAGCAGCGTCGGTTCGCGCGGGCGCAGGAGTCGTCGCCGTCGGCCGGCTGGCGCGGCTCCGGCGAGTGCTGCACCACCGCATCACGCAGTGGCGACGCCGGTGGGAGCACGCCAAAATACGTCCACTGATGCTCGCGCGGGTGGGGGACCAGGGCGACGAGCCGCTCGAGGAAGGTGAGCAGGTCGAACACGAACACGCGGGTGCCGTCGCGCCACGGGAGACGCAGCGACCGCTTGTCCTTCACCTTGCCGTCGCCGCGGACTTCGGGCCGGCCTTGCGCGAGCGCGGGACGGGGGATGTAGCGGACGAGGCGCTCGAGCCGCTCGCGGTCATCGGCGTCCACGCGGGTTGCGGCGTGCAGGGAGTACCCGTCGAACTGGCAGCGCAGCTCGCCCGGGGTTCTCGCGTCCTTCCGGGCTCGACCTCTACAACGGGCCGGGCAGCGCCGCCTTTGCGACCTGGGACATGACGACCAGCATCGGACCGTTCACAGGAATCGGCCGAACGCTTCAGTGGACCTCCGGAGCCATCTCGACGACGGGGGGCGACCTCATCTCTGATACGACGGACGGGATTGCGTGCACATTCACAGTCAGCGTGGGGCCCCAGACGCTCGGCACGCCCTACTGCATGACCGAAGTGAACTCGACGGGTGTCCGGGCCGTACTCTCGGCGACGGGCGCATCTGCGGCATCCGCAAACGACGTCACGCTCGAGACGTCGGATCTCCCCGCCAATGCGTTCGGCGACTTCCCGACGAGCCAGGTTCAGGGTTTCATCCCGAACCCGGCGGGGAGCGAAGGCCACCTGTGCCTCGGAGGGGCCATCGGTCGCTACGTCAGGCCGGGACAGATCGTCAACTCGGGTGCGGCCGGCGCCTTCTCGCTGACGCTCGACCTGACGCAGCAGCCGACGCCGATGGGCTTCGTGTCGGTGGCGGCGGGGGAGACGTGAAACTTCCAGGGCTGGTACCGTGACACCGCGATGGGCGGCGGCCCGACCTCGAACTCCACGAACGAGCTGCAGGTCAACTTCCTGTAGCTCGTACGGAAAGCGCGGTGCCAGGATCAGTGATCCCATCGGTGAAAGAGTGCGCTCGCACTTGTCCGATCGGATCGCTGATCTTGGCATCGCGCAAACGAGGTCTAGAGCCCCAAGGCCTCGCGGTTCCCCACGACGTAGCGAACCAGCGCCGGTGTGACGTTCTCGGGAGACTCGTACCAACGCTCGTCCTGTTTGTCGAAGTCCAGATCGTCGCCTTCGCCCCCTGCCAGCTTCGCCATCTGATCGATCCGCTGACCTCGATCCGTTGGCGGCCCGCCCCAGCCGAAGCGCTTGGCCGATGCGCGGAGGATCTTGGCTTTCCGCTTGAGTCCTAGCGCCTTGAGACCGGCAAGCGCGGTCTTCCAATCGTCTCCCGAAGAGTTGACGAAGTACTGATGGAAGCCCCCGTTCTTGACCTCGGCGTCGAGCAGCCAAACCGCGTGTACGTACTTCGCCTCGATCGATCGGTCGGTCCCGTGGTCCTCGTCGTCGAGGAGCTGCTCCTGCCAGTCCCGGAGGCCGTACGACGCCGCAAGGGCTTTGGCTGTCCCTTCCACGATCCAGTGATCTTCGTCGTTCATCCACCGCTCGAAGAGCGTGCGATCGCTCGCGCGGCCGTGCTGCCCCAGCACGGTCAGAGTCCACTGAATCGAATTCGTGTGGGGATAGGCGTCGCGCAGCGGATCGAGGCTCTCCAGTAGTGCAAGAAGTCGAGCGTGGTCAAGCTCGACCTCGTGCACGGCGAGCGCTCGCAGGACATCGTGGAGCCTTGGCGAGCCGGGCTGAAGCGCATCGTCCCCGGCGAGCTCGGCCACAGCACGTGTCTGGTCGACATCGAGCATCAGCGTGAGCGCATCGAACGTATTCTCCTCCATGAGGGGAACGGCGCCGCGCAGAAGCTCGAAGAGCGCGTCCCCTGCTCGCGCACTCAGCTGACCCTTGCCAGCGGGATACTGGAGTCCTACGAGCCCCATGACGAAGTCGTGTTCGTTTGGCGTAGTCGCGAGTGTGCTGAGGACCTGGATCGCCTCGAGGCTTCCCACCTTGCCGATGACGAACGCGGCACTCGCGCGCTCCCATTCGTCCTTCGATCTCACGAAGCGTTGGAGTGCACCGACAGCTTCGGGCGGAGGCGCGTCGCTGAAGAGGCTCGATGCTCGCTCGAGCGGCCCGCCGTCCTCGAGGTCTTCCCAGAGGTCTTGCCTCTCGAGGAGTGCGACGAGAGCCGTATCGGTCCAGTCCTGGCGGGCCCTCAGGGCGCGGTCGAGGGCGAAGGGCACTTCGTCTTCTTCGTCCCCCTCGAATACCGCGTCGTGGAGCGCCGCAAGGTGTTCGGCACGGGTCCAAAGCGCGGCTTCTTCAAGCCGCTGCGCTGCTCCCTCGAATTCGCGCTCGACGTTCTTCCAAAAAGTGGGATCGACCGTGAGCTCGCGAAATCCCGGTTCGTCGGGTGATTTCATTTCGGCACCGTACTTCGACTCGCGCTCGGTCGGCACTGTCGCGCTGACTTCCCGTCTCTGCGCCCGCATC
Source organism: Planctomycetota bacterium (assembly GCA_039200205.1). Taxonomy (GTDB): domain Bacteria; phylum Planctomycetota; class UBA1135; order UBA1135; genus Saltatorellus. The sequence continues at coordinate 10,171 of JBCCSK010000012.1, forward strand.
CGAGCGTGGAGCGCCTTGAGCTGCTCGGGTTCACTCGTTGCGACGTTCATGAGCTCACGCGGGTCGGTCGCGAGGCGGGGAAGAGATCCATGCTGCCATGAGTGGCGGCAGCGGTCGGAGAGGGCGAGCCGAGGACCTGGAGCTCGGTGAGCGAATCGACATCGCGGAAGGCCTGGTACACCTCGACCAGCGGTCGGCGCTCGTCGTCGCGCTTGTTCCAGACGTTGCCGCAGAAGTGCGATCCCGGCCGCGGCGCTGTCGCGTGCGGGATCGTGATCACCTCCGACGGAGAGAACTCTGCCCAGGACTCCTCCAGCGGCGGATCGTGCGGAGGCAGGACGTCGGACCGGAGCGAGATCACGTTGTGGTCGCAGTTGCCCTGGCTCCGCTCGTACGCGTGGAAGGCGACGAAGCGGCCGGGAGCGTGATGCCGCTCGACCGCGGCGATCGACCGGAACCAGGGAATCCCCCGGACGTTCCCTCGATCGAGGTCGCGCGCGTGGTCGGTCACCGCAACGAAGTCGAGTGCGCCGGGCCCTCTCGCGTAGCGATAGGCATCGTCGAACGAGCCGTCGACGAAGTTGAAGCACAGCGAGAGATCGGTGTAGCGGTGCAGATCGCCGAAGAGCAGCGTGTAGCGTGCGTGGCCGATCTCCCGCACGGGTCGCTCGCGCGCACTCGTACGCGCTTCGAGCGTCGGCGCGGGGCGCCCTCTCCCGCTCTGCTCCGTTCGGTCCACCCCGTCACGGCCGGCGACTCGGTTGCGCCCTCCCCTCAGTGGAAGTCCCGCGAACCCCGCCGTAGTCCCGCCGCCGCCTCATCGAGACTCTCGAAACGGTTCACGATCACGTGCACGACCTCGCCCGCGCGATCGACCTTCCCCCGTACGAGCAGCAGCACGCCGTGCCGCGCGACCGCCCTGTGTCGTTCGAAGGTCTTCGGATGCACGACGAGGTTCGCGACGCCCGTCTCGTCCTCGATCGTGATGAAGATGATGCCGTTCGCCGTCGCCGGCCTCTGACGCACGAGTGCCATGCCAGCGACCGACACGATCTCGCCCTGCGGTGACACCGACTCGTCCTGGAGCGCCACCGCCGTCCGCGCCCCGCGTTCGTCGAGCAGCGGACGCAGGAACGAGACGGGGTGCGCCTTCAGCGACATCCCGTGCGACGCGTAGTCCCGCACGACCTCGCTCAACGCGTCACTCTTCGGCAGCGCGTCGGCCCCGCCCGCGCCGTCCGTGTCGAGGGCACTGAAGAGCGACGGGGCCTCGACGTCCTCGTCGCGGAGTGCGCGCACGGCCCACAGCGCCGCGCGGCGGTCGAGGTCGAGCGTGCCGAACGCGTCGGCCGACGCGAGCGGGCGCAGGCGCGAGGCGCGCACGCGTGACGCGTGCTGGAGGTCGTCGACCGAGTGGAAGGGGCGGTCGATTCGCTCGCGAGCCTCGGCGATGGCGTCGGCGGTCTCGCGGCGCAGGCCTTTGACGAGCCGCATGCCGAGCCGGAGCGCCGCGCCCTCCATCGAACAGTCCCAGCGGCTGTGGTTGACGTCGATCGGGCGCACTTCGACGCCGTGGCGCTCGGCGTCCTTGACGAGCTGGGCCGGCGCGTAGAAGCCCATCGGCTGGGCGTTGATCAGCGCGCCGCAGAATGCGCCGGGGTGGTAGAGCTTGAGCCAGCTCGACACGTAGACGAGCAGGGCGAAGCTCGCGGCGTGGGACTCGGGAAAGCCGTACTCGCTGAAGCCCTCGAGCTGGCGAAAGATGCGCTGGGCGAACTCCTCGTCGTAGCCGTTCTCGACCATGCCTTCGACGAGCTGCTCGCCGTAGCGCTTCATCAGGTCGCCCTTGCGCTTCCACGCGGCCATCGCGCGGCGCAGCTTGTCCGCCTCGCCCGGCGTGAAGCCGGCGGCGACGACGGCGAGGGCCATCGCCTGTTCCTGGAAGAGAGGGACGCCGAGCGTCTTCTCCAGCACGCGCCGTACGTCGGCGCTCGGGTACGTCACCTCCTCGGTCCCGTCGCGACGGCGGAGGTACGGGTGGACCATGTCGCCCTGGATCGGGCCGGGCCGCACGATCGCGACCTCGATGACGAGGTCGTAGTACTCCTGCGGGCGCAGGCGCGGCAGCATCGACATCTGTGCGCGCGATTCGATCTGGAAGACGCCCATCGTGTCGGCGGCCGAGATCATCTCGTAGACGGCCGGATCCTCGGGCGGGATCGTGTGCATCGTGAAGCCGCCGCTGTCCGGGACCTCGAAGCCCGGGTCGACCTCGCTCTCGGCGACGAGCTCGAACGTCTTGCGCACCGCGGTCAGCATCCCGAGGCCGAGCAGGTCGACCTTGAGGATCCCGAGCGCATCGATGTCGTCCTTGTCCCACTCGATGACCGTGCGATCGGGCATCGACGCGTTCTCGATCGGGACCATCTCGCACAGGAGGTCCTCGGTGATGACGAAGCCTCCGACGTGCTGGGACAGGTGGCGGGGAAAGCCGAGGATCTCCTGGCACAGCGCGACGAAGCGGCGCGTCGGCGGCGCGTCCGGATCGAGGCCGTGCCGCGCGAGGCCCTGCTGGCGCCCGATGCCGTCGGTCCACCAGTCGATGTCCTTCGCGAGTCGGTCGACGAGCTCGGCCGAGAACCCGAGCGCCTTGCCGACGTCGCGCACCGCGCTGCGCCCGCGGTAGCTGATCACCTCGGCGGTCAGCGCGGCGCGGTCGCGGCCGTAGCGGCGATAGACGTACTGGATCACCTCCTCGCGCCGCTCGTGCTCGAAGTCGATGTCGATGTCGGGCGGCTCGTTGCGCTCCTTCGACAGGAAGCGCTCGAACAGGAGGTCGATGCGGTCGGGGTCGACGGCGGTGACGCCGAGGCAGTAGCACACGGCTGAGTTCGCCGCTGCGCCGCGTCCCTGGCAGAGGATGTTCGCCGATCGCGCAAAGCGCACGATGTCGTGCACGGTCAGGAAGTAGGGCGCGTACTCGAGCTCTTCGATCAGGCGGAACTCGTGCTCGATCCGCGCGCGGACGCCGTCGGGAACGCCGTTCGGATAGCGCTCGTCCGCGCCCTTCCACGTCGCATCGACGAGGCTCTCCAGCGCGGTGCGGCCGTCTTCGCGCACCTCGGAGGGGTAGTGGTAGCGGAGCTCGGAGAGAGAGAACCGCGCCGCCGCTTCCGCGACCTCGGCGGCGCGCGCGGTGAGATCCTCGTGACCGTGGAACAGCGCCGTCATCTCGTCCGGCGGCTTGAGGTGACGCTCGGCGTTCGGGAACAGCGCGACGCCCGCGGCGTCGACCGACGTGCCGAGGCGCACGGCCGTGAGCACGTCCTGGAGCGCGCGCCTCCGGCGGACGTGGTAGTGGACGTCGTTCAGCGCGACGAGCTCGGCGTCGACGCGCGTCCCGAACCGTGCGGTGCGCTCCAGCGCTGCGCGGTCGTCGGGGCTGCACAGCGCGGCCGCGCCGAGGAACAGACGCTCGCGCCCGAAGGCCTCGCGCAGCCGTCGCGCCGCGCGCTCGATCTCGTCGTCGAACAGCGCGGCGCCGTCGACGTCGGGTGGCAGGACGACGGCGACGAGACCCTCGTGTGCGTCGAGCAGATCGTCGAGCGCGAGGCTGCACTCGCCCTTGTCCGCGCGCCGCTTGCCGCGCGTCAGCATCCGCGAGAGCCGTCCGTAGCCCGCGCGATTCGCCGCGAACACGAGCGTCTCGGGCGCGCGCTCGGTCGGCTCGAACGCGAGCCGCGCGCCGACGGCGAGCCCGATCCCGCACTCCTCCGCCGCGACGTGCGCGCGGACGACGCCGGCGAGCGAGTTGCGGTCGGCGATCGCCGCCGCGCGATGCCCGAGCGCGGCGGCGGTGTGGACGAGCTCCTCGGGGTGACTCGCGCCGCGGAGGAAGCTGAAGTTCGAGCTCGCCGCGAGCTCGGCGTACGGCGCCGCGGCTTCGCCCGCCGAGATCGCGGGGAGGGGCTCCCCGGTGGTCTTGGCGGGGTGCTGGACGAGCTTGGGGGCGGGGGCCTCGGGCACGCCCTAGATGGTAGGTCTTTGTTAGGATTGCGGGGCCTCCGCAGGCGAGCCCCCTTCATCCGAAGCGGACGAACCTGCGGTGCGCCGCGCCGCGCATCCGTCTGCGCGGCGCGGCTCTCGCAATCACTCCAGGACCACGTCGACCGCGTTGCAGAAGTTCGAGGTCGGCATGCCGTTGATGGTGTCGCGGTACCAGTACTGCCAGAACCAGCGCTCTCCAGCCGCCGGTGCCAGAGGTCCGCTCGGCTGGAACGGAACAGCTGTGAAGTCGAGGGCAAGTTCGACGCTTCCGTCTGTACCCGACATCAGCGGGGTCGCGTTGTGTCGACCCATCCCCAGGCTTGCGATGCAGAGGTTGCCCATGCTGCCGCCGGGGTTCAGGACGGTGTTCGCTTCGCGCGAATTGACGTAGTACCCCATGGAGTTGTTCGGCAGGTTGCGCGTGCGGAGAACGAAGCCGTTGACCGCCACGCTGAGGCTGCCCTGTGCCCGCGTCAGGGCACCGAGTCCCGTCGAGTTGGGGACCGGGACGCAGACCTCACTACCGAGCGAGGAGAAGAGAATGACCGGGCACGAAGCCGTGTTCCCCGATCCATCGGTCAGCACGACCTCGCCAGTCCCGTCCATGCTCCCGTCCGTTGCAGAGACGCGGAACGTCACCATTCCGTCGCCTGCCTGGAAGGGGTCGACGTCGAGCGTGAGGTTGACCGACGTGGCGGACAGCTCGACGAAGAAGATCCCGCTGTCCTCGTCGATGATGCCGTTGCCGTTCAGATCCTCGCCCGGATCGAGCACGCCGTTCATGTTGACGTCCTCGCTCGGTCGGTCGTCGCGGCCGGCGCCCGCGAGAGTCCCCGAACCCTCGAGGAGCGTCGGCTCACAGATCGGAGGGTTCGCGTCCCCCGTCGGGTTGATGAACTGGAACAGCGCACCGCCGGGATACAGGTACGAATCGTCCAGGTTGTAGCCTTCGACCGTGATCCCGTGCGGGGTCGGCGAGGCCGTCGTGTGCGTGCCCTCGAGGATCTCCAGGCGCGCCACCGAGAATCCGCTCGACCCGATCGGAGAGAACTCGATCGCATCGACCGGAGACCCGTCGAACAGGACGGCTCCGATGTCACCGTCTGCCGCGATCAGCGTGAGGAAGTTCCTGTCGAACTGTCCGCCGCCGACGGTCGAGAACGTGTAGTCCTGCTTGAACTGGGCGGACGGGGCGAGGTTGCCCATCGCCGGGTCACCTGTGTTACTGCCGCCGAACTCACGCGAGGTCATGAACTGCGCGACGAAGATCGCTTCGCCGCCGCCGGACTCGATCACGAGGTCGTCGGCCGTCGGTCCGATCTCCAGGAACTGACCTCGGTCGATCGTGCCCTCGAGGATCCCGTTGACGAGAACGTCGGTTCCGTCGACCGAAGCGACCACTCGGTAGATCGATCCGGTGGGGCGCAGCGGGAGGTTGGCCGCGAGGACGCGAGTTCCCCACGTCTGCACGGGCTGCGCCACCTCGAACAGGTGATCGCAGAAGCCGAAGCCAACGGGGAAGTTCGGACAGATCGAGCCGTTGGTCAGGCCGATGACCCCGTCGGCTTCGACCGTCGTCCCGGTGAGAGTCGCGCCAGCAGACGTTCGCGTCGTGAATCCTTCTCCGGCATTGAGAACGACGTCGAACGGGGTCCCGGCCGGCTGGCCGCCGATGAGGGTCGTCGACGGTGTGATCGTGACCGTCGTCGCGTCGAATCGGGCGAAGACGCAGAGCTCGGAGCTCTGCGTGGCGCCGGGCGACTCATAGTCCACCACGATGAACTCGGTGTTCAGCGTGTCGACGGGGAGCGCCAATGCTGCGTCCGAGGTGAAGTTCGCCCGGTTGATCATGTAGGCAGTGACTTCCTCCTCAGCCGTCACGGAGACGAGGTTGGTCTGGACCGTATCGAAGGCCCAGGCCTGCGCGGCGTCGGTGGGCACGCCCACGATTTCGATCGCGCCGGGCACGACGTTGACGGTCGTCGAGAACGTCGGGGCACCGGCGGGGTACTCGATCGTTGCGGTCGTCGGGACGCGCGACGTCAGGTGCAGCTCGACGGCCTGGTTTTCGACGATGCCGAGCTGCGGGAGGAACGCGCAGAGGAACTCCGTTCCTTCGTTGTCGAGCGATTGCGCCGTTGCGGGCGCGGCGAGCGAGGCGAGGCAGAGGGTTGCGAGTGCAGAGCGATAGTGGTTGACAGGCATGAGTTGGTCGTGCGACGCACTCACGAACGGACTTGTCGAGAGTCCGCAGGGTCGCGCCGCATGGCAGGGTAAGCGCGATACGCGCGCGATCGATTCGACCGAGCGCGTCCGGACACAGTATGTCTCCGGTCGTGCCGACATTAGGCCGCGTGGCGAGGTCTCGTCAAGAGGTCGAGCCGAGTGTCTCTTTGGGCTTTGTGCAAAGCCGGGCGACACTGGACGAGGGACCCCATGTGGAACGTCGGAGGCTCGATGCGCCGCGTCGTTGGGTTTTTGTCGGTTCGACCACGTCGATCTTCAGCGGGCGGTGTCCCTTCCCACCGTGACCCCGATCCCCGACGACACCACCTGGAACGAGCAGGTCGCCTGGCTCCGGCGCCTCGCGCGTCGGCTCGTGCGCGACGAGTGCGCGGCGGACGACCTGACCCAGGAGGTCGTCCTGCGCGCGCTCGATCGCGGGCAGTCCGATGCGCCGCGATCGTGGTGGGTGCGCGTTCTGCGGAACACGGCGTCGAACCGGGCCCGATCCGAGCGGCGTCGGACCGATCGCGAGGCGCTCGCCGCCCGCGCTGACGACGGACCGCCGACCCACGACGTCGTCGCGACGGCCGAGCTGCACCAGCGCGTGACCGACGCGCTCCTGGCCCTGGACGAGCCCGTGCGCGAGATCATGCTGCTCCGCTACCTCGAGGGGCGACCGCCCCGCGCGATCGCGCGTCAGCTCGACCTGCCGGTCGAAAGGGTCAACGCCCACCTGGAGCGCGGCCGCGCACGGCTGCGGCAGCGGCTCGCTCGCGAGTACGGAGGGCGGCGCTCGATGTCGATCGCGCTGCTCCCGATGGCGCGGATGGATCGTTCGGCCTTGGCCGCGTCGTCGGTCGCTGCATCCGCCGTTCCCCTGGCCACCATGTCTGTGATGAAGTCGAAGTGGATCGCCGCATCCGTCGCGCTCGCTGCCCTTGGCGCATGGACGGCCGTCTCGCTCGTGCCGCTCGACCGGAGTACCTCGTCTGGCGGCCAAGCCGAATCGAATGTCGTTCGGGATCTCGAGCCGTCGCCGCTCACGGAGGTCTCGATCGAGAGCGCGCGTCTTGCACCGACGATCCCTGCGGCAGCACGACCGCCGTCGGCCGAAGCTCACGAAGGGGTCGCCTACGACATCGAGGGGCAGCCGTTCGCGGGCGTCGAGCTGGCGCTCGAAGCGGACGGGGAGTGGAGGACGGCGGTCGTGGCGGACGAGAGCGGTCGCTTCGCGCTTCTGCCGGACGACGACGTCGTCGCGATGGACGACTCGATGGACGTCATCGGCGAGCGCGAGATCGGCGTCCTGCGCGAGTTCGTGATCGCGCCGACGGTTCGGGTCGCGGGCACGGTCGTCGACGCGACCGGGCGCCCCGTTCCGAATGGCGTCGTCGTCAGCAACACGAGAATTGCCGATACGCCGTTCGTGGACAGCAGCGATACGTCCTGGACGGGCGAGGGCGCGGTGCACCATGGCCTCGGGAGCGAGGGCAACTTCGACCTCGGACCAGTCCCGTACTGGCCAGGGCGAACGTTGATCGTCGCCGGCCCCTTCGGCATGGAGTCGTTCGTCGTCCCTAGCGGAAACGCGGGCGACCTGCGTCTGCAGCTCGCCGGTACGCTCGACCCCCCGCTTCCCTCCGTGGTCGTCAAGGTGCTAGGCGGAGACGGTCGCCCGGCGCTCGATGCGGAGGTTTCCGTCGGCGCGCGGTGCCGGTCCGTGGACGCATCGGGCTGCGCCACGTTCGATGTGTCGGAGCGTACATCCGCTTGGCCGGTCGTCGCAGTTCGGCCGGGCTTCGCTCCCGCCGAGGCGTCCCTTCCAGCTTTCGAAGAGCTCCGAGCTTCGCGTGACATCGTGAGCATCGAGATCGTCCTTTCGGAGCCGACAAGCTCCGTTTCCGGAGTCGTGCTCGACGCAAGCGGCGCTCCCGTGGAGGGCGCGAAGATCAAGATCTGGAACGGGATGCCGTTCGGCGACGATCGCGTCGCGGAGATGCGCTTCCACGATGAGCCGAGGACGGATGAGGATGGGCTCTTCCTGGTCGAGGGACTCGGTCCTCGTGACTACACCCTGCGGGCGATGACGCGGGATCCGCTTCGCGTGGCCGAGATCCACGGGGTGCAGGCCGGCGCGTCCGGCATCGCCCTCCGACTTCCACCCGCCGACGCCACGATCGAGGGACTCGTCGTCGATTTCATGGGCAGGCCTCTCCCCGACGTCGAGGTCGGGCTGGTCGCTGACGCGCGATCTCCGCGCTCAGGCGAGAGGACCCGCTTGTGGCATCGCGTGCGCTCGGTGCGGACGACGCGCACTGACGCGGATGGCAGTTTCCGACTGTCCGAAGCGACGACCCCGCACGTCGAGGTCTACGCGGCAACGCGCGGTGTGACTGCGTTCGCACCGGTCGGAATCGGCGAGGCAAAGGTCACGATCGACTTGCGTTGCGACGTCGACGTCGGCTTCACGACGACGACGGCCGGCCGCTCGCTCGCCGTTCTGGACGGCGAGGGGCGCGACCTCACCTTCTTCTGGGATTTCCGCACTTTCGCCTCGTCCAAGGAGTCTCCCCTCGCGCTTCAGCTCCAGCTAGAGGCGATTCAGCTGAGCTTAACCCAGAGCACGCGGACGATCGCGCTCCTCGAAGGCCATCGGATCGTCCGTCGGGTGGACGTTGCTCCGCTGCCCGACGAACGAGTCCGAATCGAACTCTGATGGCGACGCGCTCGCCTCTTCACTGGCCTGCCTCGGGCCCTTTCCTCCGATACAGCCAGACGTTCGCCCGACGCTCCGCCGTTTTGCCCGAGCCCGTTCGCTCGTAGTCGCCGACCAGCAGATCGAGGTCGCCGTCGGCGTCGAAGTCCGCCACCTCGATCTGCGTCCGGTCGCCGATCCGCTCGTCGGACGTGTCCCGGGGCTCGAGGATCCAGCGCTGCCGCTCGAAGCGGGGTGAGCCGGGCTCGCCGGCGTTGCGCATCCAGGCCACGCCGCCCTTCTTGCCTCCCGAGACGAGGTCGAAGAGGCCGTCGCCGTCCCAGTCGACGACGACGGGCATCGCGTACCCGCCGGCGAACGTCGGCGACGTCTCGACGCCGGGAAGCGCCCCGAGCTCGGTCGAGAAGGCCGGCTTCTTCGCAGAGCCCACGTTCTTGCGCACGAAGACGCCGCCGGCGTCGGTTCCGATCAGAAGGTCGAGGTCTCCGTCGTCGTCGATGTCCGCCGGCACGGCCGAGTACGCGCGATGGCCCGGGCCGGTCCCCGAGGTGTGCGCGCGCGACTTCGGATCCCAGTAGCGCCCGGTGTGCATGAGCCCGCCCTTCTCGTCGCGCAGCGTCTCGGGCGGGTCGTAGCCCGCGTCACTGCCCCAGGCGACGTACGGCAGCCCCTCGTAGCAGCCGGAGAGGATGTCGATGTGCCCGTCGGCGTCGAGGTCCGCGAACCGCGGACTGATGCCGACGCATCACCAGTTGTGGAACTTCAGGTCGTTCCCGTCGGAGTCCTGCAGCTTGCCCTGGCTCTCGTAGCGCGGCTCGGCGTCGGTGCCGACGTTCCGGAAGAACTCGATCGTGCCGCGGAAGGCGCTGACCATGAGGTCGGTCCGCCCGTCGCCGTCGTGGTCCCGAAGGACCGGGCCGGCGTGCCCGATGTCCTCTCCCATGTCGATGATCACGCCGTCTGCGAGCAGCTCGATCGGTAGATGGAACGAATCGACCTGCGCGGAGGCGTGGGCCGAGAGGGCGAGCGCTGTGGCCAGGGGGATCGCGATCTGCGTTCGTCGCATGTCTCTCCTTGCGTGGGGGACCGAGGCGACGGGTCGCTTCGGTCCGTTGGTTCGGGAACGAACTGGGGGTCCGCGCTCTCATCGCGGACGTTCAACGTAGCTCGTTCGCCCGAATCGGTGACAGGGAGGGCGCCGCCGCACCCTGCGAGAGCGCCTCAATCGGTGGGACGCACCGAACGCTCGGCCGAGAGCGCGAGCGTCGCCATCGAAGTCGCATACACGCGTCCGCCCGCGAAGCACCAGGGCCCGAGCGGATCCCATGAGCCCTTCGCATCGCCGTCGACCCTCTGACCTCCGAGCAGCGTCTGCCCCAGCGCGCGCAACCACAGCCTGCTGGACGGGCCGCCCCACCGCTGCATCGCCTCGGCCCCGAGCAGCCAGTAGTAGTAGTCGATCGACTTCTCGTCAGGCTTCCACGCCGGGGGACGAGCCTTCAAGAGGTCGACGTGACGACTGAGCATGGCCGATGAAACCGGATCCTCGCCGCACCAGAAGCGAAGGAGGATCCCGCCGGCCGTGAGGGCTTCGGACCACGTCACGGGGAACTGGTGGTTGACGTCCGTCATGCGGGCGCTCGTCGATCCCGCCTCGACGTAGCCAACGCGAGCCGTGCGCTCGTCGGTCATCTTGTCGACCCACGCGAGGGTGTCGGCTCGCACGCCTTCATCGAACTGGACACCCGCGCGTTCCGCGGCGACGAGAGCGCGCATGGCCCAGAAGGTGACGGACGTGTCGTTCTCGCCGTTCGGCGGCATCTCGTAGCGCCATACCGCGTACGCGTTTCGCGCGTCGAGGATGGCGGGCACGGCCGCTTCCACCGCGGCGCGGAGCTTCGGCGTCGGATCGCGCTCGAGGGCTTCGGCCAGCACCCACGTCGCCATGGAGTGGTCGTAGAGCCAGAGCAGGTGGCGCCACTGGTCCGGATCCGTGCCGTAGATCTGACCCGTCTTCGCGCTCTGGCATCGGATCAGGAAGCGGAGCGCCGCCGCGACCTCCTGGTTCGACGACGGCGTCATCCCCGCTCGAACGAGCGCGGCGGCGGCGAGGCTGGAGACGCCGACGCGATGCTCGAAGGGGTAGCTCTCGATGCCCTCGGCCTGGTCGCGGTCGACGGAGTCCCAGCCGCCGTCGTCGCTCTGGCTGCGAGCGAGCCAGTGCGCTCCGTCGGCGATCGCCTCCTGAGCATCGGCCGACGTCGTCTCGAAGGGCCGCACGCCCGCCGCCCGGTTCACGCGAAGGGCCGGGTCGTCGAGCCGATCCGTTCCGATCCAGTCACCCACGGAAACGACGGGCTCCACGCGAGGTGCGGCCTTCCTCGTTCGCGGCGGGAGCTGCGCGTCGATCGACCAGTACGCTGTCCAGTCCTCCAGTGACCGGAACCGCGTGTGTGCGCGCAGGATCGCCATGCGATCGTCGCCCGTGGCCGCGCCGTCCTCGCCCGTGACCTTCCAGCCGAGCGGAGGATCGCCGACGGCGCGGTCGACGATCGAGCGTGCGAAGTCCTCGAGGTCATCCGGATCGGCGCCGTCGTCCTGGATGCCAGCGAGGTAGGAGAGCGCCCAGCGCGCGGCGTCCCGCGCTTCGTCCGGCGTGCCGCGGTAGCCGTTCTCGACGAACTCGCCCGCGCTCCGAAGCCACCGCTCGCGAGCGCGTTCGTCTCCCATCCCCGCGATGGCGGCGAGGCCCGCTTCGATCCCCGTGACGACCGGCTCGATCGACGTCTCAGCCGCGCCGAACGCGGTCGGTTCGACGAAGATCGGATCGAACGGCAACGGCTCGTCCGAGTCCGCGAGGTCCGGCAACAGCGCGCCGTCCTGGACGCCGCCCACGTGAAGGCGCACGGAGTCCTCGACCAGCCGCCCGAACTCGTACGTGCCGTGGAACAGCGAGCTGCCGTCGATCCACGTGAGCGTCCACGGTCCGTGGAGCTTGCCGCCGACGATCCACCCTTCGTAGCCGACGTCGTTCTTCGGGTTGGTTGCCGCGACGCGGAGGACGGAGGATTCGAGGGCGACCTTGCCTTCGACGTCGTGGAACGTCCACTTGTCGACGAACTTGCCGGCGCGGAACTTGCCGCGGGCCCGCTTCTCTCCGTTCGGCCAGAACGAGGTCCACGGGCCCACGCGCTCCCCGCTCCGGTACTTCCCGCGCGCCGCGATCTCACCGTTCGGGTGCCGATAGACCCAGCGATCCGAGCGCTGCCCGCCGTCGAACTCGCCTCGCACCAGCTCGGTTCCATCCGCTGCCGTGACCGAGTGGGACCCGTGGCGCACGGGCTCGCCGTCCTCGCCGGCGATCGTCTCCGTGATGACCTGGCGGCCGTCGGGGAGCGTCTCCTCGATGGGGGACTGGGGCGGAGCGAGAAGAGCGAGGGCGAGGACGGCGAGCGACATGGTGCGGCAGGGGAGGCGAAGACCGCTACAGCGTGCCGTCGGTCTCGGAACCGGGGAACACGACCTCCCAGTCGCTGGCCATGTCGATCACGAGCCAGTCGCGCTCGACCGCCGCGTCGAGCGCGAACCGCAGGCGCCCGACGTGCGAGTCCTCGTCGTAAGCCCACTCTCGCTCGGCGTCCGTGTGGTGCACGAGGACGCCCATTCGCGGACCGCTCCCGGCCGTGATCCACTGGAGCATCTCGAGGTCGCCGTCCGAGTTGCCGACCGCCAGGATCGGCCTGCGTCCGAGGCGCTCGTAGATGCCGACCGGCTTGCCGGCGCCGTCGTCGATGAAGTCGAGCTTCGGCGAACGGACGAGGACGGGCTCTTCGTCGCGCCACTCGAACTTCGTCTCGATGCGGCTGCCGACGACGTTCTCGGGCGGGATCCCGTACACGTCCTCGGCCCACACGCGAAGGAAGTCGACGCCGCCGCCCGACGTGATCGTGACCTCGAAGCCGCGCGCGCGAAGGTGATCGAGCAGCTCGAGCATCGGCTGGTAGACCATCCGCGAGTACGGCTTCTGGGTCGACGGGTGCCGCGCGGTCTCCGTCCAGTCCGCGACGATCGCGGCGAACTCGTCCGTCGTCATGTTGGCGTGCGTCGCCATGACGAGCTCCAAGAGCCCCTCCTTCCCGGCCTTCGCAAGTCCGTCGAGGTCGCCCTCGATCGCCGCCTTGAACGGCTGGGTCGTACGCCACTCCGGATGCTCGTCGGCGAGCGCGCGGACGCGGTCGATCGCGAACAGGAGCTGGAAGTAGACCGGCTTCTCGGACCACAGCGTGCCGTCGTTGTCGAACGTCGCGATCCGCTCGGGCGCGGGGACGAAGTCGGGGCTCGCCGGGTCCGAGACGCGGTCGACGAAGTCGAGGAGAGCGGTCTTCGTCTCTGTGTCGCGCCAGGAGGGGAGCGGGTCGACCGTGGCGCACGCGGCGAACAGCGGGAGGAGGATGAGGGGAGGTGTCTTGCGCATGGGAGGTGTGGGGTGGCCGGACAGAAGAGCGTCTTTGCGCGGTGCTCGCTAGCCTGGGCCGGATGCCGCTCGCACTGCTCGCACTCCTGATGGCGCAGGACCGCCTCACCGCGCCCACGTCCCTGGAGGAGGCCCTCTTCGCTCTCGACGGCCGCATCGAGCACGTCGCTCCGCTCGTCGATCTCGACGGCGACGGGACCGCCGAGCTCGTGGCCCGCGTCGGCACGGAGGTCGCGATCCACCGCGGCGGCACGGGCGTCCGGGTTGGCTCGTGGTCGTTCCCGGGCGGCGCCACTCCCGCGTCACTGGCATGGATCGGCGACGTCGACGGGGACGGTGTCTCCGACCTCGCGGTCGGCGACGTCGCGTTCGGCGGGGACGAGCCGACGACCCTCGCCGAGGTCGAGCCGATCGCGCTCGATGCGGCACCGGAGATCGCCGCCCGTGCGCCCGCCGGCACTCCACGAGCCGGTCGCGTCCTCGTGCTCTCCGGACGCGATGGCGCCGTGCTCATGGCGGTCATCGGCCCGCCCGACTCGACCGCTGCCGTGGGCCGCTTCGTCACGGCCGTCGGCGATCAGAGCGGTGACGGCGTGCCGGACCTCGGCGTTGCGACGGCCGATGGCTTCTACGTGTTCGCAACCCGCCTGGCCTCGGACGATCCGTTCGACTGGCTGCCCGGTCACTGGCGGCGTGAGATCGAGCGCGGCGGGAGAACGCGCGTCTTCGAGGAGGTCTGGCTCGAGGCCGCAGCGGGACGAATGCTCGGTCTGAACCGCTCGTTCGACCGCGATGCGGAATCCGGCGGGGCCTTCGAGTACCTGCGCGTCGAGCGGACGGGATCCGAGTACGCCCTCGTGGCTCAGCCAGGCGGCGCACCGCCCGTTCGCTTTCCGGCGGTCGAGCGAGGGCCGGGCCGGATCGTGTTCGCGAATCCGGACCACGACTTCCCGCAGCGGATCGAGTACGTCCGCGCGGGGACGCGGCTCCGGGCGCGGGTCGGCACCGAGGACGAGCCCGAGACGCTGCGCTTCGAGTGGGGTCTCGTTCGAGGGCGCTGAGGGGCGTTTCAGCATCGACTCGAGCCCTCTTCCGAGGTTTCGTGCAATGCTCGGGCAGCTCCCTCGAAGGAGGGCTGCGACGTCCCTTCCCCAACCTTCGCCCATGCGCATGCTTCTCCTCGCGGCGACCTCGGTCGCTGCGCCTGCCGCCGCTCAGCAGTCGTTCGTCAACTGGGAGACGCCCCACGTCTCTCCGATCGCATGCGACACGGCGTCGCAGCGCCTCTTCGTCGTCAATACACCCGACAACCGACTCGAGGTGTTCGACGTCAGCGGCGCCGCTCCGGTGCACCTGTTCGACGTCCCCGTCGGCCTCGATCCCGTGACGGTGCGCCAGCGCACCGCCGACGAGGTGTGGGTCGTCAACTCGATCTCCGACTCGATCAGCGTCGTCGATCTCACGTCGCGCGCGGTCGTCGCGACGATCGACACCGCGGACAAGCCGGCGGACGTCGTGTTCGCGGGTCAACCGGCGCGCGCGTTCGTGTCGTGCTCCCAGCCGAACCTCGTCCAGGTGTTCGATCCCGCGGCGCCCGGTGCGCGGCTCGCCGAGATCGCGATCGCGGGCGAGGAGCCGCGCGCGATGGCGGCGAGCGCGGACGGTTCCGAGGTGTACGTCGCCGTCTTCGAGTCGGGGAACGGCTCGACGATCCTCGGTGGGGGGCTCGACAGCGGTCTCGGGGTCCTGACGCTCGCGAACGTCGTCTCCGACCCGCTCGGGCCCTACGGTGGCCAGAACCCGCCGCCGAACGACGGCGCCGACTTCGTGCCCGCGCAGCGCGCCGGCAACCCGCCGCCGCCGCCCGTCGGCCTCATCGTCAAGAAGGACGAGCAGGGGCGCTGGATGGACGACAACGGAGGCGACTGGACCGACCTCGTCAGCGGGCCGAACGCCGCGCGCTCCAACCGTCCCGTCGGCTGGAACGTCACCGACCACGACGTCGCGGTGATCGACGCGCAGAGCCTCGGCGTCACGTACCGCGATCGGCTGATGAACATCAACATGGCGATCGCCGTGCACCCGACGACCGGATTCGTGACGGTCGTCGGCACGGACGGGACGAACGAGGTGCGCTTCGAGCCGAACCTCGACGGCGTGTTCCTGCGCGTCCTGCTCGGCGCGGTGAATCCCGGCGGCGCGGCGAGACTCGTGCGCGACCTCAACCCGCACCTCGACTACCAGGCGAGCAACGTGTCCCAGGCGACGCGTGACCTCTCGCTCGGCGACCCGCGCGGGATCGCATGGAACGCCTCCGGCTCGCGGGCGTACATCACGGGGATGGGCTCGAACAACGTCGTCGCGATCGACGGGACGGGCGCGCGCGTCGGGGCGCCGATCGAGGTCGGCGAGGGGCCGACGGGCATCGTCGTCGACGGCAACCGTGCGTTCGTGGTGAACAAGTTCGACGCGTCGGTCTCGACCCTCGACCTCGTCTCGGGCGTCGAGACGTCGCGCGTGGCGTTCCACGATCCGTCTCCGGACGCGATCAAGGTCGGCCGCCGTCACCTCTACGACACCCACGCGACGTCCGGCCTCGGTCACGTCGCGTGCGCGTCGTGCCACGTCGATTCACGGATGGACCGACTCGCCTGGGACCTCGGCGATCCGTCCGGCCTCGTGCTCTCGGACGACCACCTCAACCTCGGCATGGGCTTCCCCGGCCTGACGAGCGGGTTCCAGGACTTCCACCCGATGAAGGGGCCGATGACGACGCAGACGCTGCAGGACATCATCGGCAAGGAGCCGCTGCACTGGCGCGGCGACCAGGACAGCCTGCACGGGTTTGCCCCGGCGTTCGTCGGGCTCCAGGGCGACGACGCTGAGCCGTCGAACGCGGAGGTCGACGAGTTCGAGGCGTTCCTCTCGACGATCCACTTCCCGCCGAACCCGTTCCGCAACTTCGACAACAGCCTCCCGACCGACCTGCCGCTGCCCGGGCACTTCAGCGTCGGGCGCTTCTCGCCGCCTGGCACGCCGCTGCCGAACGGCGACGCGACGCGCGGGCTGAACCGCTACACGCCGCCGGCGACGCTCGACGGAAACCTGGCGTGCGTCACGTGTCACACGATGCCGACCGGCATGGGGCCGAACGCGACCCTCCAGGGCGGCCAGTTCGTGCCGATCGCAGACGGTCCCAACGGTGAGGCGAGCCACGGACTCGTGTCCGTCGACGGCTCGACGAACCGGAACATCAAGGTCGCGCACCTGCGCAACGGGTTCGAGAAGGTCGGGATGGACCTGACGCAGACGGAGGTTCAAGCCGGCTTCGGGTTCCTTCACGACGGCAGCATCCCGTCGCTCTCGCACTTCCTTTCGTCGCCCGCGTTCGAGTTCCAGGGCGACCAGGGGCTGGCGAACATGATCGCGTTCATGCTGGCGTTCTCCGGGTCGGACCTGCCGGACAGCCCCGGCAACAACATCCTGTTCCCGCCGGGAACCGCGAGCCAGGACACGCACGCAGGCGTCGGGACGCAGATCACCATCGTCGACTTCCAGAACGCGTCCACGGCCGACCTCGCGCTGGTCCAGGCGATGCTGAACGAGGCCGGCGCCAACCGCGTCGGGCTCGTCGCGAAGGGCATCGTCGCAGGCACGCCACGCGGCTACGTCTACACGGGTTCGGACACGTTCCAGTCCGACCGCGCGGCCGAGCAGGTCGGTTCGGCCGCGCTGTTCGGAGGCGCGACGCCTTCGGAGCCGGTGACGCTGACCGTCGTTCCCTTCGGCACCCAGACGCGGATCGGCGTCGATCGTGACGAGGACGGATCGTTCGACCGGGACGAGCTCGATGCGGGCAGCGATCCTGCGAACGGCGCGAGCGTGCCGGACCTCGGGACGAGCTACTGCGGTCCCGCGGTCGTGAACGCCTCGGGCAGCTCCGCGGTGATGTCGGCGGTCGGCAGCAGCCGAGCATCCGACGGCGAGCTGCTCCTCCGCGTGTCGTCGCTGCCCTTCTTCAGCCCCGGTTACTTCGTCGCGTCGCAGTCGCAGGACTTCGTCGTCGGCGCAGGTGGGAGCATCGGGAACCTCTGCATCGGCGGCAACGTGGCGCGCTTCGCTGCACAGGCGCAGAACTCGGGCACGCTCGGCTCGTTCTCGATCGCCGTCGACATGGGCGCGATCCCGACGAATCCACAGCAGCCGATCCTCGCCGGCCAGACCTGGAACTTCCAGGCGTGGTTCCGCGACAGCGTCGGCGGCGCGCCGACGTCGAACTTCAGCGACGGCCTGTCGATCTCGTTCGAGTAAGCGTCGAAGAGCAAGCCCAGGTCTGGTGGCGAGACCGGATTAGCTCTTCGACGCCTCTGCGAATCGGTCCCGCGTCAGCGCGCCGTGGCTGTCGTGCCACGCGAGCTCACCGTTCGAGAACCAGAGCGCCTGCGGCGACTGGTGCTCGACGCCGAGCGCCGCGGTGAGTCCGCGTGCGAGCGGCTTCTCGGCGATGACGTCGATCCACGCGATGCGCACGGGATCGTCGTCGCCGAGCTCGGACAGCCAGCTCTTGAACTCGAACTCGGCGCGCGTGCTGACGGGGCAGATCGGGCTCTTCTTGAACACGACCACGTCGCTCGTCGACGAGGCGTCGCGCAGCGCTGCGGCTGCTTCGTTCGGGTCGGACGGGAGTTGGATCTCGCGGGTCTCGGTCATCTGGCTACGCCTTCTTGGTCGAGCTCTTCTTCTTGGAGGCCTTCTTCTTCGTCGCCTTCTTTCGGGCGGTCGTCTTCTTCGTGACTTTCTTCCGCGCGGCCTTGGCGGGACGCTTGATCGTGGCCTCGTAGTGCTCGATGAACTCGTCGACGTCCATGCGCGCGACGGTGTCACCGACCACCTCCAGCGGCACGTCTTCGAGCTTCTTGAAGCGGACGCACGCCTTCCCCATGTCGAGCTTCTTGCCGGTGGCTCGCCATTCGTCCTGGAACCGCTGCGACTCGGCCTCGTTGCCGTAGATGCAGAAGAGGTTGAGCGACATGTGGTTCTTCTGGCTCGCCAGGCTCAGGAACGGCAGCGGCTCGTCCGGGTTGCAGTGGTAGCCGTCCGGGTAGACCGAGTGCGGCACGCTGTAGCCGATCATCCCGTACTGCATCCCCTCCTTGACGCGGGGGTCGAGGCGGGCGCGGAGGACCCTGCGGACAGCCTCGAGCGCCTTCCTGCGCTCGGGAGGAAGCTCCGCGAGGTACTGCTTCACCGTGGTGGCCTTGCTCTGCATGGGGTCGTCCTGGGTCCTGGGAGGGCAGCAGCGTAGCGCCGGTCTCGGATCGAGGACGCCGCGCGTTTCGGCGGGGCCCCTGGTGATCGGGGCAAACTCGCCCTGGATCGGCTCAGGTCGGGCGTCCCCGATCTCGATAAGCGATGGGTCACGTCGGAGGCCGCGGGTTCCCGCGGTCAGGCGTCGACTGCCGTCCCTCCCGAACGAACCGCCGTGAGCCTCCCCGAGCCTTACGAATCCCCGAGTCTGCCGCACAAGCCCCCGGCGGGGCGAGAGCGTCTGACGCTGGAGGAGGTCCTTGCGCAGGGGACTGGTGCTCTGGAGCAGGTCATGGACGGCCTGTTCGAGCGGACGGTGGACTTCGATTCGCTCGAGGCTGCGATCCGGGCGACCCGCACGGGCCTGGTGGACCGCTCGGGAACCGGGTCCAGCGACGAGGGCGACGGGATCGACGTCGCCGAGCTCGCCGAGGCGATTCAGATCCTCGAGGAGTTCTCGGGCAAGGGCCCGATCGAGCTCTCGGTCGTCCATCCGATGGAGGAGGCCTCGATCCTCGTCCACGAGATGCTCTTCCGCGCCGCCTTCGTCGACGTCCGCCTCGTCCGCCGGCTCGACGCTGCGCTGGCCGAGGTCAAGCCCGACGAGCGCCGTGACTTCCTCTGGGGCGTCGTCACCGACGCCGCCGAGCTCTGCTCGTTCGAGCGCCTCGACGCCGTCCTGCCGCGGATCGCCCCAGCGCTCCGCCGCGCCTTCTACCCGCTGTCCGAGGCCTACGCCGAGCTCGCGTCCCAGGGGTCCGCCCAGGGCCGCGAGGCGCTCTGGCCGCACATCCTCGACGAGCTCTTCGTCTCGATGAAGGGGCGCCGGTCGAAGC
The DNA here is from genome assembly GCA_039200205.1 of Planctomycetota bacterium. Classification (GTDB taxonomy): domain Bacteria; phylum Planctomycetota; class UBA1135; order UBA1135; genus Saltatorellus. The sequence goes on from JBCCSK010000012.1 coordinate 29,777, forward strand.
TCGACGAGATTCTCATGAGCCTCGACGCCGAGGCCTACGAGCGCGCGGTCGTCCGCCTCGCGAGCCTGCCCTCGATCGTCGACGGGCGGATCTCTCCGGCCTCGTTCGAGATCGATCAGCCGTTCTTCCGCCACCTCTTCTGGCGGCTGATCGACACCCCGGCCCAGCTCGTCGTCGGCCCCGTGGTGATGGCGGCATTCCACCGCTCGCCCCCGGCCGACCCCGGCGTTCGCTCGCTCCTGTACGCGATGCGCCAGTACCACGAGGCGCTCGCGCCCATCCTGCGCGAGCAGCTCGCGGCGCAGAAAGGGCTGGTGTCCGTCGAGTGCGAGGAGCGAATCGCGGAGCTGCTGCTGTGGGTCTTCGACACGCTGCCGCCCGAGCGCATGGACGAGATCTGGATCTCGCACGCGATCGACTGGCTCGGACTGCGCGACTGGTCGAATTCGCCGCACCACCTGCACGAACAGACTGGCGAGCTCCTCGTCAGGATCACGCAGGAACGCAAGGGACTCGGACGCTCCTGGGACTCGGAGTGCCGCTCCGCCGCCAAACGAGCTCTCCGCGACGGAGGCTGGATCGAATGATTACGAGCACGAGGCTGGAGGGAGTCCTCCTGGAGCTCGCCACGGCGCTCGACGCCGCCGTCGAGGCCGGTCCGGACGAGTACAAGACCGAGCGTGCCGCCGCCAAGCTCGTCAGCTCGCTCGAGGGCGCGATCCTCGAGAACCAGGGCAATCCGATCATCGTCGAGATGCACGACAGCCTGTTCGTGCACCGCGACCTCCCGCTGATGCAGGCTTCGCTGCAGGGCCGCTCGGCGATCACGTTCCTCCGCGCCGTCGGCGCAGGCGGGCTCGCGTTCGAGAAGGGCTTCGGCGTCGGCGACTTCATCCGCTTCGCAAAGGTCGTCATCCGGGCGTTCGACAACCCGATGGACCTCGACGCGGCGCGCAAGGCCCTCGGGAACTCCGGCGCGCGGAACGTGGGTCTCCTCGGCGCCCACGACGACGTGACGTGGTCGCTGTCGGTCGATGCTGCAGCCGATAACCTCTACCACGACGCCGGCTTCGAGATCGAGACCGCTCAGCCCGTCCACCGCGAGATCGCAGGCGTCGTCGAGGGCGCGCTGTCGAAGGCCTCGAGCGGCGACGCGGTCAACATCGACGACGCCCGCACGGCGAGCGAGCACATCCACGCGGCGACGCGCGGCGGGTACTCGGATCTCTTCCAGCTCGGCGAGCGCCCCGAGTACGACGCGTTCACCGTCCAGCACTCGATGCGCGTCGCACTGCTCGCGACGTACGTCGCGGAGTGGCTCGGCGCGCCGCGCGAGGTCATGACCGAGATCGGTGCGGCCGCGCTGCTGCACGACGTCGGGAAGGGACGCATCCCCGACGAGATCCTGTACAAGCCCGAGCGCCTCGACGAGGAAGAGCGGAAGATCATCGCGCAGCACGCGGAGCTCGGCGCGGAGATCCTCCTCGACAGTCACGGAGTCAGCGGCTGTGCGATCGGCGCGGCGTGGGGCCACCACCAGCGCTACGACGGCCGCGGCTACCCGCCCCGCCGCCGCTGGTTCCAGTCGTCGCAGACCACGTCGCTGATCCAGGTCTGCGACGTCTTCGAGGCGCTGACGGCGCGGCGCCCGCACAAGGATCCGTACACCCCCGCTCGGGCGTTCCGCATCCTCTACGCGGATCCCGGCGCGTTCGACCCGAGCATCCTCGCCGCGTTCACGCGCGCGCTCGGCCTCTATCCGCCCGGGCGCTTCGTCGTGCTCTCCGACGGTCGGATCGGCCGCGTCGTTCGATCCGGAACCGCGTTGGATCGACCGGTGGTCCGCGTCGTGCCGGGCAACAAGGACCTCGACCTGTGCGCACCCGAGAACGCGAACCTCTCGGTCAGCATGGTCCTGGACGAGCCCGAGTTCGTCGAGAAGGCCTCGTCGCTCGGACTCGGCGAGCAGGAAGTGCTCGCGCCCGAGGAGTTCGTGATCGACAACAGCGTGCCGCTGCCGACGTTCGGGGAAGAGGAGCCGCCCGCGCCGCCGGGGGGCGACGCGGGCGACGATTCGGCCGGCGCGGACGGCGACGACTGTCACCTCTGTTGATGCGACCCTGGCGGGGTCACTCGGGGTTCATGTGCTCGATGAGGAAGCCCATGATCGCCGTATCGACCTGCGTGTACTCGTCCGAGGCGATCCAGTAGCTGAACGTGTGCGCGCGTGCGTCCTGGCCGCCGCGGAAGACCGTCACGGTCGTGAGGGGCGAGTCGAGCACGATCGGAACCTGATCGCAGAGCGCGCCGGCTTCCAACTCTCGGAGGTCGCGCTGGAGCGCATCGACGAACTGCGGCGCGACGAGCGCCTGCGACGCCCAGGAGGTTCCGGCGTTCGAATCCGACGCGCTCGTCAGGACGAGGCCGTTCGAGTAGATGATCGTCGTCGACGACATCGCGCCGAGCAGCCCTGAACCCGCCTTCGTCATCATGACGACGGGCGCGACGGGAATGGAATCCAGACAGCGTTCCGTATCGCCGGTCGCCCGAAGCCCCTCAGTTCGCTGAGCGGTGTACGAGACGCCATCGCCTGCTTCAGCCTTGGTGGCGAAGGCAGCGACGAGGGCGGTGGTGGCGAGGGCGCAGGTGACGAAGGCGGAATGGGCGACACGCATGGCTCTAGACCTGAGTGGGCAGTGCCGATCGGTCCGGGGAGGACCCGACGGGCGAGGGCGTGGGACTCCGAGCGCGTTCTATGGAGAGCGCTAGGGACTCGGGCGGCGCGTGAGCGGGCGCTTCCTGCCGATGGGGTGAACGGCGAGGAGCGTTCGATGACCGCAGTCGGCACGAGCCACGGGCGAGGGCAGACCGCACGCTCATCCCGGGAAAACCCGTTCGCGTCGAGCGGAAACCCTCGTCGAAGGGACGCTTGCGTTAGCGTCACGTCGCATGGATCGGAGCGACATCGAACCGGTGCTGCGCGCCGCTCTCGACGCGACGCTCGCGTACCTCGCGGCGGTCGACGGTTCACCCGTCGGAGCCGCTGGCGACGCACGCGGTCCGAGCCCCCTACCCAGTGAGGGAATAGGGCCAGCGGGTGCGCTCTCCGAGCTCGTCGAGCGCATCGCCGCGCGCGGCGTCGCGAGCACGGGCCCGCGCTTCTTCCACTACGTCGTCGGCGGCGTGACGCCCTCGGCGCTCGCCGCCGACTGGCTCGCCTCGGCCGTCGATCAGATCGCGGCCTCCGTGACCGCATCGCCGGTGGGCGTCGAGCTCGAGGAGATCGCGACCCGCTGGCTGGCCGAGCTGTTCGATCTCGATCCTCGCGCGTGGACAGGGACGCTGACGACGGGCGCGACCGCCGCGAACTTCACCGGTCTTGGCGCGGCGCGGCAGTGGTGGGGCGAGCGCCTCGGCGTCGATGTGGCCGAAGAGGGGCTCGCGGGCCTGCCTCGGCCGGTCGTCCTCGCGAGCGGCTACGTTCACGCGAGCGCGGTCAAGGCCCTCGCGATGCTCGGGATCGGACGCCGCTCGCTCGAGCGCTTCACGGCGGACAACCGGGGTGCAGTCGACCTCGAGGCCCTCTCCCGTCGACTCGATGCCCTCGACGGCGCCCCTGCGATCGTGGTTGCCACCGCGGGTGAGGTGAACGCAGGCCGCTTCGATCCGATCGACGAGCTCGCGGACCTCTGCGACACGCACGACGCCTGGCTCCACGTCGACGGTGCGTTCGGCCTCTTCGCGCGCGCCACGCCTCGCACTGCGTCCCTTGCACGCGGGATCGAGCGCGCTCGATCGATCGCCTCGGACGCGCACAAGTGGCTGAACGTGCCCTACGACTGCGGATTCGCGTTCGTCCGCGATCGCGCTCTACTCGCGAAGACGTTCCGGATGGTGGCCGACTACCTCCCGGGCTCGGGCGCGGTGGGGACGGGGCCGCGAGTCCCCGCGAACCTCGGCGTGGAGTGCAGTCGTCGTGCGCGTGCGTTCCCCGTGTTCGCCACGCTCCTCGCGCACGGTCGCGCGGGAGTGCGGACGCTCGTGGAGCGACACCTCGACCTCGCGGAGCGGCTCGCGCGGCTCGTGCGGGAGGCGGACGACCTCGAGCTGGTCGACGAGGTTCATCTGAACGTGGTCCCCTTCCGCTTCGCGCCTGCCAGCGTGCGTCGGCGCGACCTCGACGAGCTCAACGCCGAACTCGCGCAACGCGTCCTCGACGACGGTCGCGTCTTCGTCGGATCGACGCGCTACCGCAGCGTCGTGTGCGTTCGCCCGGCGATCGCGAACTGGCGCACGGGCGAGGCCGACGTCGACCTGCTCGTCGAGGTGGTGCGACAGCTCGGGGAAGAGCTCTTGCGGTCGCGCGCGGACGTCGTATGAAGGGAGTGGACATGGACCCGCTCCGCAACATGGCCGAGGCGAAGATCCGCGACGCGATCGACGACGGCGTGTTCGACGATCTGCCGGGCAAGGGCAAGCCCCTCCAGATCGAGGACGACAGCCGCGTGCCCGCCGAACTGCGGGGCGCCTACTCGGTGCTGCGCAGCGCCGGCATGCTGCCCGAGGAGATGGAGCTGAAGAAGTCGATGGTCACGCTGCGCGACCTCCTCGCGATCGCAACCGACGGCGACGAGCGGGCCCGCATCGAGGCCGAACTTCGCGATGCGTCGACGCGCTTCGACGTCCTGATGCAAAGGCGCCGCGGGACGGGCGTGTCGTACGGGAGCTACCGGAGCGCGGCGTCCGCGCGTCTGTTCGGACGTCGGATCCTCTGATCGCGTTGAACGACCCTAACCCGGTTTGGAGCGTACGCGGCCC
>JBCCSK010000013.1:0-32159 GCA_039200205.1 Planctomycetota bacterium
ACGAGCTGAACGTCTGCCGCGCCAAGAAGCTGACGAACATGCGCGCGGCCGGTCGCGACGACAACGCGAGGATCGCGCCGCCGCGGATCATGTCGCTGGAGGAGGGCCTCGAATACGTCGAGGACGACGAGCTCCTGGAGGTCACGCCGAAGAGCCTGCGGCTGCGAAAGCGGCTCCTCGACGAGAACGAACGCAAGCGTGCGAAGAAGAAAGCGGCTGCCGTCTGAGGCGGACGTCTCCGCTCCCTTTTCGGGACGACGTGACGTCGCCCCCGCGGCGAGCTACTTTGGTGGAGATCGGCGAGGCCGGGCCCCCGCCGATCGCGTTTCGATCCCAGCCGTCCGCTTCACGATGTCCGCGCAACGACGGCCGCTCGCGGCCGCCCTCCTCGCCGCTGCGGCCCTCGCCGCCTGCTCCTCGGGCGGCACCGATGACGTCGAGGAGAGAGCGAACTCCGCTCGGCTCCCCGCGATCGCCTTCGTCGGCGACGACCCCACGCCCGGCCCGCTCGACTTCGGCACCGAGCGCCGCGTCGGACTGCGGCTGGATCCCGGCGGCACGGCGCGCCTCGAGATCACGTCGGACGCCGAGCGCTGGCGGAGCGGCGACCGCATCGCTCTCGACGTCCGCGTCGACGGCTCCAAGCAGGACAGGGCGGCCGTGCGCCTCGTTGGCGATTCGACGACCGCCGCCGATCGCACCGCGCTCGCCAAGCGCTGGACGACGCTGACCTTCGTCCCACGCAGCGGCGAGACGGCCTGGGACCTCGCCTTCGAGCCGACGCGGGGCGAGGAGTTCGGGCTCTTCGCAGCGAACCCGCGCGTGCTCCGCTACGGAGCGGAACACGACGTCGTCGTTCTCATCGTGTCCGACACGCACCGCTGGGATCACCTCTCGGCGATGGGAGAGATCTCCCGCGCGAAGACGCCTGCGCTCGATCGGCTCGCGCGTCGCGGCGGCACGTTCACGAACTGCTACACGTCGACGAACATCACGAATCCCTCGCACATCTCGCTGATGACGGGGATCCACCTGCGCGACACGCGGATCGCCGACAACGGGACGCCGCTCCACGAATCGGCGACGACGCTCGCCGAGAGGTTCCAGGCCGCGGGCTATCAGACGTTCGGGATCGTCAGCGCCCCGCACCTGCGCGACGCCGAGAGCGGACTGGGCCAGGGGTTCGATCGCTTCGAGGGTCCGATCGAACTCGTCCGCCAGGGCGGGCGCGACGGCGCTCTCTCGCTCGCGCTCGCCCGCAAGTGGGTCGCGCAGTCGCGCGGCGCGCCGCTGTTCCTCTTCGTCCACGTCTTCGACGCGCACAGCCCGTACGACGTCGCAGAGGACCGGATGGGCGAGCTCACCGCCGGTCGCCCCGACCCGCGCGTCTTCGGCGACGTCCTGCAGATGGACCCGGAGCGCACTCCCGCGTGGGTGACGATGCGCGGCTATCGCGACGCGCCGTTCGTCTCGCGCCTCTACAGCGCCGAGATCGAGGACCTCGACGACGAGCTCGCGGGCCTCTTCGAGGAGCCGCACCTGTCGGGCGCGACGATCGCGTTCACGTCCGACCACGGCGAGGCGCTGGGCGAGCGCGGGATCCTGTGGCAGCACGGCACGCTCCAGAACGCGACGGTCCACGTCCCGCTCATCGTCGTTGGCGACGGGATCGCACCGCTGAAGCGCACGAACCAGCCCGTTCGCCAGATCGACCTCGCCCACACCCTGATCGCGATGGCGGGGCTCGAGGCCGGGGACTTCCCGGGCCGCGACCTGCGGGAGGCGCTCGACGAAGAGCAGCCGCTCGTGCCGCGCTTCGCGCTCGGCGCGGGCGGCGTGAGCGCGAGCATCGAGAGCGACGGGTGGTTCTTCGAGATGTACCTGAAGGAGTACACCAACAAGTCCACCAAGTGGGTGTACCCGATGGGCGCGTGCTACCTCTTTCACATCGAGGACGACCCGCGCTGCACGGAGAACCTGGCCGCGGACGAGTTCGAGCGATCGAAGAGGATGCGCGCTCGACTGCTGCAGTGGCTCAGCGACGCCGAGTCGACGGGGCTCCATCCGACCAACTACGAAGTGCCGCCCGAAGCGGTCGCGCGGCTCAAGGCGCTCGGCTACTCGGGGCGCCTCGACGAGGTCCTGGAGTGGTGGAACCCGGAGGCCCGCGACGCGGAGTGGACGTCGAATCCGCTGCACCTCGCGTTCGAGGGCGACGGTGACGCCGATCTCCTGCGCGACGCGCTCGTCCCCGATCGCATCGTTCCGTATCCCGAGGTTCGGCGCTGATCTCGCTGCGCGGCATCTCGCGTCGGTTTGGCTCGATCGACGCCCTCGCCGCGGTCGACCTCGACCTCGAGCGCGGCCGACTGATTGGCCTGTTCGGGAACAACGGCGCGGGGAAGACGACGCTTCTGCGGATCCTCGCGGGTCTGCTCGACCCCACGAGCGGCTGGCTCCGATTCGACGGGAGGGCCGCGGACCAGGGCTGGCGGCCGCGCGGACTCGAGACGGGCTACGCGAGCGCGGACGACCGCTCGTTCTATCCCCGGCTGTCGGTCGCCGAGAACCTGGCGTTCCACGCGGGTCTCCGCGGCCTCGATCGTTCCGCGGCGCGTGACGCCGCGATGCGCTGGACCGATCGCCTCGGCCTCGACGGGCTGCTGGATCGCCCCTTCCAGTCGCTGTCGTCGGGGCAGCGCCAGAGGGTCAACCTGGTCCGCGCGCTCCAGCACGAGCCAATCGTCCTCCTCCTCGACGAGCCGACGCGTTCGCTCGACCCGGGGACGTCGCGCGTCGTCATCGACCTCGCGCGCGAGCGGGCCGACGCCGGCGTCCTCGTCCTCGTCAGCAGCCATGAGCTGTCGGGCATCGAGCCGCACTGCGACGACATCGTCCTGCTCGACGCCGGTCGAGTGGCCGCCGCGGGCTCGCGCGAGACCGTGCTGCCGCGCGCCGAGCACCCGACGTGGCGGCTCCGCTTCCACGGTTCCGCGGCCCGCGACGCCGCCGTTGCGCGGTTCGACGAGATGAAGCCCGGCGAGGAGGCGGACATGGCCGTGCTGGACGACGGCGTCGACGAAGAGCGCCTGGCCGCGCTCCTCGTGCGCCGCGACATCGAGCTCGCGGCCGTGGAGCGCCGCGACCGACCGAGCGTCTCGGCGATGCTGCGCGCGCTTCCGGAGCAGCCCGCCGAGCGGCCCATCGACCCGACGCCGGAGACCTCCCACGACGCCGAAGCGAGACCTGCCGCGCGGCCGCTCCGCGCGGTCCGTGCGATCGTCCGCCGCGACCGCCTCATTCACCTGACGTTCAAGTTCCGCCTGCTCGTGCAGGTCACGCTGATCTGCGTGTGGGCGGCTCTCTACCACTACGTCGCGCAGCTCATCCGCACCGACGACCCGGAGGTCGCGGCCGCTCTGCGCGGGAACCCGTTCGGCTTCCTGCTGATCGGACTCGTCGGGCTGCAGCTGAGCCAGGTGTCGCTGATCCAGCCCGCGCACGCTCTGCGCGAGGAGCAGGTGGCGGGGACGCTCGAGCCGCTCCTCGCCTCGGGGCGGAATCCGCTGCTCCTCGTCCTGGGCGCACTCGTGTGGCCGCTCTCGATCGCGATCGTCCTCGTCCTCGGGATGTTCGCGTTCACGGCGACGGCTCTCGACGCGGGCTTCCGCCTCGACGCAGCCCTGCCCGCCCTCGTCGCCGCCGCGCTCGGGTGCGCAGCGTTCTCGGCCCTCGGGCTGATGTCGGCCGCGTTCGTCCTCGCGTTCAAGCGCGGCGACCCGGTCGGCGGCGTCCTGAACATGGCGAGCCTGATCCTCGCCGGCGCGTACTTCCCGCGCGAGCTGCTGCCGGACGGAGCGCAGGCCGCGGCGGCGCTCCTCCCCCACACGCACTTCCTGCACGCGCTGCGCACGTCTCTCATCGACGGCGAGGGGTTCGGGACGCCCGCGTTCGACGCGTCGCTCGCGAGCCTCGCGCTGTCCGCCGCCGTATTCGCGGCCGCGGCCGTCGGCACGTGGACGGTCGCAATGCGGTACGCAAGGCGCGCGGGGACGCTGGCGAACGCCTGACGCCAAGCGGCCCCGGGCCGACAAATCGGTCCGGGGCCCTTCCGCACGACTTGTCGTTCAGTTGCAGTCCGCGCAGTCGAAGTTGATCGTGACGGTCCGGTCGAGGCCGCCGCTGATGGTCGAGGAGACGCCCGTCGCGACGCCGCCCTGACCTCCGCAGATCGACGAGTTCGACTCCTGGGCGTCGTTGCCGGCACCGCCCGACACGGCCGCACCTGCGCCGGAGGCAATGTTGCCCGTCCCGCCGGAGACGGCGCTGAGGAGGCCGGTCGCCTCGTGGTTGCTGCCGCCCGTCACGGCCGACTGGTTCCCGCTGGCGACGTTCCGGAAACCGGCGACGATCGCCGCGTACTCGCCGGAGGCGGTGTTGAACAGGTTGTCGGTGTCTCCACCGCCGCCCGTGATCGTCGCGTAGCGGCCCGAGGCCGTCCCGAAGCGCCCGCCCGTGATGGACGCGAACTCGTTCGAGATGCGGTTGTCGGTGCCGGCGACGATGCCGCCGAAGCTCGTGTAGGCGTTGCGATCGCCGAGGACGAGGTTGTGGGCGCCGCTGCGGTCGGCCGGCGTCAGCGTGCCGAGATCGGTGTAGCCGATCACGACGTTTCCGAGGCCGGTCGTCGCGCCGCCGTCGTCCGTCGCACCTGACCCCGAGCGAACGTGCACGTTCGCGCCCTCGATGATGAGGTTCGGGCCGTTCATTCCGGCGACGTCGTTCTCGTCGACGCTGAGGAAGCGCGTCACGTCCTCGAGCTGGGCGAGGCGCGCCTCCAGTGCGACGATCTCTGCGACGAGCGCGTCGAAGTTCTGGTTCACCTCGGCGGCTCGCGCCGGGCTTCCCGCCGCGAAGGTGGTGGGCACGGACACGCCACCGCCCTGCGGGGCCGAGAGCGAGGTGGCGGTCAGCGCGACGGCAAATCCGGCAAAGACGAAGGCCGCGCGGCGGGGGGAGTGGGTCGGTCGGGAGCGGCTGTCGAGGGACATGGCGTGATCGTGATGAAGGCGTCGATTCCGCCCGGCCGCATTGCCGGGCTCACCCCTCCCGGCGGCGGCACCCCGCCCCGTCCCTCAGCGAATCCCGGATTCCGTCCGGGTCTCATAACCGAGCTCTTCTCGGGCGCGCGTCGAGTCCGCGTACGTGTTCCAGCCCGTCATCCGGACGACGTCGGCCGGAGGGCGATCCGCAAGCCGAGCGAGGGCGAGCGCGGGAAGGCGCCAGACGCCCGGGGGCCCGACGGGCGGGGCGGGACGGCCCGCGTTCATCGCGATACGGCGAGCGACGTCGACGAGCGAGAGGTTGTCGCCTCCGAGGATGTAGCGCTCCCCCGCAACGCCTCGGAGGAGCGCGAGGCCGACCCCGGACGCGACGTCCTCGATGCGGGCCACCGAAGCGCCGCGCCGCGGAAGCGGTCCCGTCGCTCCGGCGCGCAGCGTCTCTTCCTCCGTGCCGTCGGCGCGCGCGCCGACCGTCGCATCGGGGTTGACAACGACCACCGGAAGGCCGGCGCGAGCCGCGGTCAGCACGCGCTCCTCGGCTTCGCGCCGCGCGTGGACGGCGGCGACGTGCGGGAGATCGGACCCGCGCCAGGGCGTCTCTTCGTTCATGGGCCGGTCGTCGCGACGCATCCCGACGGCGACCATCGACGACACGTGGACGATCCGCTCGACGCCGCGTCGACGGGCGACGCGCAGCGCAGCCGACGTGCCCTCGACGAGCAGGCGGCGCATCGCGTCGGCGTCGCGGCGGGCCGTGCTCTCGCGCGCCGCGCAGTGGACGAGCCCGGTCGCGCCACGGACCGCGCGGTGAAGCGCTCGCTCGTCGAAGAGGTCCGCGACGTGGACGCTCGCCCCCGCCTGCTCCAGCCACGCGGCGCGCTCGTCGTGGGCTCGTACGAGAGCGCGCACGCCGTGCCCCGCCGCGAGGAGCGCCTGGACCACGTGCTGGCCGAGTGCGCCCGATGCGCCCGTCACGGCCACGTCGAGGGGAGCTGAGTTCATCGCGAGACGCAGACTAGCCCCGGCCCCTGCCGAATTTTCGGGATGCGTGGTGATGTAGCGGGAGTGATCGGGTCCTTCCCACGGGCCGATTCAGACTCGCAGCTCGCACGCCATGGGACTTCGCAGCTACGTCCGCGGAACGATCTTCCTCAATCACGCGATCAAGCACTGGCGCACGGTCAGGCTCCGCAAGACGCATCCGTACGGCGAGATCCCCGATCGCCCGAGTCGCGTCATCGTCGAGCCGACCAACGCGTGCAACCTCCGCTGCTCGTTCTGCGGCAACAAGGACATGCTGCGCGAGTGGACGTACCTGCCGATCCCGCTCTACCGGCAGCTGATCGGCGAGATGGCCGAGCTCGAGATCCCGCGCATCACCCTGCACACGATCGGCGAGCCGACGCTGCACCCGCAGCTCGCGGAGATGATCCGGCTCGCGAAGGAGGCCGGTCTGACGGTCACACTCTCGACGAACGGCACGACGCTCTCGGAGGCGATGTGCCGCGATCTCGTCACCGCCGGACCCGACATCCTCAACGTCTCCCTCGACGCCGCCGACCCGGAGAAGTTCCGACGCGTCCGCGAGGGCATCGACCCGCACGCGGTGTACGACGGGCTCAAGCGGCTGCGCGCCGAGCGAGACGAGAACGGGCCGCGCGTCGAGTCGCCGTGGGGCGAGGTTCGCCTTCCGTCGATCGTCGCGACGTGCGTCATCAACCGCGAGTGGGATCGCAACGAGGAGACGGCCTGGTTCGAGAAGTACGCGCCGTACGTCGACGACGTCTACTTCCACTGGCCGAACTCACACGCCGACTACGTCCCCGACGAGCCGCACCGCCGTCGCGGGATCCTCCCGCCGAAGCTCAAGGACAAGATCTACCGCCGGGTCCGCTACTCGTGCCCGTACCCGTGGGACGCTCTGTTCCTGCTCTCCGACGGGACGATGTCGGTGTGCCGCTTCGACTTCGACGCGCGCGTGTGGATCGGCAAGTACGGCGAGCAGACGCTCCCCGAGCTGTGGATGAGCCAGCGGATGATGAGCCTGCGCAAGGCTCACATGGACTTCGACTTCCGCGACTGGTCGACGTGCGAGAACTGCAACGCGACGTTCTACGAGAACCGGCACGAGCACTATCTGCGCACGCAGAAGCTCAAGCGTCGGAACGGATTCGTCGCCGAGCGTGAGATGTGGCTGTCGAGCGAGCCGATGAAGAAGAAGCGCGAGACGGGAAGCGCGCTCGCTGTCGACTAGCTCCAGGTCACGAGGCGGCGGATCGCGTCGACCGTCGCTTCCATCTCGCGCTCGCCGAGCGCCGGGTCGACTCGCAGCCCCACGAATCCCTCGCAGATTCGCTTTGCGACGGGAAAGTCGCCCGGCTGCCGGAAGACCTCGTGCGAGGCGAGCGGCAGGTTCGACCACAGGCGGAAGTCGATCTTCTCCCGCGCGAGTCCCTCCAGCAGCTCGCCCCGCGAGAGAGGCGCGTCCGGGTCGAGCGTCATCGGGAACGAGTAGTAGCAGACGTCCGCGCCCTCCGGGACGCGCTGGACGCTGACGTACGGAACGTCGGCGAGCGACTCGCGCAGGTACGCGCCGTTCGCCGCGCGCCGGGCGCGGATCCTGTCGAACCGCGCGAGCTGGCCTAGCCCGAGCGAGGCCTGGGCGACGCTCATCCGATAGTTCCACCCGACCATCCGGTAGTCGAGCCGCATCTCGGGTGAGAAGTGGTCGATCTGCATCGACGGCGTCCCATCCGGCGCGCACTCGCCGAGGTTCATCGCCATCCGCGCGCGGCGGAAGAGCTCGTCGTCGCTCGTCAGAATGGCGCCGCCCTCGCCGGTCGTGAGCGACTTCGGACTGCCGAAGCTGAAGCAGCCGAGCTCGCCGAGCGTGCCCATGAAGCGGCCGTCGAGAGTCGAGCCGTGCGCGTGCGCGGCGTCCTCGACGATCGCGAGGCCGTGCTCGTCGGCGATCGCGCGCAGTGCGTCCATGTCGCACGGCACGCCTCCGATGTGGACGGGGATGATCGCGCGCGTGCGACTGCCCACGGTCCGCCGCACGCCCTCCGGGTCGATGTTGCACGTCTCGGGGTGCGCGTCGACGAAGCGCGGCGTCGCGCCGGCCTGCATGACCGCGAGAGCCGTCGCGACGTACGTCATCACCGGGACGATCACCTCGTCGCCGGGCCCGATGCCGAGGGCCATCATCGACGTGTGGAGGGCCGCGGTCCCCGACGACGTCGCGAGCGCGTGGCTTGCGCCCCACTGCTGGGCGAGCTCCGCCTCGAAGCGCCGCACGGCGACGCCGTCGAAGAACGACGTGCTCTGCGTTCGCGCCGCGCGGTGCAGCGCGCGCTTCTCGGCGCGCGTGATCGGCCTGGGCGCGGGCATCGGGACGATCCGCACGGGCCACCCGCCCTTCGCCGCCGGAGCGTCGACGCCGGCGCGCCGCGCCCTCGCCCGGCGCACGGCGCCGTAGGCGAGCTGGGTCAGGTCGAGCGCCTGCCGGAGCCCTGCGGCGTGCTGTCGATCCTTGAGCCAGCGCTTCATCCCCTCCAGGAGACCCGAGGATCGCCGCGGCGTCACGCGTCCGTCGAACCGCCCGTCGCGAACGGTCCCGCGCATGGGCAGCCTCCCCCACTGCAGGTCCTGCGGCCGCGTGATCGAGCCGCGTCGGACGACCGCGCGCCAGTCCGAGACGCCCGCCTACTGCAGCGCGGCGTGCCGCAAGCGACGCGTCCGGCCCGTCGACCGCGCGCTGGAGGAGGCGATCGTGACGCTGCTCGAAGCGCGCGCCGGCGGGTCGACGATCTGTCCGTCGGAGGCGGCCCGCGCGGTCTCCGCGGACGACTGGCGCCCGCTGATGGAGCCCGCCCGGCGCGCGGCCCGGCGGCTCGTCGCGAAGGGCGAGGCCGAGATCACCCAGAGCGGGCGCGTCGTCGATCCGTCGACGGCCAAGGGTCCGATCCGCGTGCGGCTCGGTCGATCCGGCCGCTGACGTCCGCGCCGGATCCAGGCATCGGGGCGGCCGTCCGGGCCGAAGGCACTGCCATGCCCCAGGCCCTCGCCGAACTCCTGCCCGACGATCTGGCCGCGCGCTGCCTCGACCCCGAGATCGAGCCGCGCGCGGAGGGCGAGCTCGTCCTCTACTGGATGCGCGCGTCGATGCGCGCCGACTCGAACCCGGCCCTCGAAGCGGCGATCGCGGCGGCGCACGCGCTCGATCGACCGCTGCTCGCGGTCCAGGCGCTCGACGATCGCCACCCGTACGCGTCCGACCGCATCTGGACGTTCGTCCTGGAGGGCGCCCGCGACGTGGCGCGCGACCTCGAGGCGCGCGGCGTGCGCTACGCCTTCCACCTGGCGCGACCGGGGCAACGACCGAGCGCGCTCGTCGAGCTCGCTCGTCGCGCGGCGCTCGTCGTGTGCGACGCGCACCCGGTCGAGCCGGTCCGCGGCTGGACCGAGTCGCTGCGCGCGAAGAGCGACGCCCCGATCGTCGAGGTCGACGCGTCCTGCGTCGTTCCGATGAGCGAGTCCCGCCGCGCGTACGACCGCGCCTTCGCGTTCCGCAAGGCGACATCGAAGGCGCGCAAGCGCTGGCTCGGCTGGGAGCCCGAGGAGGGCGACGCCCCCGCGCGGTACGACGGTGACCTCCCGTTCGAGCCCGTCGACCTCGACGGCGACCTCGCGGCGCTCGTCGCGGAGTGCGAGATCGACCACGGTGTCCCCGCGATCCCGCATACGCGCGGCGGATCGCGCGCCGCGAACGCGCGCTGGGACTCGTTCCGCGACGAGCGCCTCGTGCGCTATGCCCGGGACCGCAACGACCCGCTGCGGCCCGGCGTCTCGCGGCTGTCCCCGTACCTGCACTTCGGCATGGTCTCGCCGTTCCGCGTCGCCGCCGAGGCCGAGCGGATCGGCGGAGCCGGCGCGGAGAAGTTCCTCGACGAGCTGCTCGTCTGGCGCGAGCTCGCCTGGCACTTCTGTCACCACAGCGGGGCCGCGATCGATTCGCTGGAGGCGATTCCCGACTGGGCGCGCGAGACGCTCGAAGAGGGGGAGGCCGACGAGCGCCGCGCCCTGTTCTCGTGGGCGGAGCTCGCGCACGCGGAGACGGGCGACGGGCTCTGGGACGCGATGCAGACGTCGCTGGTGCGGCACGGCGAGCTCCACAACAACCTGCGCATGACGTGGGGCAAGGCGGTGCTCGACTGGACGCGGTCGCCCGAGGAGGCGCTCGCGAGGCTGCTCGACCTCAACCACCGCTACGCGCTCGACGGCCGCGACCCGAGCTCGTACGGCGGTATCCTCTGGTGCCTTGGCCAGTTCGATCGCCCGTTCCCGCCGGCGAAGCCCGTCATCGGGACGGTCCGGCCGAGGACGACGGAGGGTCACGCGTCGCGCATGGACACGGACAAGTACGGAAGGCGCGCGGGCCGCGTCGCTTCGGATCGCGAGCTGCGCGTCGCCGTCGTCGGCGCCGGCGTGGCGGGACTTGCGGCGGCGTCCGCGCTCCGCGACGCCGGGCACGCGGTCGAGATCTTCGACAAGGGTCGCGGCGTCGGCGGAAGGGCGTCGCTGCGCCGCGCCGATCCGCACGCGTTCGACCACGGCGCGCAGTACTTCACGGCGCGCGACGCGCGCTTCCGGCGCTTCGTCGACGCGTGGTGCGCCGAGGGCGTCGTCGCGCGCTGGGACGGTCGCCTCGCGGTCATCGACGCGCCGGGTGACCCGCAGCCGCGGGAGGACGGCGACGCCGACCGCTTCGTCGGCATCCCGGGCATGAATGCGATCGCGCGACGAATGGCGCAGGGCCTCGACGTCCGAACGGGCGTGCGCGTGGCCGCGCTCGAGCGAGCGAACGACGCGTGGACGCTCCGCTTCGAGGACGGTCGCGACGCAGCGGGCTT
This sequence comes from Planctomycetota bacterium, assembly GCA_039200205.1. GTDB lineage: Bacteria > Planctomycetota > UBA1135 > UBA1135 > Saltatorellus. Next base: position 10,976 of record JBCCSK010000013.1, read on the forward strand.
CGACGTCGTCCTCGTCACCGCGCCGCCGGCGCAGTCCGCGGCGCTGCTGCAGCCCGCCGAGCACCTCGCCGCGGTCGCCGCGTCGGTCGAGATGGATCCGTGCTGGGCCGCGATGGTCGCGTTCGAGCGGCCGTACGACGTCCCCTTCGACGGCGCGTTCGTGAACGCGGGCCCTCTGTCGTGGGTCTGCCGCAACGCGTCGAAGCCGGGGCGCCCCGACGGCGACGCGTGGGTCCTGCACGCCTCGCCGGAGTGGACGCGCGAGAACCTCGAGGTGTCCAAGGAGACGGCGGCCGAGAGACTCCTCGCCGCGCTCGCCGAGGCGTGCGGCGCGGAGACTCCGCCCGTCCTCCACGCGGACGCGCACCGCTGGATGATGAGCGCCGCGCGGCCGCCGCGCGACGACGGCGCGCTCTTCGACGCCACGCTGGGGCTCGGCGTCGGCGGCGACTGGCTGTGCGGTTCGAAGGTCCAGGGCGCGTGGCTCTCGGGGCGCGCGCTCGCGGGACACGTTCTCGCGGCGGCGGGCCGCGACGACGCGACGAGCCCCTGGGGATGAGCGCCCCGCTGGTCCGGACGACCGCCGACGGGCTCTGGTGCGAGGCAGGCGGCTTCCACATCGACCCGTGGCGTCCGGTCGAGCGCGCCGTTGTGACCCACGCGCACGCCGACCACACGCGGCCGGGCTCGAAGCGCTACCTGACGACGCCGGAGGGCGCGGACCTCGTGCGCCTGCGCACGCAGAAGGAAGCCGCCGTCGAGACGCTTCCCTACTGCGCGGAGAAGCGCATCGGCGACGTGACGGTGAGCCTCCACCCCGCCGGTCACGTCCTCGGCTCCGCGCAGATCCGCATCGAGCGCGACGGCGAGGTCTGGGTCGTCGCGGGCGACTACAAGACCGACGCCGACCCCACGTGCACGCCGTTCGAGCCCGTGCGCTGCGACGTGTTCGTCAGCGAGAGCACGTTCGGGCTGCCCGTCTTCGACTGGCCGACCGCCGACGCCGTCGCCGACGAGGTGCGCGCATGGTGGGAGGCCAACGCCGCGGCTGGACGCACGAGCCTCCTGTGCGCCTACGCGCTCGGAAAGTCCCAGCGCCTGCTCGCGGGACTCGTCGACCCACCCGGTCCGATCGCGGTGCACGGGGCGCTCGATCGACTGCTCGAGCCCTACCGCGAACAGGGCGTGGCGCTGCCCGAGACGCGCTACGCGTCGCCCGAGGTCGCGAAGGAGATCCGCGGCAAGGGCCTCGTCGTCGCGCCGCCGTCGGCCAACGGGACGCCGTGGATGCGCAAGTTCGGCGACGTCACCACGGGCTTCGCATCGGGTTGGATGCGGCTGAGGGGGCCGCGTCGACGGCGCAACTTCGACCGCGGCTTCGTTCTCTCTGACCACGCCGATTGGAAGGGGCTCCTGTCCGCGATCGAGGCGACGGGCGCCGAGCGCGTCCTCGTCACGCACGGCTACGTCGACGCGCTGGTGCGCTACCTGCGCGAGGAGCGCGGGCTGGACGCGCAGCGACTGGAGAGCCAGTTCGAGGGCGAGGTCGACGGGGAGGACGCGGAGTGAGGCGCTTCCACGCCCTGTACCGCGAGCTCGACGCGACGAGCCGGACCTCGCGCAAGGAGGCCGCGCTCGTCGCGTACTTCCGGGAGGCCCCGGCCGCCGACGCCGCGTGGGCCGCGCACCTGCTGCTCGGCCGACGCGGTCGACGCGCGGTGAACACGCGCATGCTCCGCGAGTGGGCGGCCGAGGCGAGCGGCCAGCCGCTCTGGCTCGTCGAGGAGAGCTACGACGCCGTCGGCGATCTCGCGGAGACGATCGCGCTGCTGGTCCCCGGCGGCGACGGCGCCGGTGAGCCTCCGCCGCTCGCGCAGTGCGTCGAAGAGCGCGTGATCGGCCTCGCAGCAATGGACGAGGACGCGAAGAAGGCGCTCGTCCTGGAGACCTGGGAGCTGCTCGACGAAGGCGAGCGCTTCCTGTTCCACAAACTGATCTCGGGCGGGTTCCGCGTCGGCGTCGCGAAGGGGATCGTCGCGCGCGCGCTCGCCGTCGTCGCCGGCGTCGACAAGGCGACGATGCTGCACCGTCTGTCCGGCCGCTGGGAGCCGACCGCCGATTCGTGGGCGTCGATCGTCGACGAGGAGGACGGCGGCGATCCGCTGCGGCCGTACCCGTTCTTCCTCGCCCACCCGGTTCCCGACGACATCACCGAGCTCGGGGAGGCGCACGAGTTCCAGGCCGAGTGGAAGTGGGACGGCATCCGCGCGCAGGCCGTGCGGCGGGGCGACGAGGCCGTGATCTGGTCGCGCGGTGAGGACCTCGTCAACGCCGGGTTTCCCGAGATCGCCGACGACCTCGCGGCGCTTCCGAACGGCACGGTGCTCGACGGTGAGCTGCTCGCGTGGAAGGACGGTCGGCCGCTGGGCTTCCACGCCCTGCAGCGCCGGATCCAGCGCAAGAGCGTCGGCAAGAAGCTGCGCGCCGAGGTGCCCGTGCGGTTCCTCGCGTACGACCTCCTCGAGCGAGACGGGCGCGACCTGCGCGAGCGGACGACCGTCGAGCGACGCGCGCAGCTGGAGCGGCTCGTCGAGGAAGCGTCCCTCCCCCACTTCGGGCTCGCAGACGTCGTCGAGGCTGGGACCTGGGAGGAACTCGCCGCTCAGCGCGAAACGTCGCGCGAGCGCGGCGTCGAGGGCCTGATGCTCAAGCGCAAGGACGCGCCTTACGGCGCCGGCCGCGTGCGCGGTCCCTGGTGGAAGTGGAAGGTCGATCCGCTCTCCATCGACGCGGTGATGATCTACGCCCAGCGCGGCCACGGCCGCCGCGCGTCGCTCTACACCGACTACACGCTTGGCGTCTGGGAGGAGGGAGAGCTCGTCCCGGTCGCCAAGGCCTACTCGGGCCTGTCGGACGCCGAGATCCGAGACGTCGATCGGTTCGTGCGCCAGAACATCGTCGATCGGTTCGGCCCGGTGCGCGTCGTGAAGCCCGAGCTCGTCTTCGAGATCGCGTTCGAGGGCATCCGGCCCAGCAGCCGGCACAAGGCCGGGCTCGCGCTGCGCTTCCCGCGCATCGCACGCTGGCGTCACGACAAGCGCCCCGAGGACGCCGACACGCTGAACGCGGTTCGCGAGCTACTCGCCCAGTGACGTACGAGCAGCTCGCAACCCGCGTCACTCACCCTTCGAGCGAATCAGGTCGAGCGCGGGCGGTCCGGACCCGCCCGTGCGGATCCGGTGCAGCACCCAGTTGACCTCGTAGACCTGCGCGAGATGCGGGCCGAGATCCTCGATGTCGATCGACGTCGTGCGCACCTCGCCAGTCGGAAGGTGGAAGGTCCGGTCGAGCACGTGGAGGCGCTTCGCGACGACGTTCGCCGGGACCGCGAAGGTCCGGCGGCCGTCGTCGCCGAACGTCGCGTTGCCGAGGAGCGTCGAGTCCCCCGCCGCGAGCTTCGCGCGGTGGCGGTCGACGCCGAGGTCCTCGGGCAGCGCATCGGACAGCGCCCTGTGGATCTGCCGAAGCTCGTCCGTCGGGACGCCGCGGTACAGCTCGGCGAACGAAGACTCGAGCTGCTCCAGATCGGTCGAGACGGGCGCCGCAGCGACCGGCGTCGGCTCTTCCGCCGCCAGCGCAGGGGGGGGATCGCTCGCTTCTTCGGTGCGATCGATGCGGGGCGTGGACTCGAGCGACACGAACTCCACGGGGGAGGTTGCGATCGGAGCGGCGCGCGCCACCGTGACGACGTCGTCGTGCGCGGGACTCGAGCCGATGGCGATCAGTGCTGCCGCAGCACCGCCGACGAGCGCGACGGCGGGGAGGACGTGGCGTAGCTCCATGGCGCGATCAGGTGCCGAAGATGATGGTGCAGCCCGAGCAGAACAGGTAGGCCGACGCAGCGACGTCTCCCGCGTAGGGACTGTTGAACCAGGCCGGCGGATTGTTGACGAGATCGACGAAGTCCGCCTCGGAGCAGAACGCGGCGCCCTTGGTCTCGATGCGCGCGAAGTCGTCGATCAGCGGTTCCTCGATCGTCCACATGTACCGTGGACTCCTCGCCTCGAGCTCCACGTCGAACTCGCACTCGTTCGCGAGGTCTTCGCATCCGCCGCTGTTCCCGGGGGTCGCGCTGTAGGTCGAGCAGTACGCGCTCGTCCCGATGATGTTCTCCTCGGCCGTCCAGCCGTCGGAGACGGCGACGACGTAGGAGGGGAAGCAGCCGCAGTCGAAGACAGGGTCGGCGGGCGGGACGTCGTCGGACTGGGCGACAACGGCCGGGGTCGTCACGAGGAGGAGAAGTGCGCGTAGGTTCATCGATCGAAGCGGCTCTGGAGGAGGTTGACGAGGATCAGCTGCCGAACATGACCGTGCAGCCGGAGCAGGTCAGGTAGAGCTCCGCGATGACGTCGCCGGAGTACGGGCTGTTCTGCCAGTCCGGCAACACGTCGTTGAGGAACTCGAAGATCCCCAGTCCGGAGCAGGGCTGAATGTCCGACAGCTCGGTCCACGCGAAGTCCTGCGTCTGCGGCTCTTCGATCGTCCACGTGTACCAGTCGCTCGTTCCCTCGAGACGGACGTCGAAGGTGCAGTAGCGATCGAGATCGTCACAGCCCGACGCTCCCTCCGCGTCGTACGGGGAGCAAGCGGCAGACGTCCCGATGATGTTCTCCTCGACCGTCCACTCGTCGGCGACGTCGATGGTGTACGAAGCGAGGCACTCGCAGAGATAGACGTTGCTGGACGGACCGGGGTCGTCCGATTGCGCGACGACGGTTGCGGTCGTCACGAGCACGGCCAGAGCCGGCACGAGACTGCGGAGATGCATGGGCGCTCCTGGGAGAGGGATGGGAGGGTTCCGCACCTGACGGCGGAGCGCTTCGCAGCCGATTGCGCGGCATCTCGCATTTTCTTTCGGCGTCGCAGCCGCCCTCGGGAGCGGGCTAACATCGACCTCGCCCCCATGAGCGCGCACGACGACCAGCTGTCCCCGGAATCCGTCCGCGACTCGATCGCGCGCGCGAAGGCCGGCGACGCGGCGGCGCTGGAGTCGGTCGTCGAGCGCTTCTACCCGACCGTCGAGCGGATGGTGCACCAGCGCCTCGCGCAGGACCTGCGCGCGCACCGCCCCTGGCTCGCGTCGAGGTTCAGCACGGGGGACGTCGTCCAGGAGGTCTTTCGCAGCGTGCTGACCTCGATGCAGGCCGTCGAGGGAGAGTCGGAGGACGACCTCGCGGGCTACTTCGCGATGGTCGTTCGCAACCGGATCATCGACGCGGTGCGGTTCCACGAGGCGGAGTCGCGCGACGTCCGCCAGAGCCGCTCCCCCGACGAGGTCGCCACGCGGCGCGGCGTCGAACCCGACCCGGTCGAGAGCGCCGCTGTCGCCGACGAGATCGAGCGGCTCCACGCAACGCTGCAGGAGCTCGAAGAGCGCGAGCGGCTGCTGCTGCGCGCTCGCCTCGAGGGAGACGGGACGTTCGAGGAGCTCGCGTCGCGGCTCGGCTACTCGTCCTCCTTCGCTGCGCGCAGGGCGTACTTCGCGGCGCGCGCGAAGCTCGCCGTCCGACTTCGATCGAACGAAGCGTGATCATTCACCATGACCGATGACCGAGAGAGGCTGATCGCCTCGCTCGTCGCGGGTGCGCTCGAAGAGCAGGACCGCACGGGGCAAATGCCTGACGCCCACGAGATCTGCCACGACCACCCCGACCTCGAGGACGACGTGGCGGCGGCGCTTCGCGCGGCGGACCGCCTGCCCGACCTGGAGCACGCGGCGCTCGGCGCGGAGCCCGCCGTCGGACGTACGGTCGGTGGGCGCTACCGGATCGAGGGCCGGCTCGGAGCCGGAGCGATGGGCGTCGTGTGGGCGGCCATGGACAAGGAGCTCGGTCGCCCCGTCGCCCTCAAGGTGCTCGCCGGCGCTCTCATCGAACGCCCCGATGCCGCGCAGCGCTTCGATCGCGAAGCCGCGGCGCTCGCGTCGCTCCAGCACCCGTCGATCGTCTCCGTCTTCGACCGCGGCACGCTCGACGACGGGAGTCCGTACGTCGCGATGGAGCGGATCGAGGGCGTCGCGCTGTCGGAGATCCTCGACGCTGCGGAGGAACACGGCGACGAGACCGAGTGGATCCGGGGGCAGTTCGGCATCGACGAGCTGAGCGAGCGCACGTTCGTCCGGCAGGCCGCGCGCTGGATGGCGGACGTGGCGGGCGGCCTCGCCGCGGCGCACGAACGCCGGATCGTCCACCGCGACGTCAAGCCGTCGAACGTCATGGTTCGTCGCGACGGCTCGGCCGTGCTGCTCGACTTCGGCATCGCCGCCGTCGAGGGGCACCTGACGCTGACGCGCTCGGAGGCCGCGCTCGGCACGCCGGCCTACATGGCTCCGGAGATGCTGCGCGGGCGAAGCCGACCCGAGCCGGCCCAGGACGTCTACGGCGTGGCCGCCACCCTCTACCACCTCGTGACGGGGCGGGCCCCGTACACCGGGACGCCGTCCGAGATCCTGTCGAAGCTCGCGACGCGCGAGCCCGTTCCGGCGTCTCGCCTGCGGCCGCGCATCCCGCGCGACCTGCAGGCGATCCTCGACGTCGGACTGCAGCGCGAGCCGAACCGACGCTACGCGAGCGCGCGCGAGCTGCGGGAGGACCTCGAGGCGCTCCTCGACCTCCGCCCGGTCAAGGCGCGACCGACATCCGCGTTGACGCGGTCCCTGCGTCGCGCGCGGCGCTCGCCTCTCACGAAGGGTCTATTGGCGGCCGCCGTCGCCGTGGCCGCGTTCGCGGGCATCAGCGAGATCAGGTCCCAGAGGCGCGCCGCGGTCGAGGCCGACTGGGTCGCAGCCTGGCAGGCGATCCCGGCCAACCTCGGGCTCATGGCGGAGCGCGCGCGGACGCCAGACCGGCCGGAGGATGTCGCCGACGTCGCAGCGACGCTCGACCGGGTCGTCGAGCTCGGGATCGACCCGATCCCCTCGCGCGCGATCCGCGCTTCCTTCCGGCTGGACCGCGGTGACCGCGACGGCGCGGTCGAGGACGTGCGCGCGATCGCGCGGCGCCTCGGGACCGACTACGGACGCGCGCTCGTCCGCGCGTACGAGGCCCTCCCGCCCGACGCGAACTCGGCGCTGCAGCTCGGCCTGGCGAAGATGCCCGAGCCGAAGCTGCCGCTCGAGCACTACCTCGCGGGGTACCACAGGGCGCGTCAGATGCAGCGGGACGACCTGCGGCGCTTCATGACGGTCGAGGGCCTCGAAGACGTTCGCCACGCGCGCGAGCTCGCGATCCTCGCTCGAACGCCGGAGGTGACGGATCGCTCCAGCTCGACCGAGCGACTCGAGCGGTTCTCCGCCGCGGCGAGCTTCCTGAGCGACGCGCTCCAGCTGGAGGAGGACTTCGGCTGGCGAAGCGCGATGAGCGCGCACCTCGTCGCGTTCGGCTCCATCGGGATGCGCAACTGGGCCGCGGGCCTGGAGGCGTGCCAGGCGTCGAGCGCGCTGTCCCCCCACTCGGTCGGCGTGCGCTTCAACGCGATCGTCGCGGCGCGGAACCTCGGACGCTACGACGTCGTGCGCGAGGAGGCGGCCGAGGGACTCCGGATCGAGCGCGGATACGGTCCGATCGAGGAGTTCTGGCTCACGTCCGAGATCGACGACCACAGCTTCGAGCGCGCCCTCGAAATGGTGGACGAGTTCGAGTCGTTCAGCGACGAGCAACGCAGCTACCTCATCGCGCTCATCTACGCGAGCGAGGCGTTCGTGCTCTTCTTCGAGGGGGAGCGCGAGGAGGCGGTCGCGATCGCAGCCGACGCCGTCGCGATCCTCGACGAGCTCGATCCCGAGCAGGCCAATCCCGAGATCCAAGAGGTCCGATCGCAGGCGGCAGCCGTCGGGGAGAGCGATCCGGTCGCGTTCTTCCTATCTCTGCTCGACCCGCCCGGCGGATACACGCTGACGGTCCCCGAGCTCGACCTGATGCACGCGATGATGCCGGACGAGATCCCGCCCGAGGCGACGCCTGGGCTGCGTCGGCTGCTGGAGACCGTGCGGGACGCGCTGGAGTCCGGTGCGTTCGTCCGGACGGGAAGCGGCGTGGAGTCGAACGGTTAGCGCTCGCGTCGCAGCTTGACGACGAGGGGGACGAGTGCGCCGATCGCGGCGAGGAGGCTGATCGGCGGCAGCCCTCCGTTCCATCCGCTCGGGTTCATCCAGCCCTCCCAGCCGAGCGCGACGAGGTGACCGAGCGTCAATGCGATGGCGATGTAACCCGCGCGCTGCGCGCGCTTCCAGCGCACGCCACCGAGCGCCTTGGGCATCATCGGCAGCGTCGTGATCGCGGGCGACATCAGGAAGTAGAGCCCGGCGATTCCCGTGACCATCGCGACCTCTCCCACGACGTTCAGCCTGCCGTCGTCGGCGAAGTACTTCGCGAAGTAGGCCGGACGGAGCAGGCACAGGGACATGAACGCGTGCATCCCCGCGAGGAAGAACCCGCCGAGGCCGCAGAACTTCACGACGACGAGTCGGATCACCGGATCCCCGTTGTGCCATCGGAACACGGGCCCGACGAGGTACGAGCTCGCGACGAAGAGCACCGCGGAGAGCGCGGTCGCCTTGTTCAGGATGAACAGGGGGAAGTGCGCCCAGGGCACGTCGCCCGCGAGGTGGTAGCGGACGATCGCGTAGACGAGCGACGTGCCGAACACGGCGAAGAACCAGCGGCCCGTGACGGGCTGCCAGAGTCGTTCCTTGGGGAGGCCTGAGTCGTCGTTCATGGGGAGAGGGAGCGGTGCTCGAACCAGAGGCTAGCCTCAGGGACGCCATGACCGACGACATCGAGCTCCGCCCCGGCGGTCCGGACGACGCCGCCGAGCTCGGCGCCCTCTACGCCGCGTCCGTACACGGCCTCGCGGCCGACCATTACTCGGAGCGCCAGCGCAACGCCTGGGCGCCGCGCTCCCCCAGCGTCGAGCACTGGCGGAGGCGACTCGAGCCGCTGCGCGTGCTCGTGGCGACGCGCGACGGCCGCGCGATGGGCTTCATCGCCTGGACCGACGAGGGCTACGTCGACCTGCTCTACACGCACCCGGACGCGGCGCGCACGGGCGTCGCGACGCGACTCATGGAAGCGCTCGAAGCCGACATCGCCACGAAGGGCGCGACCCGACTGTGGGCGAAGGCCTCCGAGCTCTCGCGGCCGTTCTTCGCAACGCGCGGCTTCGAGCGAGTCGGCGAGGAGCTCATCGAGGTGAGGGGGGAGCGACTGCGGAGTCACCTGATGGAGAGGCGGCTGGAGGCTCCCTGAGTTGGCGCACGCGACTGTCTCAATTCGATCCACACGGCGACGGATATGATCGGCTCCTGCGGCCTCCCAGGCCGCCGAGGTCGTGCAGATTCAAAATGTGACTTTGAATCTGCACGGCGCGGAGCCGATCCTGGTTCTCCGTGATCGACCGTGACCTCGTACCCCGCCTCGCCCACGCTGCGGCGCAGTTCCCCGTCGTGACTCTCACGGGACCGCGGCAGAGCGGCAAGTCGACCCTGTGTCGATCGGCGTTCGATCAGCACGAGTACGTCAGCCTCGAAGCGCCCGACGTCCGAGCGTTCGCTGCAGACGACCCGCGCGCGTTCCTTGCTTCACTGCCCGCGGGAGCGGTGCTCGACGAGGTCCAGCGAGCGCCTGATCTCCCTTCGTACCTGCAGGGACTCGTCGACGAGGATCCGACACCCGGACGCTGGATCCTGACAGGCTCCCAGAACCTGGCCGTCATCGAGTCCGTGAACCAGTCGCTGGCGGGACGCTCCGCGGTCCTGCACCTCCTTCCGCTCTCCTGGAACGAGGTCCTGCGATTCGAGCGGCACGGGACTCACGTCGACGAGGCGATGTTCACGGGCGGATACCCGCGGATCTACGACCGCAGGCTCGATCCCTCGGACTGGCTCGGATCGTACGTGGCTACGTACGTCGAGAGAGACGTCAGGTCGATGACAGGCGTCGGCGACCTCGTGGCGTTCCAGCGCTTCGTCGAACTCTGCGCTGGCCGAACCGGTCAGCTCCTCAACTACTCGGCGCTCGCAGCGGACTGCGGTATCTCACAGCCGACGGCGAAGTCGTGGTTCAGCGTCCTCGAGACGAGCTTCCTCGCGTTCCGACTCCCATCGCTACAGCTGAGCGTTCGGAAGCGGATCGTCAAGATGCCGAAGATCCACTTTCATGACGTGGGACTCGCGTGCTGGCTCCTGGGGATCCGCGAACCCGCCCAGCTACGGAGTCATCCGCTTCGCGGCGCGCTGTTCGAGAGCTGGGTCGTCTCCGAGATCCAGAAGCACCGCGCGCATTCAGGTGAACGACGTGGCCTGTCGTTCTATCGCGACAGCACGGGAGCAGAGGTCGACGCCGTGGTCGAACATGAAGGCCGTCTCGTCCTGGTCGAAGCAAAGTCCGCGGCGACTCCGTCACGCAACCTCTTCGACGGCACCGCGCGCGTTCGCGAGCGATTGGAGAGCGCGGGACACGAGTGCGAGGTCGTCGTGGTCTACGCGGGAGAACAGGACCAGGCGCGCGACGCCGGTCGACTCGTTCCGTGGAATCGCCTGCACGACGAGGCCTGGCTGTGAATACGGTGCCGCACACCGGTCCCCTCCTCAGCGACGCAAAAGTACCGGACACCGGCGCGTCACCGAAGTGCTGAGCGGTGTGCGACACCGTATCGATGATCGCTGACCCATCACTGACAGAACGGGAGAGCGGAAGCCTCGTATTCTCCGACCAGTCCGAGCCCCTTCCCCGATGCAACGAATCCTCGCCTTCCTTCTGATCGCCGCTCTCATCGGCGTCGCACTTCGCTTCGGACTCCAGAGCGAGGTGGGTGACGCTCCCGCCGTCGACGCGCGCGTCTAGACGGCGCCCGCGGAGGAGAGGCAAGACGCGCCGGAGCTTGCCGCGCCCACCGAGTCGGGAGCCGGCGAGCGGGCGGAGCTCGAAGCGGAGCCCGAGCCGGAGCCGGTGGCCGCGGCGCTGGAGACGGAGGTCGAGCCGGATCCCGACGCTCCCGTGTACGACCCGGACGCCATGTCCGAGCTGAAGCTGAAGGTCATCGACCCCGACGGAGCCGCGGTCGAGGGAGCGGTCGTTTCGATCAGCGGGATGCGGAGCAGCGCGCAGCCCGGCGCCTGGATCAGCTACTACCGCGGCACGCCGCCGAAGGGGACGACGGACGCGAACGGCGAGGTTTCGCTCGAGCACGTCGTCTGGGTCGACCAGGACGGACTGGTCTCGGGCGTCGACCTGAACGTGGAGCACCCCGACTTCGTTCCGTTCCGCAACTCGTCGTTCCAGCTCGACACGAAGGTGGTCGAGCTGCAGCGGGGTGCGACCGTCGTCGTCACCGGCTGGCACGGTGACCCGTCGAACACGATCACCGACATCCAGATTCAGCTCGATCAACGCGCTTCCCTGGGAATGAGCGCGTGGAAGCCGCAGCCCGACGGACGGCTCTCGACCAGCCGACTGACGCCGGGCCTGCACCTGCTCGCAATCGCGTACGAGGACGAGGAGCTCGGAACCCTTCGCTCGGCGCCGCACCAGTTCACGCTCGGAACCGTCGGCTGGGAGACGATCCACCTCGAGCTGCTCGACCCGATGCGGCTCGAAGGCGAGCTCGATCCGCGCGTGCCCCGTCCGGTCGAGGACGGATTCGTGCGGATCGTCATCCGGAGCGGCGGCCTCGAGGGCGTCCCGGTCCTGACTCGCACGCTCGACGTCGAGGTCGAGTCCGACGGCTCTTTCGTCGTCGAGGACGTCCGTCCCGGGCAGGCGTTCATCGTCGCGATCGCCGGGGGCTGGGCGAGCGCCAAGCTCCCCCACCCGACCGACCCCGACGACACCGTCTTCCCCACCGTCGACCTGCCGCAGGACGTGACGCCCTTCGTCGTGCCGATGGTCGAGACGGGCCGCCTCGAGGTCACGGTCCTCGGCCCGGACGGTGAGCCCGCGGAGGCGACCGTCTTCGCCAACCCGAACTACCGCGTGCGCGGCGTCGGCTCGTCGATCGTGCCCGGGCGCGACTGGGCCGCGGCGACGAACGACGAAGGCGTCGCGACGTTCCCGGACGTGCCCGCGAACGAGGGGATGCCGATGGGCGTATCCGCGCCGGGGCTGCAGCTGCCCGAGGAGGATCGGATCGAGGGCCTGTCGGTCAGCGTCAAGTCCGGCGAGACCGCGACCCTCGAGATCCGCATGGAGAAGGAAGGGAAGTAGGAGCTCCTCATGAATCACGCACTCCCCCTCGTCGCCGCCAGCCTCCTGTCCGGAGGGGCCGGCGATCCCTCGCTCCTGCAGGAAGCCGAGGGACTCTTCGACTCCGTCACGTCCGTCTGGGACGTCCTCGACGTCGCGACCTACGAACTCGGCGAGGCGTCGCTGACGGGCATCGCCTTCGAGGGCCACGAGAGCGCGGAGTTCCTGCCGCCGTCCATCCGCGACGGCAGGTGGCTCGAACACGCCGGGCTCACGGGCATCGCGGTTCACGGCGTCACGGGCAGCATCGACTGGAGCGGCGATCGAGTCGTGCACCGCGTCGAGCTCGATCTTCGCTACCGGGTCGAGGACGACCGCATGGCCCCGCTGACAGGGGACCTGATCGGCCTCCTCCTCGCGACGGATCCGCGCTCATCCGTCGAGGTGCAGCCGGCTCCGCAATTCGACGAAGAGGCGTCCAATTGGCGCCTGAACGGGCTCACGGTCTCGCGCGAGAGCGGGCCGTCCCCTGCGGTCGAGCGGCGAAGCTCGGCGATCGACGAGTCCAGCGTCACGACGTTCTTTCGCGAGATCGCGCAGCGGCTGCGGATCGGCCCGGACGACTTCAGCGTCGAGACTCTTGAGGGAGCGGACGTCGAGGTACGCCTCCCGATCCGCGGCGCCGCCCAGCTGCAGACGTTCGTCGAGGTCACCCAGCGGGGGACGAAGAGCCTCCGCCTCGAGTCGTTCCGCGTCGAGCTCGACGAAGGGCCGATGTGGAAGGCGGCCCTACGCTTCGCGCCGCTCGAGCGGCAGTGATTCCACGCCGCCGCGCCCGGGTATGCTCGGCGCCATGACACCGAGAGCGATCGCCTTCGCCGCGCTCTGTCTCCTCGCGGCCTGCGGCGGGTCGAACGACGCGACGCCCGAGCCCGCGAGCGCGAACCTCCTGCTCGTCATCCTCGACGACGTCGGACTCGACGCGGTCGGTTGCTACGGAGCTCCCGAGGACGACGTGCGCACTCCCGTCCTCGACGGTCTCGCCGCGAGCGGCGCGCGCTTCGAGACGGTGTGGGCGAACCCGTGGTGCAGCCCGACGCGCGCGACGATCCTCTCGGGCCTCTACGGCTTCCGCACCGGCGTCGGCGCCGTGCTCGACTGGGACGACGACTGGCCGGGCCTGGGCACCGAGTTCGAGCTCCTGCCGCAGGCCATCGCCGCCGACCGCGGTGGGCGCGACATCCGGAGCGCGATGATCGGCAAGTGGCACCTCGGGACGAAGTCCAATGGCCTCGATCATCCGCGCGACCACGGCTTCGAGCGGTTCCGCGGAACGGTCGGCAACCTCGGGCGCCACGACGAGACCCTCGCGTACTTCGACTACGAGGAGGTCGCGAACGGAGAGGCGAAACGCCGGCAGGAGTACGCGACGACAGCCGTCGTCGACGACGCCCTCGAAGCGATCCGCTCGTTCGGGGCTGACCCGTGGTTCGTCGTCGTATCGTTCCACGCCGCGCACATGCCGTTCCACGATCCGCCCGCCGAGCTGTGCGCCGCGGAGCGCGATCGAACGCAGTCGACGCCGCGCGCTCAGTTCCTCTCGATGGTCGAGGCCCTCGACCACGAGCTCGGAAGGCTCCTCGACGGCCTCGCGCCCGAGGATCGCGCGCGCACCCACGTCGTCGTCGTTGGCGACAACGGGACGCCGAAGCCCGCGCTGCCTGACGGCATCCCCTTCGAGCACGGCAAGGGCAGCCTGTACGAGCCCGGCGTGCGCGTGCCGCTGATCGTCACCGGCCCAGCGGTCGAGGCGGCGGGCGTCGAGCGCGGTCAGCTCGTCAACACCACCGACGTGTTCGCGACGTGCGTCGAGCTCATGACGGGCCGCGCGACGCCCGACGCAACCGACAGCGTCTCGTTCGTCGCGACCCTGCGCGACCCGGACGCGGCGCACCGGCGCGCGTGGCTCTTCGCCGAACGCTACCGCCCCGGAGACCGCACGCGCAGCGGGACGCCGATCGACCGGGTCGCGGCCCGCGACGGCCGGTTCAAGCGCATCGAGAACCGGGTGCGGGGTCGGACCGAGCTCTACGACCTGACCGTCGACCCGGGCGAGGAGCGCGACCTCTGGCCGAGCCGCGACACGCTCCCCGCGGAGGCCCGCGAGGCGTTCGACGCGCTCGGACGCATGGTGGTGACGGAGCTCGGGCGCTGACGGGAGGCCGCACTCGGAGGAGTGGCACGGAACGTGCTCTGGGACGGGCGCACAGCGCGGCACCCGACCGCGATCTGCCTCTCCAGCCCGTCCCCACCGCGCCGACTGTCCTCCATGTCCTCCCACTGCAACCCGCTCCGCCTGCCGATCGCCGCCGCCGTCGCCGCCGTCCTGCTGCTCGCGTGCGGGTGCCCCGACAACGCGGACACCGGCGACCGTGACGACGCGCCGACCACCGCCGAGGCCGCCGGCGTCCTCGACGGAGGTCGCCTGGGCCTCGCGCGTCCTTCGAGTGAGACGACCGCCCACTAGGGCCGAGCGGCGAATCGAGAGCGTCGCCCGCGCAGTCCCGAGCGAACCGGGGAGCGATGAAGGCCGCCCTCGACTGGTTCGCCGCGCGCGACTGGACGCCGTTCCCGTTCCAGCGCGACGTCTGGCAGCGGTACCTGGCGGGTGAGAGCGGCCTCGTCCACGCGCCGACGGGCTTCGGGAAGAGCCTCGCCGCGTGGATCGGCCCCCTCCTCGAGGCCGAGGGCGACGAGTCGTCGCGCGAGCGGCCCGCGAAGCGCGCCGACGCCCCGCCGCTGACGGTCGTCTGGGTCACGCCGATGCGGGCGCTCGCCCAGGACCTCGTCCGCAACCTCGGGAGCGTCGCCGCAGACCTCGCCCCGGGCTGGATCGTCGAGGGGCGCAGCAGCGACACGTCGAGCACCACGCGCAGTCGCCAGGCGCGCCGCCTCCCCACCGCGCTCGTCACGACGCCTGAGTCGCTGTCGCTCCTGCTGTCGCGCCCGGACGCCGCCGAGCGCTTCGCCTCGCTGCGGTGCATCGTCGTCGACGAGTGGCACGAGCTGTTCGGGACGAAGCGCGGCGTGCAGACCGAGCTCGCTCTCGCGCGGCTGCGGACACTCGCGCCGGCCGTCCGCACGTGGGGACTGTCGGCGACGCTCGGCAACCTCGAGGAGGCGGCGGACGCGCTCGTCCCCGCCGGCGGTGCGCTCGTGCGCGGCGATCAGCGGCGCGACGTCGAGGTCTCGACGATCGTGCCGAAGTCGGTCGATCGCTTCCCCTGGGCGGGCCACATGGGCCTGCGCCTGCTCGACGAGGTCGCGGCCGAGCTCGACCGCGCCACGAGCGCGCTCGTGTTCACGAACACGCGCGCCCAGGCGGAGCGCTGGTACCAGGCGCTCTGCTACGCGCGCTACGAGCGACGGGACGAGATCGCGCTGCACCACGGCTCGCTCGATCGCGAGCAGCGCGGCGAGGTCGAGGCCGGCCTCGCGAGCGGACGGCTGTGGGCCGTCGTCGCGACGTCGTCGCTCGACCTCGGCGTCGACTTCACGCCCGTCGACCTCGTCCTGCAGATCGGGAGTCCCAAGGGCGTCGCGCGCCTCGCCCAGCGCGCCGGTCGGTCGGGCCACGCGCCGGGGCGCACGAGCCGGCTCGTCTGCGTCCCAACGCACGCGCTGGAGCTCGTCGAGTTCGCGGCGGCGCGCGAGGCGATGGCGCGCGGCGAGGTCGAGCCGCGCCTCCCGAACGAGAGGCCGCTCGACGTCCTCGCCCAGCACGTCGTCACCGTTGCCATCGGCGGCGGCTTTCGCGCCGACGAGCTGCTCGACGAGGTGCGGACGACGCGCGCCTACCGCGACCTGACCGAGCAGGAGTGGCGCTGGACGCTCGACTTCGCTCGGTTTGGCGGCGAGGCGCTGTCGGGCTACGACCGCTACGCGCGCATCGTCGAGCGGCCCGACGGAACGTTCGTCGGCGGCTCGAAGCGCGTCGAGCGCGAGCACCGCATCAACATCGGAACGATCGCGGGCTTCGGGAGCCTGGAGGTCGCGTTCCGCAACGGGCGCCGGCTCGGATCGATCGAGGAGACGTTCGTCTCGCGCCTCCGCCCCGGCGACACGTTCACCTTCGCCGGCCGCAGCCTCGCGCTCGTCCGCGTCGAGGACGGCAAGGCGATCGTCCGCTCTTCGTCGAAAGCGACGGCGCTCGTGCCGCGCTGGTACGGCGGGCGAATGCCGCTCTCGAACGAGCTCGCGGACGCCGTGCGGCGCGCGATGGGTGCGATCCGGCACGGCCGCGCCGCGGAGTCGCCCGAGCTCGACGCGGTCGCGCCGCTGTTCGCGCTGCAGGCCGACGCGTCGCGCGTGCCGAACGAGGACGAGCTGCTCGTCGAGCGCGTCCGGACGCGCGACGGCGACCACGCCTTCCTGTTCCCGCTGGAGGGGCGGCTCGTGCACGAGGGGCTGGCCGCGCTGCTCGCGTGGCGCGCGACGCGGCGCGCGCGCGTGACGATCACGCAGTCGGTCAACGACTGGGGCATCGAGCTCGTCGCGCGGCGCGAGCTGCCGATCGGTGATGAGGACTGGCGCGCGCTGCTCGCGCCGGACGACCTGCTGGAGGACCTTCTCGCGTGCCTCGACGGCGCGGGGCTCGCGCGGAGGCACTTTCGCGAGATCGCGCGCGTCGCGGGCCTCGTCCATCCGGGCCTGCCGGGACAGCGCAAGGGCCAGCGCCAGCTGCAGGCGTCAGCGGGCCTCGTGTACGACGTGCTGGCGGAGCACGACCCCGACAACCTGCTGCTGCACCAGGCGCGCCGCGAGGTCATGGAGCGCACGCTCGAGCTGTCGCGGATGCGGCGCGCTCTGGAGTCGATCCAGCGGCGCGCGATCCGCGTCGAGCGTCCCGAGCGGCTGACGCCGCTCGCGTTTCCGCTGTGGGCCGAGCGGATCCGAGAGCGCGTCTCGAGCGAGTCGTGGGAGGACCGCGTGCGGCAGATGGCCGAGAAGCTCGAGTCGACTGCGACAGCCCGCGCCGAGCCCTGAATCCGCACAGAAATTGCAAGGGAACCCCGCCGCCCCCCCGTTCGCCCTAAACCGACGACCTGCCCATCCCCTCACCGCCCTCTCCCACCGATCCCCATGACCCTGTTCACGCGCGCACTCACCCTCGGGACCTTCACAGCCGCGCTCGCGGCCCCTTCCATCGCCCAGGACGTCGAGGGCGTGCCTGGGCCCGAGGCTCCCGCTGAGACGCAGGACGAGCGGATCGACCCGATCGGCGGCGAGATCCTCGGACGGCCGGTGAAGGGCGAGGTGCTGCCCGAGAAGGCGTTCGGGGCCACGGTCATCGAGTCGATGGACGTCGTCCTCCAGCGCATGGCCGATCGGGAAGAGGACCGCACGAACACGCGGCTGCGCAACGGCCGCCAGGGCGAGTGGCGCGTGCCGAGCGTCAAGATGCGGCGCTACCCGGTGTCGGGCGAGAAGCTCGTCTACAACCACTGGGGCGACTCGTCGATGGGCATCCGCTTCGACTCCGTCGTCGAGCCCGTCGACGTCATGGTCACCGTCCAGGGCGGCGGGGGTGCGTGGGCCGAGGGCGTTCGCGTCGTCGGCTATCTCGACGGAGCCGAGGTCGGCGCCACCGAGTGGCTTCGCGACCTCTCCCCCCGCGCCCAGCGCCTGAGCCTCGACCTCGGCAGGGTCGACCGCATCGTGTTCGAGGGCGACCCGACGCCCGAGGGCATCGCGTTCTTCGCGATCGACGACCTGAGCTTCCAGCGCGGCGAGACCGACGTCGTTCTCGACTTCGAGGACCTCGGCTGGGAAGCGAAGCTGACCGACTACGCCGGGCTCGAGTGGGAGACCGGAACGGGCGACTTCAAGATCGAAGAGAGCGACGTCGAGATCGTCCCCGGCCCGCGCGCGCCCGAGGAGGCAACGACGGGAACGACGTTCGGCACCACCCTCTCCGTGGCCGGCGGAGGCGGAACGCTGCCCGCCCTCGTGCAGGAGTTCCAGGGCCCCCGCATCGGCGACGCCGGCGCGAACCTCATCCCGCCCGACACCTGCGGCGCGGCGGGCACGGACTTCTTCGTATCGGTCGTCAACGCGAACCTCTCGGTCTACGAGAAGGACACCGGCAACCGCACGCTGAGCGTCAACCTCGACGACTTCTTCAACGTCGGCTTCTGCGGTGACCCGCGCGTGGCCTACGACTTCGCGGACGACCGCTGGGTCGTCATCGCAACGTCGTTCGACGACTTCACCTACGTCGCATACTCGCTGACGTCGGACCCGAACGGCGCGTGGTTCAAGGCGCAGGTCGACTTCGCACAGGGCTCGGACTCGAACCGCTGGGTCGACTACCCGACGCTCGGCGTCGACTCGCGCGGGATCTTCATCGCCGCGTTCATGGTCGGCAGCCCGGCGCAGATGAGCATCTTCACGATCGACAAGGCGCCGCTGCTGCAGAGCACGCCGACGCTCGGAACCGTCACAGCGTTCCGCGAATTCCCCTTCGAGGGAGCCATCCACCACGCGACGCAGTACACGGACGCGGGCGCGTCGTACCTCGTCTCGGAGCGCAGCTCGAACACGCTGCGACTCCGCCGCATCGATCCGCCGATGACGGCGCCGACGCTCACGACCTTCACCGTCAGCGGGATCCCCCAGTACTCCAGCCCGCCGAACGCGCCCGCGCTCGGAAGCACCACGGACATCAGCACCGTCGGCTCGCGCATCATGAACGCGTCCTTCGCCGCCGGATCGCTCTGGTGCGCGCACTGCGTGGACGCGAACGGCCTCGCCGCGAGCCGCTGGTACGAGATCGACGTGGCGACGAACAGCCTGATCCAGAGCGGCACGGTCACCGACGTCAGCCTCAACTACTACTACCCCACCATCGCGGCGGACGCCCAGGGCAACGTCGTCATGGGCTTCTCGGGCAGCGACGCGAACCAGTTCGTCGGCTGCTACTACACCGGCCGCACCGCGGCGGACCCGCCGGGCCAGATGGGCGTTCCGGTGCAGTACAGCCCCGGCCTCGCTCCCTACACGATCGTCGACGGCGCGGGTCGCAACCGCTGGGGCGACTACAGCCTCACGAGCCTCGACCCCGCCGACGGCACCTTCTGGACGATCCAGGAGCGCGCGGGCGAGGGCGGCAACACGTGGTGGACGCGCATCGCGCAGGTGGAGCACGAGACGTGCGGCACGCCCGAGCGCTACTGCACGCCGAACGCGAACTCGACGGGCGTTGCGGCGCAGGTGTCGTTCGTCGGCAGCACGGACCTGAGCGCCAACAACCTCCGCTTCATCGCCGCGCCCGTCCCGCCGAGCTCGTTCGGGCTCTTCTACTACGGCACGTCCCAGGTGTCGGTCGCGTCGGGCGACGGCATCGTGTGCGTCGGCAACTTCTTCCGTCAGCCGGTCGTCACCTCGAACATCCTCGGGTTCGCGGACTACGCGTTCGACCTCAACACCCTGCCGCCGGGCGGCGCGATCAGCCCGGGCGAGACCTGGAACTTCTCCTACTGGTTCCGCGACAGCACCCCGGGCGGGTTCAACTTCAGCGACGCGCTGAGCATCACGTTCTGCGACTGAGCGAGGACTCCCAGCCTGCGACAGGTCGCTCGAGCCGTTGAACTCCGCGCCGCCACCGCGCGCAATGCGGAGGACGATGGACGACCTCGAGTGGACCTTTCGCGGCGCCCGGCTGGAGCTGTGCCCGGAGCGCGCCGCCTACCGACCGGACCGCTCCGAGGTGCTCGTCGCCGACGTGCACCTCGGAAAGGCGGCCACGTTCCGCCGCGCCGGCCGCCCGATTCCGAAGGGGACGACGCGCCCCGAGCTCGATCGACTCGATGAGCTCGTGGCGCGCAAGGGCGCGCGGAGGCTGACGATCCTCGGCGACCTCTTCCACGCAGACGTCGAGCTCGATTCCCCCACCGCGCAGACCTTCCGCACGTGGCTCGCGAGCCGCGGCGCTCTGGAGATCGTGCTCGTCCGCGGCAACCACGACCGGGCCGCGCGCACGCTCCTGGCCGAGCTGGACCTCGAGCAGGTGGACGAGCCCTGGGACGCGGACGGGCTCGTCTACCGACACCACCCCAGCCCCGAGTCACCGTCCATCGCAGGCCACGTCCACCCGGGCGTGCGCCTCGACGACGGGACGGACCGGATGAAGCTGCCGGCGTTCTGGGAGAGCGCCGACGGCCTGGTCCTGCCCGCGTTCGGCGCGTTCACCGGCCTGTACGTCGTGCAGCCGGGCGCCGATCAGAGGATCGCCGCGGTGACGCCGACGAGCGTCGTCCCGGTCCCGACCCGCCTGCTCGCATCGTTCTGAGCTGCGACCCGCTGTCCGCGCGGTCGATCGACTCTTCCCCGGCACCTCGTCCTGGTCGACAATGCGAGCATGGCACGTGCGACCCCGGAACTGATCGACGCTCTCCGCCAGACCGCCGCCCGCCTGCGCGAGGGATCGCCTTTCGCGTGGGGACACATGGGTTCGTGCATCTGCGGACACCTGGCCCAGACCGTGACGGAGCTGTCGCCGGCGGAGATCCACCGTCGCGCGATGGAGCGGCATGGAGATTGGACTCAGCAGTCGGTGGACCACTGCCCCGCGTCGGGGCTCGCGATCGATCATGTGATCGACGAGATGCTGCGGATGGGGATGGTCCTGAGCGACCTGCGGCACCTGGAGCGCTTGTCGGACCCGCGCGTCCTGGCGCGGGTGCCGGCGAAGTGGCTGCGCCGGCAGGATCCGCAGCACGCCGTGCAGTACATGGAGGCGTGGGCGGAGCTGCTCGAGGATGAGCTGGCGGCAGGGGGTGTGCGGGTGGCGTCCGAGGTGCCGCGTGAGCCGCAGGCGGATTGCGTGCGACCGATTGCGCGCCAGGTGGCTCGGGCGTAGGCTCTGGCTCATCGCGAGCGGCCGT
>JBCCSK010000014.1:0-30767 GCA_039200205.1 Planctomycetota bacterium
GCGAAGTGGCCCTCTCGCGCGATGACGCCGGCCGGTCGCCACTGGCGCATGGGCCCGTGGAGCACGTCGTCCATCCACCACTGGACCGAGCGCGGGAAGCCGGTCGCGTGATAGCGCCACTCAGGCCCGTGGAGGACGGGGGCCTCGCCCGCGTCGGGACGCGCGCACGCGATCCTCATCAGCGCGCCGCTGACGGGATGCGTCTCGCGGACGATGCGCACGGGGTCCCCGCCGACCGTCGCCGCGGGCGGCCAGTCCGCGGGGTCGGACGGCTGTCGGAGGCTCTCGTCGACGACCACCTCGAGCTCGGAGGGAATCCGCTCCATCGCGGCCTCGAGCTCTCCCAGAGACGGGACCTCGCCCGCGTCGATCTCGTCGGCGACGACGTCGGTGGGCTGGAGGGTCGGCGACGTCGGCGCGTCGCTCGCCGGCGTGGAGTCCGGAACGGGCGTGACGGAAGGCCCCTCGCCGGGGTCGACCCCTCCAGCGTCGTCAGCGGGCCCGCAGGCGGCGACGACGAGAGCCAGCAGCGCGCCACCAAGTGCACCACGACCCCGTCCACGATCGGCCTCGTCCCTCATCGGCGGGACCATACGAAAGGGCTCCAGGGGAGTGGGAGCGGTCCAGACGATTCGTCGGGCGGGCCCGGGGAGGGGAGAAGCACTTGGCGGGCCGGCTGACAGGCACGTGCCCGCAGTGGTTCTCCCCGGTTCGACGGACGATGTCGAGTCCCGCCAAGCGAGCGGTGGACGGCCGCAGTCGGGTGAAGGTTCCGTGTGATCGAGGTCCTTCCAGCGCCCGGCGCAGGGTCTTCTCGCAAAGAGCGGAGGACAGACCCGGTGCGAGGGAACGAAATGAGCCATCGTTACGTCTCCATTGGAGATACGCGCGCCCAGGGGACGTCGACCTTCCCGATCGAGGATCCCCTGACGCCGCTGGGACGAGGCCAGGCCGAGGTCTGCGAACGACGCGGACGGAAGATTGGATCCGGCTTCATTCCGAGGCAAGCGCCCGTCGATCCCCTGTCCAAGCGAGGCGGTCTCCACCGGACCCCCGGCCGACGTGCCCGCCTAGCCGCCGCGGCGCAGCCGCATCCACGAACCCGATCCTGCGACTCTCTCGCCTCTCGACGCAACCGTCACCGATGACTTCCTCCGATCAACCCCGCTCCGTTCTGTGCCTCGGGCTCAACGACACCGACCGCAGTCGCGTGTCGGAGGAGGCCCACCGTTTCGGCTGGCTCATTCGCTTTGCGGGGAACGCCGCAGAGGCTCGCGCAACCGGCAACGGCAAGCGTCCCGACCTGATCCTCTTCGACGTCGGCAACGGCGACGAAGCGGCCGGCGACCTGGTCCGCCAGTGCACCGCCCACCCGCTCCAGGCCGTCAGCCCGACCGCACGCACGACCGCGAGCCCGCTCGAGGCGGCCGATGAGCCGGCCAAGTCCGAGCACGCGGACGGTACCGTTCTCCTCGAGCCCGGCTCGATCCACCGGTTCGAGGACTACGAGCAGCAGATCCTCCGCCACGCCCTCCAGACCACGGGCTGGAACGTGAAGCGGGCGGCTCAGCTCCTCGGGATCGGCCGGGCGACGCTCTATCGCAAGATCGATCGCTACAAGCTCCGCGAGTACCAGCCGGAGCGCAACGCCGGCTGAAGCTCCAACGGCACTCACGATCGACCGTAGAGTCACCCGGACGGGCGACCGCGGTCCACTTCGGGGCGGCGCCCCGCCTCGCTCGCGCGAGGCGCGGCGCCCCTTCGACATTGGCGGCGTCCCGTCGCGCGACGGCCCTCACGATCCTCCGTTCACCATCCACGTACCACCTCCGACGATGAAGCTCTCCTCCTGGGGCCTCGCCTCGACGCTCGCGGCGCTTCCCGGCACGGCTCTCGCCGTCCCCCAGCTCCCTCCCCAGGAGGACCCGCAGCCCGTCGAGGCGCCCGCCGATGGAGTCCCGACGATCGAGCTGATCGACCTCGAGTTCGACGACGCGCTCTCGCGCGCCGAGCGGGTCGGCAAGATGCTCGTCATCTTCTGGGCGCGCGGCGAGGACGACGTCCGGACACGAGAGTTCCGCGAGGAGATTCTCGGTGACACGGGCGTGCGCCGCTGGGTCGCGGAGGAGGCGATCGCGGTGCGGGTGGACGCGGACAAGGACAAGAAGGGCGCACGCGCCAACCTCGTCAAGATCTACCCGTCCATCGACGTCATCGACGTCCGACGCGGCGCGCGCATCGAGCGCCTCGTTCCGGGCTTCACGGCGACCGACCTGCTCGCCAGCATCTACGGGGCCGACGCGGGAACAGCGCCAGAGCAACCGGAGGGAGACGCCGCGACCGAGCCCTTTCAGTGGCTCGCCTGGGGCAACCACTGCGCGCGCTCGAACGACCCCGCGCTGACCGAGAGCGCCGTCGAGGCCTATTCCTGGTGCCTTCTGAATGCGGACGACTACCGCCCCGAGTTTCGCGCTCGCTTCCTCGAGTATCTCCTGAAGAAAGTCGCTTCCCTCCAGCTGGTCTCGCGTTCAGCGCGTCGGACGCTGAGCGGTGAGCGACAGCGCTTGGAGAGCAAGGTCTGGGCCGGGACTGCGACGCGTCGCGACCTCTACGAGATCTCGCGCATCGACTTCTGGATCAAGAAGAACAACCTGACCCGCGACCTCTATCTGGAGCTCGCCAACAAGGACAGCGAGCAGAATCGGGTCTACCGAAGCTGGTTGTTCTTCCCAGCCCTGCCGATCCTCGGCCGCAACCAGCACTACCGGGAGATCCTCGACATCGTGGGCGACGAGCCGATGGCGCTGTTCCGCGACAGGATCGCGATCGAGCGCGCCTCGGCCGCCGCGGCTGCGAACGCCGTCACGTCGGACGGCGAAGAGGCCGTCGCCGAGCCCGACGAAGCGACTCCGAAGCCGCCCCTCGAACACATGGTCCCAGATCGCCGCGCGGAGATCCTCGATGACGCGTCGTGGGTCTACGAAGCGCTCCTCGGCGGCGGCCGCGGCGCGGACGCGCGCGCGTTCGTCGACGAGATGTCCGAGTTCTATCCCACGGCCGGCCTGTACGGCCGCTGCATGGAGCGCGCGATGCGGCTCGAGATGTGGGATCTCGCGATCGAGCTCGGAGACGTCGCCCTGGGCACGGTCGACGAACAGGGCAAGCGGCGGATCCAGCGACTCCGCTCGCAGATTCCGGTGGACGACGACGGCGAGTAGTCTGGTCGCTTCGCGTCCTCTGCGCGCGGGCCCACCACGTGACACCGTCCCCCACCATCGGCGAACGCGAGAGCGAGGTCCATCACTCCTCCGGCGCGCCGTGGGGACCGATCGCCGTGATCGTCGTCGCGGGCGTCGCCCTGCGGGCGCTGATGCTCGGCGCGGCGCTTCCCGTCGATCTCCAGTCCGACGAGTCGAACTACGTCTACGCGGCGGTCGTGCTGGAGCGGCTCGGGTTCTTCGTCGATCACCAGCGCTACCTGTGGCCGCCGGCGCACCCCTGGCTCGTGGCGAAGGCGATCGGCGCCTTCGGGAGCGACGGCCTCGACGCGATCCGCTGGCTCCACGTCGCACTTTCGTCGGTGATCGGCGCGACGACGATGCTGTTCGCGTGGCGCCTGTTCTCGCGACGCGCCGCTGTGGTCGCTGGGATTTTGTGGGCGGTCCACCTTCCGATGGCCGCGTACACGCACTTCCTCTGGAGCGAGCCGCTGCTCCTCGCGCTGCTCCTGACCGCCCTCTGGAACCTGCTGCGCGCGCTCGACGCGATCGAGGGTTCGATCGAGGCGTCCATTCCGGCGCGGCTGATCGCGAGCGGAGCGCTGTTCGGTGCCGCGCTGTACGTCAAGGAGCTGCCCCTGTACCTCGTGCCGCTCGCCGGGCTGATCGTGTTCGTCCGCTCGTGGGGCGCCGGGCCGGGCCTCGCTCTGAACCGCGCGCTGCTCGTGCCCTTGACAGCCTTCGTCGTCGTGCTGCCCTGGACGCTTCGAAACGTCGAGGTCTACGACCGCGTCGTCCTCGGCGGATCGACCCTCGGCGAGAACGCGTACGTCGGCGTGAACGCGGAGTACATGAACTTCGACTTCGTGCCGCTCCGCAAGAAGCGCGTGGCGATGGGCCTGGAGCCGATCGAGGCGGTCTCCCGCCCCTCCTTCACCTCGCCGCCGCCCGCGGAGGAGGGCAGCAGGACGCGCGGCTGGCCGCGCCGGGACGACGTGGTCCACGTCATCGACCGTCAGTCCGCGCAGCTCCGCGAGGCGCTCGCCTACGCGGCCTCGCATCCCAGCTGGACGCTGCGAACGCGGATCAAGAAGCTGAGCGACTTCTTCACCCCCCTCTCGTTCCTCCTGCGCTCGTACGCGCTCGGGAACTACGCGGAGGAGAGCGCGATGAACGGGCCCCCGCGCGGGCCGATCGTGGTCTGGTCGCTCGCCCTTCCGATCGCGCTCCTGCTGCTCGCGGCCGGGGGCTTCTTCCTGACGCTGCCGGGTGGCGCCGGGCGCGACGTCGTCGCCCTCACGATCACCTACGTCGCCGCGACCTCCCTGCTCGTGGCGATGTCCCGGTTTCGCGTCCCGATCGAGCCGCTCATCATCGCGCTCGCGGCGGGGTTCCTCGCGCACGGCCCGGCGACGCGCTCCGTCCCGCGGATCGTCGGATGTGCGGCGACGGTCGTCGCGCTCGTCGGGCTCTGGTGGGTCTCTCTGCCCGAGACGATCGAGCTCGCGCGCATGGCCCTGGGAGGCGCTGGATGAAGTGGCTCCCCCACCTCGCGCTCCTCGGCCTGGCCGCCGCGATGGTCGTCGTCGCCCGCGTGCGCCACGTGACGATGGACGAGGCCGTCCGGGTCGCGTTCGACGAGACCGCGTCGACCGACGATCGCCTGTGGGCGATGCACGTCGCCGCATGCCGCGCGTCCGACGTCGATCCGCGGCTCGGGGTGGGGCTCGCCGAGGCGTTCCTCCAGTCGGGCGACGAGCGCCTGGCCGAGGCCGCGATCCTGATCGACCTCTGCCGTCACGCCAAGAAGGAGCCCGGGGCTCCGGTCAACGCCGCGCCGCCGCTCCAGGAGAGGTACGCCTTCGCACCGCTCCCCGCCGGGGGCTGGACCCCGCATCGCTACCGGAGCCTCATGCTCCACCGCTGCAAGGTCGGCGGGATCCGCTACGGCGGAAACCGGAGGATGGACCTGGTGGAGGCCGGCTGGTTCATCGACACGCTCACGGGGGTCGACCTCCCTCCGGACGAGATCCTCCGATGGCGATTGGCCGAACGCGGGGTCATTCCAGGCGCTCCGCGCTGAACTACGATCGAACGATGCGAGACACCTGTTCTCTTCGCGCCGCGGGACTCCTGTTCGCCGCGCTCGCCGCCTCCTGCGGCGGGGGCGGCGGTGAGACCGAGCGAATGAACGTCCTCCTGATCACGCTCGACACGACGCGGCCGGACCGGATCAGCTGCTACGGCGGACGGCCGGGGATGACGCCGTCGATCGACGAGATCGCGGCGGACGGCGTGCGCTTCGAGCGTGCGGTGGCGACGGCAGGCATCACGCCGATGTCGCACTCGTCGATCCTGACCGGGCTCAACAACTACGAGCACGGGATGCGCGTGTTCTACAGCGACGAGGTCTCGCACCGCCTCAAGGACTCGGTCGACACGCTGCCCGAGATCCTCGGTGCGAAGGGCTACAGCACCGTCGCGCGCGTCAGCTCGTACCCGGTGTCGAAGGCCTACAACCTCGACCAGGGCTTCGACGACTTCGAGTCGGGCGTCGACCTCGGAGAGCTCGACCTCTCGCGACAGCAGCGCCACCAGACCGCGTGGGACACGAGCGGTCGATCGAGCACGCAGCGCCGCGGCGACTTC
Source organism: Planctomycetota bacterium (assembly GCA_039200205.1). Taxonomy (GTDB): domain Bacteria; phylum Planctomycetota; class UBA1135; order UBA1135; genus Saltatorellus. The sequence continues at coordinate 5,868 of JBCCSK010000014.1, forward strand.
ACGACCGACTCGGCGATCGCCTGGCTCGACGAGAACGGCTCGGACGGTCCGTGGTGCATGTGGCTGCACATGTTCGACGTGCACGACTACTCGATCGTCCCGCCTGCCGAGTTCGCGGCAGCGCGCGGGATCGAGTACCCGAACCCGGAGGCGACGAAAGGGGGAGCCTCGCTCCAATGGCGCGAGACGATGTACGACCCCGAGCTCGCGTTCATGGACGTCCAGATCGCGCGCCTGCGAGCGTGGCTCCGCGAGAACGGACAGGACGAGAAGACGATCATCGTGATCACCTCCGACCACGGACAGGGCCTGACCGACGGCAAGGAGCGCCACGGCTGGATGAAGCACCGGCTCCTTTACGACTGGTGCGTGCAGGTGCCGCTGATCGTTCGCGTCCCGGGGCTCGTTTCCGGTGGCGTGGTCGACGCGCAGGTGCGGACGATCGACGTCCTGCCGACCATCCTGGAGGCGCTGCAGCTGCCGCTCGCGAGTCGCGTCGAAGGACGCTCCCTCGTCGACCTGATGCTCGGCGAGGCCGAGGACGAGGTGCGGATCGCCTACGCGGACGCGCTCAATCTCTACGACACGCACGCCCCGCGGGAGCGCGCCCTTCCGCCCGGCCAGTACGACAACCTGTACATGGCCTGCGACGACCGATGGAAACTCATCTGGCACGAGCGAAACCCGGACCTGTCGCAGCTCTACGACCTCGAAAGCGACCCCGGTGAGACCAAGAACCTGTATCGAGCCGACCACCCCGAGGCCGAGCGCCTGAAGGCGTTCCTCGACGAGCGCGAGGCCACCAGGGTCGAGGCTCCGGAGTCCGCGAGCGGCGACCCGAGCGCTGCGGCGCTCCAGTCGCTCGGATACGGCGGCGAAGACGAGGACGACGACGAGACGCCGCGCTGAACCACGCATGCAGACCCTCCGCTCCCACGCCCTGCTCCTCCTCGCCGCCGTGGCGTTCGGCTGCGATGCGGCCGAACTCCCGGCGGACACGACCACCGGGGCTCCGGCGGTCACGACCGCTCCTTCGACCGAGACCGCCCCGGTGGCAGTCGGCGGCGGTCAGCTCGAGGTCATCGATCCGCAGAACCCACTGCGCCCCCACTTTCGCGATTTCGGCGAGGTGCCCTTCGGCATCGAGGAGCGCTTCGTCACGACCTTCCGGAACGTCGGCGACGAGCCCCTCCGTATCCTGAGTGCGCAGGCTGCATGCGGCTGCACGCGCGTCGTCGACGCCTTGGTCACCCCGCCCGGCGGCGGCGACGAAGTGGCGCCGGAGCGCATCGGCGACCCGGCCCTCGCGGTCGTTCCGGTCGGCGGGACGGTGGAGCTCGCCATACAGCTCATCACGACGTACTCGGCGCCGAACAAGGACAAGCTAGCTCTGGTCCGAATCACGACCGACAGCGCCCTGGAGCCCTACATCACGCTCGAGATCCGGTTCTTTCCGTCGCGGCCGTTCGACCTCGCACCGGCGACGGCCAAGCTCTTGAACGTCCCGACGTCGCACGGCGGCGAGGAGCGCGTCAAGCTGCTCGTCAGCTACCTCGGCAGTCCGGCGCGCATCCATGACGTCGTGAGCGCGCCGGAGGGGCTCGAGGCCGAGCTCGTCACCGAGACGGCGGCCGGCGAGTTCGTGTGGTACGTCGACGTCCGCGTCCCACCGCTGACGCCGCCCACGGCGCTCCGCGGCGACATCGTCCTTCGCACGACCGACGCGTCCGGCGCTGGAGAGGACGGTCGCCTCGAGATCCCCGTCGTCGTCCAGGTCGTCCCCGACGTCGTCCTCGGCGTCCCGGTCGTCGCCTTCGGCCGCGTCGTGCGAGCGAGCGGTCGAACGCTGGAGACGAGGCTCTCGGCCCTGGTCCCCGGCGCCCGCATCAAGGTCCTCGACGCGCGCCTCGAGGGCGAGGGCGCGACCGGTATCCGCCTCGACGTCGTTCCGGTCGAGCCCGACGGAGATGGCCGCGCGAAGGTCTGGAGCGTCACGGCGGAGGTCCCTGCGGGACACCGGCCGGGGGGCGTCACTGGCGCGGTCTTGTTCGACCTCGACGAGCCGGTCGGAGGCGTCGCGGAGGGAGCCGCGACGACGCTCCGCTACCGACTGAACGGCACCGTGGTCGAAGGCTAGCTCCGGATCCAGCGCCTCGTGATCGGACGCCGAGGACCCTATCCTCGACGCATGGCGCAGGAGAGCTTTTCGTTCCTCCACGCCGCGGACCTTCACCTCGACAGTCCGCTGCGTGGTCTCGCGGCGTACCCCGGCGCGCCGGTAGCCGAGCTGCGGCTCGCGTCCCGCGAGGCGTTCGCGGGGCTCGTGCGCACGGCGATCGAGCGCGACGTCGCCTTCGTGGTCCTGGCCGGCGACCTCTTCGACGGTGAGTGGCGCGACTACGACTCGGGACTCTGGTTCTCGGCACGCCTGCGCGAGCTCGACGCGGCCGAGATTCCCGTGTTCGCGATCCGCGGCAACCACGACGCGGAGAGCCGCGTCACGCGGCGGCTCACCTGGCCCGCGAACGTGCACGTGTTCGGCTCGGACGCGCCTTCGACCGAGCGCCTCGACGCGATTGGCGTCGCCGTCCACGGCCAGAGCTACCCCGACGCGACCGTCGAAGCGAACCTCGCGCGCGACTACCCGGATCCGGTTCCCGGCGACTTCAACGTCGGCCTGCTCCACACCGCGCTCGACGGCCGCGAGGGTCACGATCGCTACGCGCCGTGCACCGTCTCTGAGCTCGCGGCGAAGGGCTACGACTACTGGGCGCTCGGGCACGTCCACCGCCGCGAGGTCGTCGCCGCCGATCCCTACATCGTCTTCCCTGGCAACCTCCAGGGACGCCACGTGCGCGAGACCGGGCCGAAGGGCGCGACGCTCGTCCACGTCGAGCGGGGAGCCGTCGCCAGACTCGAGGAGCTCGCGCTCGACGTCGTCCGCTGGGACCGGATCGTCGTCGACGTCGAAGGGGCCGGAGACGAGGCCGAGATCCTGCGTCGCGTCGACGACTCGCTGGGTCGATCGACGGTCACCGCGGACGGACGCACCGTCGCCGCACGCGTCGTCCTCGTCGGCGCGACCGAGCTCGACGCCGCGCTTCGCGTTCATCGCGAGCGGATCGTGGCCGAGGTCCGCGCAGCGGCCCAGCGCGTCGACGGCGACGCGTGGGTGGAGCGCGTCGTGCTCGACACGAGGCCGCCCGAGGAGCGGGAGGCGGCGGCCGACATCGCCGGGCTCGCGCGACGGATCGAGGGCGCGACGCTCGACGACGAGGCCCTCGCGCGCATGGCTGCGGAGCTCGGGACGCTCGCCGACCGCCTTCCCTCGAGCGCGCGCGAGACGGTCGATCCGCGCGACGTCGACGCGCTCCGAGGGCTGACCGAGGCCGCGCGCCTCGACCTCGCAGCGATGCTGGCGAGCGCACCCGAGCCGGAGGACGAGCCGTGAGGTTCCTCTCGCTCGCCCTGCGCCCCTACGGCGCCTTCGATGACACGGCGTACGAGTTCGAGGCCGCGGACCCGGGCGGCTTCCACCTCGTCCACGGACCGAACGGCGCCGGCAAGAGCACGACGCTCGAGGCGATCCGCTCCGTCCTGTTCGGGATGAAGGGCGGCGTGCACGACCACCATTTCCCGAGCCGCGACCTGCGGCTGGGCGCACACCTCCGTCGATCGGACGGCGCGGAGATCCGCTACTGGCGGCGCACCGCGGTCAAGCATCCGATCTGGACCGAGGACGACAGCGAGCCCGTCGGCGAGGAGGATCTCGCGCCCTTCCTGGGCGGGCTCGATCGGACGCGGTTCGAGACGCTGTACGGCCTGGACCTCGACACGATGGTCGAGGGCGGACGCGAGCTGCTGGAGGGCGAGGGCGAGCTCGGTCGGGCGCTCTACGGCGCCGGCCTCGGGGGCAGTGCGCTGGCGCGGACGACCGAGTGGCTCGACGCCGAGATCGCCGGCCTCTACGGGGATCGCGCGCAGAAGGCGCGCTTGAACGCGCTGCTGCGCGAGCACGACGACCTCCAGCGCGAGCTACGAAACGCCGGCCGCAGCGCGTCGGCGTTCGATGCGCAGCGACGCGAGCTGAAGCGCGCGCGCAAGGACGCCGCGCGCTGGGAGGAGGAGCGCAGGACGCTGCGCGCGGAGCTGACGGCGCTCCAGCGACTCGCGCGCGCCGCCGTCCCGCTCGCGCGCATCGATCGGCTCACAGCCGCACGGGCCGAGTTCGGGGAGCTCGATCCGCTCGACGACGACCTCGCCGGGCGCGTGACGGCGCTCGATGCGGAGCGCACCGAGCTTCTGCGCGCCAGCGCCGAGCGCGAGACGAGCGCGCGCGAGCGCGCCGCACGCCGCGCAGAGCTCGGCACCGAGGCGCGCGCCGACGTCCTCGCGAGCGCCGAGACCATCCGCGACCTGATCGCTCGCCGCAGCGCGTACGAGGACGCGCTCGAGCGGGTCCCGGCCCAGGAGGAGGCGCGCGACGACGCCCGCCGCCGCCGCGACGACGCGGCGTCACGGACCGGGGTCGAGACCACGATCGACATCGAGGACGCGCGCGCCGCGCTCGAGGCGATCGCGCGCGCACGACGCGACGCGCGTCGCGACGCCGAGGCGGCGAGCGAGGCGCGCAACCGAGCGGAAGCACAGCTGCGCTCCGCCGGGCGAAGCAGCGCCAAGGAGCCGGCGCGCGACGAGCTCGGGTCCGACGTCTCGGACCTCGGACCGTTCGCCGGAACGCTCGCCGCGCTGGAGCGTCTGGTCCCGCCGCCCCTCGAGTCGATCGCGCAGCGCGAGTCCGAGGAGGGGCGGCGGCGCGAGGAGGCCGCCGAGGTCGCGCGAGAAGCCCGCGCGATCGAGGAGGCCGAGCGCAGGGCGCAGGATGCGATCGCGCGCCTGAGCGACAACGCGGGCGCAGCGCCGCCGACCGAGGACGACCTCGCGCGCATCCGCCAGGAGCGCGACGCGGCGTGGACGCGGATGGTCGACGCGGGCACGCTCGACGTCGAGGCCCGCGCCGCGTACGAGGGCCTCGTCGCCGCGGCGGACGCCGCGGTGGATCGCCTCCGCGCGGAGAGCGATCGGGCGGCCGAGATCGAGGCCGCTCGACGCGCGCTCGACGCCGCGGCGCGCGACCGCGTCGGGATCGACGCCCGCCGCGAGACCGCGGCCGCACGCGCGGCCGGGGAAGACGCGGCGTGGAGCGCGCTGTGGAGCGACGCCGGCTTCACCCCGCTCGACGGAGCGTCGATGCGGGCATGGTGCTCGAAGCGGCTCGCGCTGCTCGAAGCGATCCGCGCACACCGGGCGCGGTCCGAGAAGGCGATCGAGGCGGCGCGGACGGAGCTGGACGAACGGACGCTCGCATTCAACGAGGTGCGTGCGCACGAGGCCGCGCTGGACGAGCGCTGGCGCGCGTGGGCCGCGCGCGTCGGGATCGACGAGGACGCCGGGGAGGAGCGAGCCCGGGCGAGGCTCGACGCCGTCTCCGTCGGACGCGCTGCGACGATCGACCTCGAGCGGCTCGGGCCCGAGGCCGCGCGGCTGCGAGCGATCGTCGACGACCTGGACCGCGAGGCCGCCGCGACGTGCGACCGCCTGCACATCGCCCTCCAAGCGACGGCGACGACGCTGGATCGCGTCGACGCGCTGCAGAGGACGCTCGACGCCGCGGTCCGCGCCGAGGCGCAGGTCGACTCCCTCGATCGCGACGCCGCGACTGCTGCGGCGAAGGACGCGCTGGCCGCCGGGCGCGTCGCCGAGATCGACGCCGAGCTCGAGCGGCTCTGCGTCGAGGCCGGCGCGGAGACCGCCGACGCGCTGCGCGAGCGCGTCGCCGCCTCCGAACGACTGCGCGCGATCGACGTCGAGATCGAGGACGCGCAGGGCGAGGTCGCGGACGCGTGTCCCGAGCGGACCCTGGACGACGTGCGGACAGCCCTCGCCGGACGCTCGACCGACGGGCTCGGAATCGAGATCGAGGCGAAGCTCGAGGCCGTCGAAGCGCTCGACGGCGAGCTCGGCGCCGCGCGCGAGACGATCGGGACCCTCCGCGGCGCCGTCGAGGGCGAGGGATCGGACGCGGCCGCGGCGCTCGCCGAGCGCATGGAGCGCGTCGCCGCGGAGATCGCGGACCTCACGGAGCGCTACCTCCGCGCACGACTCGCGCGCGAGCTGCTCGACCAGGAGATCGAGCGCTTCCGCGTGGAGAACCAGGGACCACTGCTGCGACGCGCGGGCGATCTGATGGAGACCCTGACCCTCGGCGCCTACGTCGGACTCGTCGCGTCCGAGGACACCCGCGGCCGGAAGGTCATGGAGGCTCGCCGGCCGTCCGGCGCGCCCGTCCCCGTCACGGGCATGAGCAGCGGAACGCAGGACCAGCTCTACCTGGCGCTACGGATCGCCAGCGTCGAGCAGATGCTCCGCACGACCGAGCCGATGCCGTTCATCGCCGACGACCTGTTCGTGAACTTCGACGACGACCGGACCGAAGCGGCGCTCCGGGTCCTGGCCGAGCTCTCGCGGCTGACCCAGGTGATCGTCTTCTCGCACCACGAGGGGGTCCGGGAGAGCGCGCTGAGGCTCATCGAGGAGGGGGTCGACGTGCGGGTGCACCGACTGCAGGGCGAGGCCGAGAGGGTCCTACGCGAATGACTGAACTCTTCATCAGCTATGCGAGGGCCGACCGTCCTGTTGCGCAGCGACTGAAGCTGGCGCTGAAGAACCTCGGTTGGAGAGTCTTCATGGACGAGGACATCGAGGCCGGCGAGCCCTGGAGCGAGGAGCTCATCGCCAGACTCGACTCGGCGCTCTCTGTCCTCGTGCTGTGGTCGTCGAACTCGATCGATTCGCTCTGGGTCCACGGGGAGGCGGCGCGAGCGTTCGAAAGAGGCGCCTACCTTGGCGTCCTCATGGACGAATCCGAACCGCCGCGGCTCTTCAGGCGATTCCAGGGACGGTCCATCCAAGACTGGCTCGCGAGCGGTGACGAGGCGGACCTCGAGCCTCTGCTGAGGACCTTGCGGGCCGAGGTTGGAGATCTTCCGATGCACGGAATCCTGGAGCCGGTGAAGGCGGATCAGGACGTCGGTGCGCAGCATCTCCATCTCGTTCACAGCTGCTGGCGCGTCGACAAGTCGACGCGCTACGGCGTCATGCCCTACCAGATCCACATCGTCGTCCATGGGCACGACTCTGCACTGAAGCGAGTTCGATCGGTCGAGTACCGCCTTCCCGAGTACCCCGAGGGTCACGACCGTCAGCAGGGTGGGCCGGCCGAACGGCTCTTCGAGCTGAAGGAGCTCGCCGAAGGATTCACCATTGCTCAAGCACGCGTCGAGGTCGAGCAGCCAGGTGGACGCAAGGGAGTCGTGCGACTCTCGCGGTTCATCAACATGACCGAGTCCGGGCCGCGTCTGCTCGATCAACTGGGGCCACGTCGATCCCGGACCATGGCCTACTTCCGGGCCAAGCTCGACAGTCAGCCGGAAGACATCAGGCGTGCGTTGACCCTCCTCGAGTCACACGATCCAGCGGAGGCCGAGCGTCAGCTCAGGCTCGATGGGGTGAAGGAGGTGGCGGCCAAGAACGCCGTGACCGAAGCCATGGGGCTGCGCAAGACCGCGAGATAGTCGGGTGACCCGTCGATCTTCCGCGGGACCGGCTCGGGACGACCGCGGAGGAGCTCGACGGGTGGCGCAATGCGCCATCTCGGAGAGAATCCAGACAATCGTGGCGCTCGCCCCCCTCCGCGTGCGTTGACCCAGGCGGAGCCGTGGCGCCTCGATGAGCCCTCGAGGCCGTCCCCCCATGCGCACGATCGACTGGACCCGCTTCTACGAGCTGAGCGACCGCGCTCTACAGCTCGAGCCCGAGGAGCGGGAGCGGTGGCTCCAGGAGGAGTGCTCCGACTCCCCGGAGCTGCTCGAGGAGATCCGGCAGGTGCTCGAGAGCGAGCCCGAGCCTCACTTCCTCGAGCCGCCCTCCGACACGGAGTCCGACCTGACCGGCGTAGGCCTCGACGGGACGACGATCGGCGAGTTCCTCCTGCTGCGCGAGATCGGCTCGGGGGGAATGGGCGTCGTCTACGAGGCCGAGCAGACGTCCCTCGATCGGCGCGTGGCGATCAAGATCCTGCCGCGGCTCCGCAAGACGCGTGGCGTCGCACATGAACGGTTCCAGCGCGAGGCCAGGATCCTCGCCGAGATCAGCCACGCCGCCGTCCTACCGATCCTGACCAGCGGCGAGGAGGAGGGAACGCCGTGGTTCGCGATGCCGCTCGTCGACGGGCACGACCTGGCCGCGGAGCTTCGCGAGCAGCGCGCGACGCGTGACGCCGCCGACGGGGAGACTCTCGGCAGCCAGATCCTGCCGCCGTTCGGCAGCGACGCGTACGTCCGTCGCATCGTCGATCTCGTGCGAAGCGCGGCCGAGGCGCTGGACGTCGTCCATCGCGCAGGCGTGATCCACCGCGATATCAAGCCGAGCAACCTCCTGCTCACGCGCAAGGGTGAGGTCCTGGTCGCGGACTTCGGTCTCGCGAAGGACGACGACGGTCCGTCGCTGACCGGGACGGGCGGTGTGCAGGGAACGCCCCCGTACATGTCGCCGGAGCAGTTCCAGGCCCAGCGTTCGATCGATCGTCGAACGGATGTCTACTCGCTGTGCGCGGTGCTCTACGAGCTGCTCGGGCTCGAGTTGCCCTACGCGAGCGCCCCGCTGCCGGTCCTCGCGAACAGGATCTGCGCCGGAGACCACCCTCCGCTCCGGGCGGTCAACCCGCGCGTTCCGCGCGACCTCGCGACGATCGTCGGCAAGGGCATGTCGGTCGATCCCGACGACCGCTACCAGAGCGCGGAGGCGCTCGCGAGCGACCTCGGCCGCTTTGCGCGCCTGGAGTCGATCGTCGCCCAGCCGCCCAACGTGCCACAGCGAGCGCGTCAGTGGGTGCGCCGCCACCCGCGCTGGGCCAACGGCCTCGCGGGCGCGGTAGCGACCTCGGTTCTCGGACTCGTCCTCTTCCGCACCTGGGAGCATACGCGCGACGTCAGCGCAGCTCGCGAGACGATCGCGCGCGGGACCGCCGCACTGGAGGCGGATGACACGCGGTCACCGGAGAACATCAACGCCCTCGTCGCGGCGCGACGCGCGGCGGAAACACGCGAGGGCGACACGCTCGCCGCTTCGTTCTCGACCGACCTCGAGGCATTTCGTCGACGCGAGGTCGAAGAGATCGAGACCCTGTGGAAGCGCGGCGAGGGACAGGCGGACGCGACGAACCTCGAGTACGCGCGCGACCGCGACGTGGCCGCGCTTCTCGGTGCCGTCGAACGCGCGAGCCGCCTCCACCAGCTCTTCCCCGACGACCTGACGATCTCGGTGCGCTCCGAGGTCTACAGGATCTTCCCGCTCGTCGTGGTCGAGGGCCTGACCACCGGAAGCGAGGACGCGGCAATCCAGGTCTGGGCACACCCCGTCGACCCGGTCTCCGGCGAGGTCGGGGCCGCGCACCGACGCGGCAGGCTGCCCTTCGAGGAGCGATTGCCGCCGGGCGAATGGCGTCTGGTCGTGGACGTTCCCTCGCGCGGTCAGCTCGAGTACCACCGGACGCTGCGGATCGGCGATCCCCCACTGAAGCTCGCCCCCGACTTCGAGGCGTTCGCGCGTCGCCCGCCCTCGATGGTGCGCCTGCCCACGGCGACGGTTCGCCTCGACCCCGCCAAGACGTCCCTGTGCTGCTTCGTGCGCGACGAGGTCGAGGTCGCAGCCTTCGCGATCGACGAGGCGGAGGTGTCGAACCGCGAGTACCTCGCGTTCATGGATGCGACGGGGCACAAGCCGCCGCGCTTCTGGGAATGGGTGGGGTACGACGGCGATTGGCGGAGCCTGCCGGGCGTCGACGGCTCGGACCGCTTCCTCGAGCTGCCGGTCGTCGGGCTGTCGCTCGCCGACATGATCGCCTACGCCGAATGGCGCGGATGCCGGCTCCCCACGCACTTCGAGCTCGAGCGCGCGATCCGCGGCGACGGAATGGCGGACGAGCTCCTCGCTCCGGACCGTGCGCACGTCGATGGCCCCAGGTCGAGCTCGTTCGCCCGTGACACGCGGTCGGTCTTCGAGGGCTACGTTCGGTCGACGCTCCCGGTCCGCGAGCCGGGCTACCGCCAGTCCCCGTCGGGGCTGTTCCACGCGTACGGGAACGTCTCGGAGCAGACGTCGTCACGGGCCGTCGAGCCGATCCGCGGCATCCTCGATGTCGCCCGCCACGAGTACACGTACCTCGGCGGAGCGTGGGACGCTCGAGCCATCAGCTTCCACCTCAACACGCACGGGCGACGGAACGTGACCGAGAGTCATGTGACGACGACCTGCGGTTTCAGGCTCGCCCGTTCCGTGACGGGCCAGTGAGCGCTTTCTCCCCCCATCCTCCTTCCCCCACTCATCTCGATGCCGACGTATCCGATCGCGAACTTCGACTCCCCTGCCGGGGACCAGCTCGACACCGACGAGGGAGAGACCTACCTCGACACCGCGCTCCACATCGAGTGCCGCGTCGAGGTCGGCCGGAGCTACAAGACGAACGCCACGGATGAGGCGGGCCGGAAGGCCGACTTCCTCGCGCACTGTCGCGATGCAACGATCGCCGCCGCCGAGTCACTCGGAATGAACGCCGCGCTCGCCGACGCCGAGATCGTCAACTCCAAGTCGAATGGCCAGGGAGGGTGGGATCCCCCGGATCCGAACCACTTCTACGGCTACTCGAAGTACGACGGAAAGTACGTCGGACGTCCCGATGAAACGCCCGGAGACGTCGTGTATCCCCAGTTCCAGATCGAGCGGAACCCGTAGGCCCCGCTTCGCCATGTCCATCGAAGTGAAGCTGCGCCGCCTCGGCGGCGACCGTCTCGCGGCCGACGTGGAGTCGAAGGGCCGGCGGCTCGCGCTCCGGTTCAAGTACGACCGCGTCCCGCCCGAGGTCGACGATATCGTCGCTCTCTCAGGATCTGACGGCACTCCACTGGAGGTCGAAGAGACGGCCGCCGGGGAATTCGAGGTCGCGCCGCCCGCGGACGGCGGCACGGTCACCCTCCGATGGAGAGAAGGAGTCGGTGGCGCGTCGCTCGACGAAGAGGCCTCCGGCGAGGTCTCGGAGCTCGAACGAGCGGGTCCGGAGAGACCGAGCCTGGGCCAGGCTTACCAGAACGCGCTCGGCGCACTCAACGGACTCAGCCGCGCGGGCGCTGCGCCCAGCGCCCTCGATCTCGAGGCCAAGGCGATGTGGCTCGGGCTGGACCTCGGGACGACCGCGTTCCAGTCGGGGGAGCTCCCGGACGACGCCAAGCGGCATCTCGAGGCGGCGCTCGGGTCGGTCCCGATCAACTTCGACGGGCACTCGCGCACGGCAGCGAGCCTCCTGCAGAACGCGCTGCACGCACGGATGATGGCGCGGCTCGCGTCGAACGATCCGCTCGTCGAACCGCCGCTCGAACTCGGCAGCGAGGACGGTGTCACCTCGTTCCACGTCCACGAAGCCGGGCGTCGGGCGGGGGTCATCCTGATGACGGCGATGGAGTGCAAGTTCCCGCTCGACTCGGTCAACGACGAGTACACCGCGCCGGACTCTCTCTGGTACGCGATGCTCGGCTTCGCATCGGGAAGCCTCTTCATGGAGCCCGATCCGGCCGCAAACGGGCAGTTCAACTGCTCGCCGAACGGAATCGCGGTCACGCTCTTCGCCGAGTACGCACGCGCCGCGTGCGAGTGGGCCGGCGGACGCCCGCCCTTCATCGGGACCGAGGACGGGATCGCACGCTGGAGAGCGCTCTGGCCGATCTTCGTCGCGATGATCGACGCCTTCAACGACTCGTACCACGAGCGCGGGGCGCGACGGACGGTGGACGACATCGGCTCAACGGCCGACCGCGCCGGCACGAGCCCGTGGACCGCGCGCGAGTGCAACCGCGCGAAAGCCTACTACTCGAGTCTCTCGGACGAAGACCTCCTCCGCCAGTGGCACCGCCTCCTGCGCGCCCTGAACCGGGACGCACCGACCGCCTGATCAGTCCCGATCGAGCCGCGCGTGCAGCCACCTCTTCGCGACCGTCCAGCGCCGCTCGAGCGTGCGCCGACTGACGCCTGTCATCTCGGCGATGTCGGCCGTCGACACGCCGCCGAAGAAGTGCAGCTCGATGAACTGGGCCATCTCCGGGTCGCTGCGCTCCAGCTCGGACAGGATCGCGTCGAGGTCGAGCAGATCGATCGCGCGCTCCTGATACGCCTCCGCGAGCGGATCGAGCGTGACCTCGACGTCGGCCTGGTCGTCCTTCGCCGTCAGCGACCGTCGCCGGAAGTGATCGACCAGGATCTGCCGCATCGCACGCGCCGCCGTCCGCAGGAAGTGCTCGCGGTCCGTCAGCGGTCCACCCGCCTGCTGGATCTTCAGGAACGCCTCGTTGACGAGGGCGGTCGGCTCGAGCGTGATCCCCCCGTCGCCGTTCATGTAGTGCCGCGCCCGCTTCCGAAGCTCGTCGTAGAGCTGGAGGAAGAGCTGACGAACGGCGTCGGGATCGCCAGCCCGGAGCTGGTCTTCGAGGGAGTCGTCGGAGTCGTTCTCGTCCGCCATGTGCGCAGCTTCGGCCGCAGGTTGCGCACAGGGGAACGGGTTGCGCAGTCGGCCGCAATGGAGGAGTCAGCGGAAGGCGGCGCTGCTTCGCAGACCGGGTCACCGATAGCTCCTGCGACGATCGACCCAAGACGGCTTCGCGCTCGTCGCCCCTGACGCGGACTGGATGGCGATCGTCTTGTCCGAACGGTCCAGCTCGTCCGCTGACGAGAGCGGCTGGTGATGACCGATCGAGCAGCGGACGACACCGAGACGATCGGTGCGGCGTCGGGCAGTGGATTCCACCGCCCGTTCCACCCGGCGGCCGACCTGTGCGAGTCGACCGCATCCCGCTCGTCTCGATGACCGATGGTCCCCTGAGTCAGCGCAGTTCCAGCCTCAGGCGCGCATCCTCAGGCTGCAACTACGCTGAGACAGGGGGCTCGCTTCTTGCCCACCTGCGCAAGCCGCGCGGGCGAAGGCAAGGCCCCGGTTGGAGCTTGGATTCGAGATGGCGTCTAGGCCAAGAACGACTCGACGAGGCCGGACAGGCTCGGTCCCCTCGGGCCCATCCCATAGGGACGGACCTGGTCCCTGCCGAGACTCCGGAACACGCCCTTCTCCGGATCGTCTTGCGTCACGACGAGGTGTTTGCGTCCCAACGCGTGCGCCAGGCCGAGTTCGAGCGCGACGTTCTCGTTGCGACCCGTCAGATCGACGACGACAGCGGAGCTGCGCGCGATCTCGGTCCAGATTCCCCGCACGATGCGCTGATCCTCGGCCTCGTCGCCTCGGGCGTAGTGCCAACCGTTGGAGTTGCAAACGCCTCGGACCGTCTCTCGAGTCTCATCCGCCCAGTCCGGTCCGAACGGAGTGACATGGAAGCAGCGGGGTTTGTCGTCGCTCCTCGGATACGCCGGGGGCCAAGCGGGCAGGAGCCGTACCGGCGCATCGGAACCCAACTCTCCGATCAGCTGATCGAGATTCGTGCGGAAGTCGACCGAGTCCTTCTCGCGTGCCGCACGGCCGAGTCGGTCTCGGTGAAGCCGAAGAGAACCTTCGGACAGCTCGGGGAACTCCCCATCGAGCCACGATAGGGTCTGTTCGAGTCGGCCCCCGGCGTTGGCCTCGTGTCCGCCCCAGAGCAACAGCCCGACGGCATGCCAGATCGCGCCCTCCAGGTCGTCCGCGGCAAGTCCTCGGACGGGGTCGTAGCGCAGGAACGGGAAGTCATCGCGAACGTTGAAGGGAGGGTGCTGGTCCTTTCTCAACGCAACGACCACGGGCTTTCCAAGGGCGAGCGCCAAGCCCAGCTCGTAGCAGACCTGGGCCCGAGCCGACGAGTCGGGATCACCGATGTCGAAGATGGCCAAGGTCGCGCTGCGCAGGTCGCGCCAGCGTTGGTCCGGGTAGCGCCCTCCCGAAACGTCGCGAAGTGCGACGAACGAAACGATGCCCCGCGCCGTCTCGTGGAGCCGGCTCGGGCCGGAAACGAACACGCTCTTCGGCGGTGTCCGCTGGGCGATGGTGGGGAAGTGTGGCGCGGCGAGCATCAGGTGATCGCGGCGCGCGTATTCCTGCAGCTCGGCGGCAAGCCGCCAGGTCTCGTCCTCCATGTCATCGAGTGCCGACTCGTCGTCCTGGTGCTCGCGCACTCGATGCTCGAGCTTCATCAGTCGGATCATGAGGTCCGATCCCTCCGAGGCAACCCCAGAGGGCAGCATGGGCTGCATCTTCTCCGCCACGATGAAGCGCTTCAGTGGATCGAGTAGCGCAACGAGGCGATGCGCGCGCGTTCCCTCCTGAGGTTCGGGGCTGCTCCAGCTTGGATCGAGCCCCTTGTCGATGATCTGAGACGTGAGAGCTCGCATCTTCTGCGTCCGCGCACGCAGGGACTCGAGGTCTTCGTCACCCTCGTTCACGACGTTCATGAACTGGTCGAACACGTCGTGAAGGGAATCCGCCCGGTCTCCCGAGACCGTTCCCGCCGCGCGCTCTCGAGCGAGTCGCTCCATGAGCTCTCGCGCCACTACGTTCGCGGGGTGCGCCTCTTCGCGCGGCGCTCCGGATTGACTCATGGCAGCGAACGCCGCTTTCCAATCGGCCATCGCCTCGGGGAGTGCATTCGAGGCCGAGGTCGCATCCTCCGTCAGCTTCTCAGGCTGCTCGACGAAGACCGGCTCGATCCCCTCGAGCCCCTTCTCGAGCGAGTCCACTGGATTGCCGCGACCGGCAAGTTCGATCAGCTTCCGCAGTTCCGCACCGATCGCGTCGCGATCCGCGGCGTCCGCTGTCTTCACCTGCTCCATCAGCTCGGAGAGTCGGGCCGAGCCCCGCTCGAGCTCCGAGCGCTTGCGAGCCAGGGGAATCTGAGGTTCGACGAGGCGCAACGCTTGCTCCACGCGGCGAACCTGGTCGGTGAGGTGATGCTTCTCGAGGATCTCGAGCGCGTTCTTGAATCGATCGACTGCCGCCTCGAGGAGTCCGACGTCGAATCCTCCTGAGAGTGCGCGCAGCGCGTTGCCGAAATTGAAATCGAGCTTGGCTCGCTCGACCGGTGCGTCCGAGTCGGCGAGCAGCTCCTCTGCCCGCAGATATGCAGCAATCCCGCGTTGAAGGAGGCTCTTGTCCTTGGATCGAGCGAGATCGCTGTACGCGTCTCCGAGCCAGCGATACGTCTTCGCAACCTCGACCGGATCGGAAGCTGGCCGATCGGCGGTCTCGGCGACGCTCTCGAGCTCCTCGACCACCGAACGCATCTCCAGAAGGAACTCTTCACTCGCGCGGGTCGGCCAATTGGCGAGGGCGGCATCGTGTCGGTCCGCGGCGCGGTCGCGGCGCGTTCGAGTCTCCTGATCCATCGGACTCTCCCTTCATTTGTCGTTGGTTCGCGACCTAGGTGAGCCGCGCAACACACGAGCGCGGCTCAGGCATCCGATCCGCCGTTCCCGAGCGCATCCGCTAGAGAGCGGCGAGCGGGCGTCCGGATCGGCGCGCGAGCGGGTCCCGGGCTCACTCGCTCAGACCTTAGCACGGGTGCTCGCACGGGCCGGAATCGGGCGGCGGACGATCGGAGACGAAGACGTCCACAGTGTGACGCGCGGTTCAAGAGTGAACGGCTATCGCCGCCCCAGTCGGGCGTTCGAGGCCACAACTTCGTGCAGGGCCGCTACTCTGCAGAGACACCGACGCGACTGGGAGAGCGCCGTCGATTCCAACTCTGCCATTCAAAGAACAACGATGACTGGGGACGAATCCCTCCCGCCTGCCACGCTGGAGTCTTCGCTCGAGAACGGTGAGCACGCTCACGCGCGCGCCATCCTCGATCAACTGCTTGAAGGCCTCCGCACCGCACCCAATGACGTCGATCGCGCGCTCGTAGTCGACGTCCTCGCGACCCTGCGCAAGTACAGCGCCTTCGACGAGCTCGTCGAGGTCGGACGGGCCGCGATGGACGCGGGGTACGACACCGCGCTCATCCGGCGCCATCTGTCCCAGGGGCTCATCGACACAGGTGAGATCACCGACGCCATCGACGAGCTCGAGGCCGCCCGCGCCGCTGAGGCCGACGACGACGCTCACGAGATCGACGGGCTGCTCGGCCGCGCCTACAAGCAGCTCTACATCAACGCCCGCCCGCGCGCCTCGCAGCCGCGGATCCACGACCTCGAGGCAGCCCTCACCCACTACCGCACCGCCTTCGACGCCGATCCGAAGGCCAACTACTGGCACGGCATCAACTACATCGCGCTCCGCTCCCACGCCGAGAAGGTCCGCGCCGGCGATCCGAAGGCGCACGACAAGGGCGTGGACGAGATCGCGAAGTCCGTCCTGACGACGCTCGAAGGTGACGCGGGCCACTGGGCCGCCGCGACGGAGATGGAGGCTCGGCTCGCGCTGGGCGACTGGGACGCCGCGTACGACGCGTGCCGGCGCTACGTCGACCACCCTGACGTCGACCGGTTCGCACTGCAGTCGACCCTGCGCCAGATGCAGGAGCTGTGGCTCCTCGACGACGACGAGGCTCCGGGCGAGCGACTCCTCCCGCTCCTTCGCGGTCGACTCGGGCTCATGCCGGGCGGGCGCATCCTCGTCACCGACGCGCCCGGCGAGCTGGGCGATCTCGAGCGCGTCTACGGCGACACGAAGTACACGCCGCTCGAGTGGCTGCGCGACGCCCTGCGCATCGCGCTCGGGGTGGCGCGGATCTGCAGGGTGCGGACGAGCGGAGACGGGACGGGTTTCCTCCTCGAAGGGGCGGCGGTGGACGAGCACTTCGCAGGCCGGAACCTGCTCGTGACGAACGCGCACGTCTGCTCGCCGGATCCGAGCGTGCGCTCGAGCTACGGCGCGCTCGCGCCCGAGGACGTCTTCGTCCAGTTCCGCGAGGCGGGCGAGCACGAGCTCAAGGGCGCGCGGGTGGTCTTCAGCTCACCGCCGTCCGAGCTCGACGTGACCGTGCTCGAGCTCGACGAGGTCCCGAGCGACAGTCCGAGAGCCGCTCCGTCCGACAGCATCCTCTCGGCCTTCCCCGTCGTCCCCGAGCAGCGCGTCACCATCCCCGGCCACCCCCACGGCGGCACGATGCACATCGCGCTGCAGAACAACCGCGTCCAAGAGGTCGGCGATCCGTACTTCTGGTACACGGCGCCAACCGACCCGGGGATGAGCGGCAGCCCGATCTTCGACGAGGAGTGGAAGCTCGTCGGGCTCCACCGCGCGGGTCGCAGGTCGCGGAAAGCCAACGAGGGCGTCCGGATCGATCGCATCGTCGCCGCACTCCGTGAAAGCGGCGCCCGCCCGTCGGTCATCGGGCTCGGCGCAACAGAGTCCAGTCAGCCCGAGAACGCCTGGGATCGCGCGCACGACGCGAGCGCTCCCGCCGACGCGTACGTCGAGCCCGAGATCACCCAGCGCGTCCAGCTCCCCCCGGACGACGACGAGGACAGTGTCGGCATCGAGAGCAGCGGCGAGCGCAGGTTCGACGTGCTCGACGACGACTGGCCGCCGTCGCAGGGCGAGTTCCGGTTCGGCTGGCACCTCGGGGACGAGTACAGCGGCCTGCGCTCGGCGCGCGAGCGCGTCGGCGATCCCGGCGCTGCACGCATTCGGGTCGGGATCCTCGACACCGGCTACGACCCGCAGCACGTGTCGAAGCCGGTGCACCTGGCCGCCGGGGAGGCGCGCAACTTCACGGGACAGGGTCGGCGGGACGACGCCGTCGACCGGACCGAGTCCGGCTTCCTCCACAACCCCGGTCACGGGACGGCCACGCTCGCGCTCCTCGCCGGCTCGCGCATCCAGCACCCGGACCTGCCGGGCGGCGAGGACTGGCTCGGCGGAGCCCCGCACGTCGAGGTCGTTCCGATTCGCGTCGCGGACTCCGTCGTGCACTTCCAGAGCGACGCGCTGGCGAAGGGCATCGACTACGCGGTCGACATCGGCTGCCGGGTGATCTCGATCAGCATGGGCGGCGTGCCGACGCGCAAGTGGGCCAAGGCGGTCAACCGGGCCTACCGGAAGGGCGTCGTGATCGTCGCGGCGGCCGGGAACCGATTCGGCGACCTCCCGCCCGAGACGATCGTCTATCCGGCGCGCTTCCACCGCGTCATCGCCGTGTGCGGCGCCACGCACGGCAAGCGCCCCTACCACCGCCACGGCCTGCACTTCGAGATGCACGGCTGCTTCGGTCCGAAGTCGCGCATGAAGACCGCGATCGCGGCGTACACGCCGAACATGCCCTGGGCCGCGTTCGACACGGGCGACGCGGTGGCGATCGACGGGGCCGGGACGTCTTCGGCGACCCCGCAGGTCGCCGCAGCGGCAGCGCTGTGGCTCCAGCTCCACCGGCCCCAGCCCTCCGCCGACGAGCCCTGGCGCGACGTCGAAGCGGTACGACATGCGCTCTTCTCCACGGCCGACGACAGCTGGCGGCACTCGGACAGGTGGTTCGGGGCGGGCCTGCTCCGGGCGCACAAGGCGCTCGACGTCGAGTGGAGGGGAGACCTCCCGAAGGCGCCGAGTGCGAAGGTCCGCTTCCCCTGGATCCGCCTGCTCACCGGCCTGGAGCGCGTCGACGGCGAGCTACCGCCGACCCAGGAGATGCTCGAGGCGGAGGCGCTGCAGCTCTACATCGACTCGGTCGACCTGCAGGAAGCCGCCGGGCACGCCGACCCTGGGGATGACCTTCTCGACGACGAGGTGCGGGCACGCGTGATCGGGCGGCTGCACCGGGACGAGCGTGCGTCGGCTGCTCTTCGCAAGCACCTGGAGCAGCTCTCGTCCGAAGGCGACGACTTCGATCAGGGGTAGGCCACTTGGGTCCACTCGGCGCCCCCATCGTCGGAGCGGAAGACTCGACCCTCGTCTCCGACGACCCAGAGGATCTGCCCGGACTGTGGGCCACTGATGGAGGTCAGCCGCCCGCCGAGCCGCTGTTCCCACATCACCCCGTCGAGCGATTCGAAAACGCCATCGGGTCCAGCTCCGAAGAGGCGACGCTGCGCCTGCGCATAGTGAAGCCCTTCGAGCTTCGGACACTCGTCCCCTGAGACGACATCCCAGACGTCCGGCACCGCTCGCATGCGAAGGATGCCGTGTTCTAAACCATTGGGCTCGAGATCCACGAGAGCCGCGTAGGCGACCGAGTTTCGCGAAGTCGGTGCGATCGCGGACACTCGCTTGGATCGATGGCCCTCGAAGTGGAGACGACCGCCGCCAGACCAACCGCCGGCCTCCGGCGACTCGGCCGGCGAGAGCTTGACCACGGGCGCGTACGGATTGCCGAAGCGATCGAAGCCGCCGATCCAGACGGCCGGGCCCGCGAGTCCCGATCGCACCTCGACGGCGTAGAGGTCCGCGTCGTCCTTGTCCGGATCGACGACGGACCACGTCTGATCGCGGTCCTTCGAAACGAGGACGATGTTCTTGCCCACGACCCAGGTCTCGTCGTCCCAGCAGGCGACCGCACGGAGGTCGCCGTCGACGCCGCTGTCGACGACCCGCCAGCTCGCGCCGGCGTCGGACGACGCAACGACGGTTCCTCGGTCCCCGACCGCAACGATCCGCTGCCCGTCCTCGGTGGCGGCACAGCCGCGGAGGGGCACCTCCCCCGCTGGCTGGACCGGGTCCATCCACGAGTCTCCCCGGCGGCGAGCAATTCGAATCGACCCGTCCACGCCGACGACGGCGACTCCTTCGTCCCCCACCGAGGCGCAATCGGTGAGATCGGGGGGCGGGTCGAGCGACTCGCGGAAGAGAACCGTGAGGGACTCTTCGGCGGACTCACCGTTCGGCCCCCTCGCCACGAGTCGACACGTCGTCGCGGTGAACGGCGTGAACTGGAACGTGCCCGCCTCTTCGACCGGGCGGAGACCGGTCCCGACGTCGAGCTCGACCGACTCGGCGCCCGACGTCTCCCACGAGAGCTCCGTCACGTCGCCCGGTTCGATCACCGGCGGCCGAGACTCGAATCGCGCGATCTCGAAGGATCGGCTGTCCTGTTCGGACGTCGAGGAGCAGCCCCTGGACGCGAGCCACCCAGCGCCGGCGAGGGCACCGAGGACCACAATCGCGGTTCCGATTCGGTGCCAGGGGAGACGTGGCGGTGGCGGCGGCGGCGCTTCGATCCGAAGCATCGACGCGAGCGGCACAGGCAACGCAGTCAGGTCGTCCGCCACGACATACTGATTCTGGCGGTGACCAAGCGGAGGAGCATCGACGCCGTAGCAGACCGACACGAGCGAACCGAGCGACTGGGCGAGATCGGCATCGTCCTTGACGAAGCGGGAGCCGATCGAGCGGGGCGACCAGATCACGACGACACGGCGAGCCGCGCGGATCATCTCCTCGATCCGGACTCGGAAGTCGACGCCCGGCGCGATGTCGACGTCCCAGGAGACCTCGACGCCAGCCTTGCGGAGCGCGTCGATGAACGGACGCACGAGCTCCTGATCATCGCGCGTGTAGCTGACGAAGACGTCGACCATGGCAGGCAGTGCTCGGCGTGAGCGCGCTTCGGGCCGGCGCTAGACGACCGGGACCGGCCGCGCCTTCTCGAGTCGCGCGTCCACCCGCTCCACGAGGTCTGTCGATTCCCCGCGGGACTCTCGCGCCTCACGGATCAGCCGCATGTTGTTCCGCGTGGTCTCCGGCTCCCACACCTCTCGGACGCACGCGAGGGCGTCGTCGAGCGCCGCATCCACCTTGCTCTCGTCCTGCGCGAGCACGGCGAGCTCGAGCAGCGTCGCGTGGTCCCAGTAGTCCGGCTCGCCGTGCTTCATCCGCATCCGAACGGCGTACTCGACGACGGGGATCAGCTCGTCGCGGCGGGGATCGGGAGGCTCCGCAATCTCCATCAGCGTCACGGCATTCACGCCCGGGTAGGCGTCGCGCGTGTCCGCCTCGAAGCCCTCCAGGTAGACCTCGATGGCCTTCTTCAGGTAGGCCCGCGCCTGGTCGTCGTCGCCCTCGGCGAGCGCGTCGTCGCGCAGGTCCTTGTAGACGCGGCCGAGGATCCCGAGGGTCTCGCTGCTCTTGCCGCGGTCCTCGATCAGGTCCTTGAGCTCGTCGGCGGCCTCACCGCGGCGCTTCAGCCGATTGAGCGCGAAGCCCTTCTGCTCGCGGACCATCACGACGTTGGCGAGCGTCGGGTGCATGCCGGCCGCGACGTCGAGCATGTCCTCCCAGGCCTTGACCGCCCGGAACGAGAGGAAGAGGTCGGCGACGACGCCCGCTTCCTGGTCGCGGAGCGGCTCGAGCTTCCCCCGCAGCTCGCGCAGCGCGTCGACGCCCTCGCGTCGCGCGTTCGCGAGCTGTGACTTCCAGCGCTTCTCGTAGTCGACGCGCTCGCGGAAGACGTCGGTCTTGACGCGACTGACGTCGGGCGGCGCCATGCCGTCGAGGAGCTGGAAGAGCGGGCTGTCGCTCCGGGCCTCGCGGGCGTTCTCGAGAGACTCGGTGATCCGGCGCTGGTCGTCTTCGAGCGTCTCCGGGGCCGGCAGGCCCTTCGCGGTCGCGCGGTAGATGACGCTGCGGAGCGGCGCCACGTCGAAGGGCAGACGCGTGCCCTCGGCGAAGGCGGCGACGGTGCTGTGCTCGCGCACCGCGTGGCGCACCCCGAGCTCGTAGAAGACGTTCGGGTTGCCCGTCGTCATGTCGACGAGGGCGTAGGGCGCGAGCACGAGTCGCTCGAACATCGGGCGGTGGATGAAGCCGCCGATGTACTCCTCGTCCGCGCGGAGCGGCTCCATCCCGGCCGCCTCGATCGCGGGGACGAAGAGCTCGCGATAGATGTCGTCGAACTGGTAGGTCCGCCCGCCGTCGTCCTTGCGGACGCCGAAGGGCATGATGACGAAGCAAATGGGGCGCTGTGCGTCCGGCGGTCCACTCATCGGCAGGTCTCTCCCGCCGGACGGTAGCACGGAACCCGGAATGCAGCTCAGCCCGGGAGGACCCGCGCCGCTCGCTTCTTCCCGACCTGCACGAGGCGCGGCTGGGACGGCGCGTCGACCACGTCCTTCGCGTCCTTGCGCACCTCGCCGTCGATGCGCACGCCGCCCTGCTGGACCGCGCGGCGCGCCTCGGAGGTGGTGCCGCACAGTCCCATCTCCTTGAGGAGGTTCGGGAGCGGCAGCGACGCGCCCCAGTCCGCGCTCCACGCGACCTCGGGCAGGTCGTCGGGCAGCGCCTTGTCGCGCACCTCGGCGTCGAAGCGGGCGGCCGAGTCCCGGGCGGCCTCGGCGTCGTGGAAGAACGTCGTGATCTCGGCGGCGAGGCGGGCCTTGGCCTCGCGCGGGTGGCCGGCGAGGGCCGCGTCGATGTCGTCCTGCGCGAGACGCGTCAGGTGCAGGAACCAGGTCGGCATGACCTCGTCGTCGATCTGCATGACCCGGAAGGTCATGTCCTTCGCGCTCGCCGTCAGGCCGATCGCGTTGTCGTACGACTTGCTCATCTTGCGGCCGTCGAGGCCGTCGATGAGGGGCTGGGTCATCACGATCTGGGGGCGCTGGCCCTCCTGGTCCTGGAGGCGACGGCCGACGAGGAGGTTGAAGAGCTGGTCGGTGCCGCCGAGCTCCAGGTCGGCCTCGATCTGGACGGAGTCCCAGCCCTGCATCAGCGGGTAGAGGAACTCGTTGATCCCGATCGGCTCGTTCGCCTCCATGCGCGTCTGGAACGTGTCGCGCTCGATCATCTGGGCGACCGTCATGCGCGTCGTGAGGCGCAGGAGGTCCTCGAAGGTCATCGCGTCGAACCTCTCGGAGTTGCGACGGACCTCGGTGCGGTCCATGTCGAGGACGCGCGCGGCCTGGTCGGTGTAGGTCGCGAGGTTCCGTTCGACCTCGTCGCGCGTCAGGACCGGCCGCAGCTTGTTGCGCCCGCTCGGGTCCCCCACCATCGCCGTCGCGTCGCCGACGATCAGGACGACCTGGTGGCCGAGGTCCTGCACGTCGCGCAGCTTCAGGAGCTGGACGGCGTGGCCGAGGTGCAGGTCGGCCGACGAGGGGTCCATGCCGAACTTGACCCGCAGCGGGCGGTTCTCGCGCAGCGACTTGGCGAGCATGCCGCGCAGCTGCTGCTCCTCGATCAGGTCGGTCGCGCCGCGGCGGAACACGGCGAGCTGGCGCTCGACCTCTGCGTCGTGGGTGTCCATGGGCGCGGGATCGTACGCCGACCGGGCCCGCGATTCAGTCCGTGCCGATCGAGGTCGCGTCGCCGGACGCGACGCGGGCCTCGTAGCGCTGGACGAGCCAGTCACGCCAGGCCCGTTCGTTCCGGCCGAACTCGTCGGTTCCGACGAGCCAGCGAAGCGCCGGGACGAGGGTCCGCATCGAGTCGAGCGGGAGGGTCTGGACCGCGTAGCCGAGCCGGTCGAGCGCCTCGTCCCGCCGCGAGGGCTGGATCCGGACGGCGCACTCGAGGACGAGCGCGAGCGGCGCGTTGCCGCGCTCGACGACGTCGACGAGCTCGACCGGGTCGACGACGCCGGCCGGGATCCAGGCGGGGATGTCCGTTCGCTCGCCGAGGGCGACCTCGATCGTGCGGGCCGGGAAGGCGTCCCCGTCCTCCGCGATCGTCCCGCCGTTGCACGCGAGATCGACGCGCATCCGCGTCGCGATCGCGCCGGTCGGGACCTGGATCGGCAGGACGGCGACCACGGTGTTCGCCTCGCCGCGGGCGGGGAGCTCCAGCTCGGGCGTGTCCGGCAGCGCGGCGCGACCGCTGGAGAGCTGCTCCATCCCGGTCCGAGGCTCCAGCGAGATGCGCTCGACGACGATCGAGGCGGCGCTCGGACGGACGGTCAGCGGCTCGTGCCAGTCCGATCTACCGCTGAGAACGACCTCGACCTCTTCCGCGCCCTGGACGCGCACGAGATCGACGGCGAGCTCGACGCTCGCGATGCGCAGGCGCCCGTCGACGATGCGCTCGAACCCGTCGGCCATCGCCAGGGCGGCCTCGACGCTCTCGCGACTCGGGAGGTCACCGGAGACCGTCAGCAGCGCGATCTCGTCGTCGCGCTTGCGGGCCTCGGCCAGCGTCGGGGCCGTGGCGAGGTCGGACTCGAGGCGACTGCGCAGCTGGCGGATCGAGGAGCGCGCAACCTCCAGCTCGTCCTCGTCGAGCGCGGCCTCGATCGCGGTGAACGACGCGGCGTACGCGCGGTGGACGGCGAGGCTCGACGACGAGACCGAGCGGGGCGCTGCGAACGTCTGGTCCGCGGCGCGCGGAGCGGCACACGCGGCGAGAGCCGCGGCGACGAGGGTGAGCGGAGTGACGTTGCGCATCGTGGATTCAGTCACGTCGCCCCCGGGCGTCGACCGAGTAGCGGCCGGCGCCGGTGAAGAACAGGACGAGGAAGGCGGCCGCGTAGGCGAGCGCGAGCTCCTTCTTCTGCCAGGGATCGCCCGCGTGGACGACGAATGCGGCGACCCCCATCGTGAAGACGATCGGAAGCGCGGCGAGTCGCGTCGCGAAGCCGATCAGGACGAGGAACGCGCAGACGCCTTCGGCGCCGATCGCCGCGAGGAGGGACGCGGTGCTGCCGATCCCGAGAGGATCGGGGAACGTGTCCTTGGCCTTCAAGAAGCCGGTGATCTTCGGGATCCCGTGGGACAGCATCAGGCCGGCGAAGGCGAGCCGGTGCAGGAGCAGACCGAGTGAGACGGTGTGTCCGCTGGGGCCGGGGTCGAAGAGCTTCATCGGGGGTTCGGGAGGGCCTCTCATCGTCGCAGCAGGAGCGGCGATGCATCAAGGGGTTCGCGGCGAACGACCGTAACCCACTGGCTTGGAGCGTCCGC